>JAITNG010000114.1 GCA_031290595.1 Oscillospiraceae bacterium
ATCCCAGGCATAAAATTGGTAGCTGATCTTGGTGATCACAGGGTCTTCGGCACTGCCCTTGGGCGGCTCCTCCACCACAACATAGAGCGGCTGATACTGCCCGCCGCCGCAGTCATAAAAGCCCATGTGGGTATAGGTTGTTTTATTGACGCCAAACTGATCCCAATCCTCCGGCAACAAGCTGGCAAGGTCAATCGAAGAATCGATGGGGTTTTCGACGGTCTTTTTTTCAAACACCAGGATTTTTGCATCCTGCGCCGTTGCCGGAAGTCTGCTTTGGGGCAGCTGCATCGCTTTGGCCGCCGCCCAGGTGGCGTCTTTGGGGCAAAGCCCCGCTTCGGCCAGCAGGTGCAGCGCCGCTTCTTCGGTCACGGTGCGGGGCGAATAGTTTTCGCCGGGGTCGCGCGTGGGCATCGGCACCACCACCAGGCCGTTTTCATCGCGCCGGATGGTCAGCAGGGTTTCTTCCAGCCGGGCGCGGAGCAGCAGCGACTGCGTCCCCGTCTGCACGGCGGCAACGGGCCGGTCATAGAGGTTGCCCGGGGTGAGCATCGTTTCATCCTTGCGGTTGGGGTCAAGCATCAACAGGCTTTCCGCCGGGAGGGGCGTGCCTTCCAGGCCGCGCAGCTCCGGCGCGCCATGCACCAGGGCGGAAAGCAGCACCGTCGCCGCCATCACCACCGCGCAAAGCGCCAGCCCCCACGAAAGGCGAAAGCGCCGCCCAAAGCCCTGCACAACCTTGCGTACACGTTCCATGCGCCGCCAAAACCGGCTCCCGCGCAGCGGCAGCAGCGTCGCTTGCGCCCGCAGCTGCAACAGACCGTAACGGAAACGCACGGCCAACACCGCCCGGCGGCGCAGCAGCCCGAGCAGGGCAAAAACATCCTTCAATTTTTCAGCGGAAGACTTTTCGCTGGCTTCATCCCGGGTTGGCTGCTGTTGCGGTGTTTTGCGCATTTCGTTTTCTTCCCTTGCGTTTTACATTCTTGGTTGCGCGCAGCCACCTGCGCAGCAGCACGGCGGCGCAGCACAGCGCGGCGGCCAGCACGGCGAATGCGGCGGCATATGCGTTGAGCAGCGAAACCAGATGCCCCGCATAGGGCAGCGCCGCCACTTTGACCCCGCAGATGTTGGTTTGGTTGACCGCGATGCTATCCGGCTCCGCGCCCTTGGCGGGGCGGATGGTGCGGAAGAAGGTCATGCCGCCCTGGTTATAATTTTCGAGCCGTTCCGCCACCACCCGCGTCAGGCGGGAATCCGGCTGGCCTTCCATCGCATAAAATTTGATCACGTCGCCCTTTTGGATGTCTTCCGGCTTGCGGTTGACCGTGATTAGCAGCGAACCCCGGCGGATCATCGGTTCCATGGCGTCGGTTTGTTCAATAAAAAAACGAAGACCCCCGACCCCGCCCGTCGCCGTTTGGCTGAGCAGAACCGAAAGCGCCAGCAACACCGCCAAAACCAGCGAGAGATAAAAGAACACGTTGGTCAAAATCCGCACCTGTAGCACGCGGCGCGGGTTGGCCGCCGCAAGGGGGAATGCGGGCGGGGGAAGCCCTTCCCCCGCCCCTTCCTCCTCTGTGCCAAGCACATCCTCGGCCAGCGCGTCAATTTCCTGTAGGATGGCGACGCCTTCCGCCGAAATCGGAGCGGCGTCCTCACGATACGGCAAACTCTTCACCTCGATTGATTTCCGAATCCGACCCTTCGCGCAGCACGTTGCGCAGCGCGTAGGCCACACCCTGGAGCTGGGTATAGACGCGTTCCTGTTCGGCGCGGAGTTCTTCCGTCCGCTGGCGCGCCTTGCGCAGGATCACGTCCGCTTCCTGCCGCGCGGCGCGGATGGTTTCTTCCGCCGTGGAACGCGCTTCGACCAGCACGCGGCCGATCAGCTGCTGTTTTTCCTCATCGTCATACGGCGCTTCCGCATAGGCGGGCGCAACAGGCGCCGCCCCCGGCTGCACGCGTAAGTGCTGGCGCAGCTCGTCCGCTTCGCCGCGCAGGGCGGTGATCTGCCCCATCAGGCTTTCGGTTTGGCTTTGCAGCCGCTGGCGCAGGTCGCTTTCTTCGGCCAGCTGGGCATGGAGCTGCGCACTGAGCCCCTGCTGTTCAGCCAACTGCGCACGCAGGCGCTGGAACAGCTCCTGCTGTTCCGCCGTGTGTTCGCCCGGCTGCGGCGCATACTCCGGCTGCGGGGGCGCGATCAGCCCGCCCTGGGCGGCGCCGCCCTCGGCAAGCTCCCGCTTCAGGCCGCGGTTATCCTCGCGGATCTTCTTGAACGCAACTTCCAGCTGCGCAAGATAAAGATCCACCCGCTCCATGCCATATCCGTTGCGTTCCACCCCGAACATGTTGCGATATTTTTCGTTCGGCACATAATCTTCTCTCATGTAGCTGAACCGTCCTCTCTCTATTTCCTCAAAAAAACCCTATGGTTCATTTGTTATTATACTACATCCTGTGAAAGAAAGCAAGGGTTTTGTTGGGCGGAGGCGCGGAAATTGCAAATTGCAAGTTAAATTGCCCAAGATTAACAACCAGTTCATAAATGGGAAAGAATCAGGCAGCCATCTCGTTGGCGGACTTGTAACCGAGAAGCCTACGAGGGTAATTGTTGACC
>JAITNG010000090.1 GCA_031290595.1 Oscillospiraceae bacterium
TCGGATGCGGCCAGTGGCCGTTTTGTCAACAAAACCGACCAGCAGCAAAAGGCAGGTCAACAACAGCGCCACTGGCGCCATCGGAGTAGGGCGCGGCATGGCCACGCCGGGGTGGAAAACAAACTTTTCCATTTTGTAAGCATCACAGAGGGGAACAGCGCCAACGGCCTTTGGCCGGACTTTTGTAGGGCGCGCCTCGGGCACGCCGGGCTTTAAAATACGCCTTGCCAAAAGTGGCTTTTAAATACGGAACAGTATTATCAGGCACGCACGCTACTCCTCCACCGTCAAATCCGGGTCGTCGTCCGTCGCCGGGGGCGGCTGCGTCGGCGGTGGGGTTGTTGGTTTGGTTGTGTAGCTATAGGGCGTTGTGCCGGTGGTGTGCGTTGTGGGGGGTTGCGTGAGCGGCGGCTGGGTGGGGGGCGGTTCGCTTGCGGGCGGGGGCGTTGTGGGCAGCGTTGTGCTATCCGTGGGGGTGGTGGATTGCGGCGGTTGGGTCTGCGGCTGCACGGTGTTCGGTTCCTGCGAAATGATGATATAGGTTGGCGGGAGCGGCGGCGGCTCGGTGGTGGTCGCTTTTGTGTAAGAATAAACGTAGTCATCCAGTTGCGAAAGGTAGGGGTTCTCAAAATCAAAGGATTGCGAAGGCGTTGAAGCATCGTTCCGCTTGTCTTTGGTCACGATGGCGACGGCGGCAAACGCCAGCACCGCCACCGCAGCGGTGACTGCGCCGATAATCCGCAGGATGCGCGCCAAATCCAAGCCGCCCGCTTCGTCGATTGCTTCCGGCAACAGCTCTTCGGCTGGCTCCGGCACAAACGATTGCTGCATCGCCGTGGCGCGTTCGGCCAGCCCTGCGCGGATCGATGCGTGCAGCGTGCGCGTTGTTTCCTCGTTCAGGGCGGCGGTGCCTTTGTATCCGCTGCGCAAATAGGCGGCGGCGTTGCAGGCGCTTTCGGCGCTTTCGGCCAGCCAGAGCTGCCCGCCGACGTAGCTTTCTGGCGACCGCAGCAGTTCGGCGATTGCGCCCGGTTCCATGCCGCTTCCGTAGCGCATCAAAACAAGCAGCCGCTGCTCTGCGGGGATCTCCAGCATCCATTTTTTGGCGGCTGTGCCGTTTTCAGGTTGGGGTTCCTCTGCGCTGTTGGCGGGCTTGGCAAAATATTTTTCGGCATTTGCGGCGTCTTCGCCGTGCGCAATGAAGCATTCAGGGTTCTCTTCTTTGAGTTGGTGCTTGCAGATGTTGAACAGCCACGCATCCAGGGTCGCCCGGCAGGTGGCTTCGTCGCCCAGTTCCTTGGCGGGGGGCAGACCATCGAGCAGCGTGACGTAGAACGTGCGCATCGCCTGTAAAATGGCTTCCCGGTTGGCAAAAACGGTCTTGCAGATAAAATACGCCCCTGCATTTGTGTGGCGGAACACCTCTTCCCAAGCCGTGGGGTCCCCGCCCCGCAGCTGTTCCAACGCCTCTTGCAAAGTGCGTTTCATGTCTTGCTCCTCGCTGGTATATCTTGCCCGCCCAACAAGCGGCGCACCCGCGTGGCCACGGCTTCCAATTCGGCTTCCGCCATCCCGGAACCGGAGGGTAGGCACACGCCCCGGGCAAAAAAGTCTTCTGATGCGCACACGCCCGCTTCGGCGGTGTGGTAGTCGTACCCCGCAAACACGGGTTGGCAGTGCATCGGGTTCCATGCGCGGCGGGCTTCCACGTTGTCGGCTTCCAGGGCGTCCACCAGTTGCTGCGCCGTCAGCGGGGCGTTCGACGGCTCCAGCAAAGCGATGCTCAGCCAGTTGTTCGGCTCGCTCCCGGCGGGGGCGGGCAGCATCTGCAACGGCAGACCCGCAAAGGCCTCTTTATAGTATGCGTAAATTTCCCCGCGCCGGGCGATGTGTTCGCGCAACGTCAGCAGCTGCGCACGCCCCACCCCGGCGCAAAGGTTGCTCATGCGGTAGTTGAACCCCAGTTCCCGGTGGAGGTAATAGGGCGCGGGTTCTTTGGATTGGCTTGCCCAAAAGCGGATCTTTTCAGCGCTTTCCGTCGACCCGGTGACCAACATGCCGCCCCCGGATGTGGTGATGATCTTGTTGCCGTTGAACGAAAACGCGGCGACTGCGCCGAAGGTGCCGCAGGCCTGCCCGGCATAGCTTGCGCCCAGCGCCTCCGCCGCGTCTTCCAGCACCGGCACGCCGTATTGCGCGCACAGGGGGAGCAGTTGCCCCCAGGCGGCGCTTTGGCCATAAAGATCGACGATGATTGCCGCCCTGGGCAGCCGGTTGTGCGCGGCGGCGGCGGCAAAGGCGTTTGCCAGCGCCGCGGGGGCCATGTTGCAGCCGCCAACCTCGCTGTCGATGAACACCGGCGTTGCGCCTTCATACAGCACGGGGTTCACGCTCCCGGCAAAGGTCAAATCGGAGCAAAACACAGTGTCGCCCGGCTGCACGCCCAGCAACCGCAGCCCCAGGTGGATCGCCGCCGTGCCGGAAACTAACGCCGCGCCGTGCAGCTCGGTGGCGCCGCCCAACGCTGTGCAAAGCTCCTGTTCAAATGCGGGGAGGTGCGGCCCTGCGGGCGCGACCCAGTTGCTTTCCACCGCCTGGCGGAGGTATTCCAGTTCCTGCCCATTGCAGTGGGGCGGCGAAAGGAAGATTCTTTTTTCTAAACGCATCGTTTGTTGTTCTCCTGTCTTACACGTCCTGCGCGTCGTCCGGCGGGCGTTCCGTCCGTTGCCTTGCGCCCGTGTTTTGCCCGTATCCGTAGCCATAGCGGCCATAATGGCCGTAGCGGCTTTCGGCGCTGTAACCATAGCCGTAACCGTAACCGCCGTAATATTTGCCGGGGCGGTGGTAGGCGGAGCTGTAGCCGTTGCGGCGCACAAGATTTTCCGGCGCGGCCATGGTGAGGACGGAACCGACCACGCGGATGCCCGCGCTGTTGATTTCATCCAGGGTTTCGTTGATCTGGTTGACCCGGGCAAAATCGTAGCGGATCGCATAGATCAGGCCATCCACCAGCGGCGCCATCGTGATGCAATCCGAAACAACGCGTGCGGGCGGCGTATCGATGATCACATAGTCAAATTCTTCCCGCGCCTTTTGGAGGATGCCGCGCATGGCTTCGGTACTCAGCTTTTCCGGCGGGTGATCGGTGGAACCGCCGGTGGGCAGAATGAAAATGCGCAGGGGCTTAATATATTTGACGGATTCTTCATAGGTGGATTTAAAATTCAAAATGGGCAAAATGCCGCTGGCGTCGCTATCCTGCACCCCGATGCCCTTGCAAACGGCGGGCTTGCGCAAATCGCAGTCGATCAGCAGCACGTTTTTGCCCATCTGCGCCAGCGCACAGGCCAGGTTGATTGAAATCGTGGTCTTCCCTTCGCCTTCAAACGTGCTGGTGACGGCAAACACCTTGGCGTTCCAGGATTCGGCGACGTTTTCAAGTTTGGTGCGGATCGCTTTGACGTTTTCGATGAAATCAAAGCTGACGGTGCGCTTATCGCAAATATGCGGCACCCGGTCGGCGTCCTTGCGGCGCATCCGGCGCTTTTGCGGCTGGAAGGGCGTCATGCCCAACATCCGCTCGGCGGTTTGGTTGCGTATATCCTGCCCGCTGCGGATGGTGTGCTTGGAAAGCTCCAGCAGCACAAACAGCCCCGCCGTCAGGCCGCCGCCGATGAGAAGCCCCATGAGCGCGGATTTGCGGGATTCGTCGCTGTTATCCACCATCTGGGCAGCCACCGGGCGGCGCACCACCTCAATATCCAGCGTGGTTTGGAAGTTTTTTAAATAATCCGGGTAAATGGCAATCAGCCGATCCAGCGCATAGTTGCAAAAATCCCGTCCCTCTTCTCCGCTTTTCGTGACCGAAAGCATAAAGATCGCCGGGTCGCCTGTGCCCGCCATTTCAATCGCACTGCGCAGTTCGCCGGTGGTGTATTCCACGTGATACTTTTCCAAAATCGCGTCGCGCAGCAGTTCCACCACCCGGTCGCCCTTGAGCAACTGCGAAAGCCGGGCGAGGTTCGCCTTTTCATAGTAGTTCCGCGAAGGGACGTTGGTGAAGTATTGATCGGCCTCCCCTTCGTTGTGGACTACCTGGGTATACGTGATGATGGTGAACGCCAGCGTGGTCTGCGTGCGGAAACGCACGTAAGCCTTTTGCTTGGAATTGAAGTACATCAGGCTGCCAAGCGCCACAGCCACCAGGAAGATGATCCACGCGTGCCGCAACACCGCACGGATGATGCGGCTATAATCCAGTTTTTTCACATCTAGCCCGCTGTTGGCGGATGCATAGCTCCGCGAAGGTTCCACAGGCGCATAATTCTGCTCTTGCTCCATACCAAAATTCCCCTTTTTGGCGGCTGTGCCGCTGTTAAATTTGCTTCATCAAAATCAACTTCGCTTCATCAAAATTGATCGTCTTTGCCCCAACACATCAAAAAATTCTGGGGGGTGGCCATTTGTTTTTTAGCATTGCTTGCGGTGCGGTTTCGGTCAGGTAGCGGATGGTATCCGTGCTGATCCCCGGCGGGAAGCGGCGGATCAGCGTTGCCATTGCCGGGATGCGGTGGCGTATGCCGTGGGCGTCCGTGGCCAGCAGGTGGGCGACGCCTTCGCGCACCAGGCGGTATGCCAGGCGGCACTCCGCCGTTTCGGCGTACCCCGCAACGCTATCGGCATTGACCTGGATCAAGGTACCCTCCTCACTGATTTCATAGAGCAGGTCTTCGTTGCGCTGGAAGAAGCGGTAGCGCTCCGCGTGGGCGATCACCGGCGTCAGGCCGCGGTTGCGGATCTCTTCCAGGTACTGCCGCAGCCTTGCCGCGGGCAGCATCCCCGTGCCGAATTCCACCAGCAAAAAGCGGCTGCCCCCCAGCGCGGCGGGGCGCAAATCGCCCGCATAAAAAATATCGTCATTGACGTAAACTTCCGCGCCGGGGTGCAGCGTGACGGCAATTTCCCTGCGCTGCAACGCGGCCTGCAATTGTTGCAGGCGTTCATCGCGCACGCTAAAAAAAGTTTGAGGGCGCATCTGTTCACCGGGCAAAAGATGGGGCGTGGCGCAAATGGCGGCGACGCCCTGTTCCGCCGCGAGGCTTGCCATGCCGAGGCTTTCTTCCGTATCCGCCGCGCCGTCGTCCATCCCGGGCAGGATGTGGCAGTGTAAATCGATCATGCAACGCCACCCCCCTTGCGTATTTACGCTATTCTTCTTCTGCTGCGTCTGCAAGCAGCAATTCGGCTTCGGCTTCGGGCAGACGCTCCACCTGGCGGAGCTTGCGGTTCATCACATTGGTGCGGGTGCCAACCAGCTTTTCGATTTCTTCATCCGCAGCGCGTAATTTCTTCTGTGCGCTGCTCAGCGCCAGCGAAAATGTTTCAAATTCCGTCTTCACCGCGCCCAGCACCTGCCAGACTTCCACCGACCGCTTTTCGATTGCCAGGGTCTTGAACCCCATTTGCAGCGCGTTGAGGAAGGCGGAAAGGGTCGTCGGCCCGGTGACGGTGATTTTATATTCCCGCTGGAGGCTTTCAAACAGCTCCGTGTTCTGCACCACTTCGGCATACAGCCCTTCGGTGGGGAGGAACAGAATCGCAAAATCGGTCGTGTTGGGCGGGTCGATATATTTTGCACCGATTTCTTTGGCGAACCCCCGCAGCCGCAGCGTCAGCGCTTTGCGCGCCAGGTCAATCTGCGCTTTATCCCCCGCGTCGTAGCCCGCGAGCAGACGGTCGTAATCTTCCTGGGGAAACTTGGAATCCATGGGCAGCCATACGTTTTGTCCGTCCTCTTTGCCCGGGAGCCGCAGGGCGAATTCCACCCGTTCGGCGCTCCCCGGCCGTGTGGCGATGTTGCTTTCGTATTGCCCCGGCAGCATCTGCGCCAGGATGCGCTCCAGCTGCACTTCGCCGAATGTGCCGCGCACTTTGACGTTCGTCAGCGCCTTTTTCAGCCCGCCCACGTCCGTTGCAAGGCTCTGCATCTCGCCCAGCCCACGCTGCACGTTTTCCAGGCTTTCGCTCACGCGCTTGAAGGATTCCGTCAGCCGTGCGTCGAGCGTCTTTTGCAGCCGCTCATCCACCGTGCGGCGCATTTCTTCGAGCTTTGCGCCGTTGCTATCCTGGATTTTCTGCAAGGAATCCTGCTGCTGCCGCGTCAGCTCCAGCAGCGATTGCCGCAACTGGCGTTCGATGGCTTCCAGGCGGTGGGCGCTTTCTTCCCGCTGGGCGCGGAGCAGACGCTCCTGTTCCGTGCGGCTGTTGCTGAATTCCTGCCGCTGCGCCTGGCCGAGGGCTTCCAGCAGCGCCCGCTGCGCGTTCAACTGCCCGTGCAGCGCCTGCACCTGTTGCGCCAGCGCCGCGCTTTCCGCCGTGCCGCCGCCCTGGTTTTTTGCGTCGGCTGCCTTCAACCGGCGCAGCGCCAGCAAAGCGCACACAGCCGCGAGGGCGGCCAATATTGCGGCGACCCATAGCAAAAACACATCCAAAGATTTTGCCCCCGCTCACTTAACAAAAATAGTACAGTATGTAGTATAGCACACATCCCGCCAAAAAGCAAGCGCCGTGATTTTTTGGGAGCGCACCTGCAAATTGCAAGTTAAATTGCCCAAGATTAACAACCAGTTCATAAATGGGAAAGAATCAGGCAGCCATCTCGTTGGCGGACTTGTAACCGAGAAGCCTACGAGGGTAATTGTTGACC
>JAITNG010000123.1 GCA_031290595.1 Oscillospiraceae bacterium
CGGGTGGTAATTACCACACCCCTTCCCGGCGGTGCCCCGCCCCCCCCCCGGGGGGGGGCCCCCGCCCCGGGCCGGGGAGGTGGCGCAGAGCGCAGCACGGTTGGCTTTCAGATGAAGAACAGCATTAACCATCACCTTACGCTTAACAAAAAACCTGCGCTGATAGCATTTCAGCGCAGGTCCAATTATGAGCAACAGTTTGACTTACAATTTAAAATCCCGCGCGACCATTTCGCCGTATTCTGCTTTGCATTTGGCGATGTAGGCTTGCACTTCCGGGAGCGTTGGCATGAAGCAGCTGCACCCGTGCGCGCCCACCAGCAGCGATGCGGAGGCGCTGCCGAGTTCCAGGCAGTCGATCAGTTCCCAGCCCTCAAACAGGCCGAAGAGGAAGGAAGAGGCGTAGCCGTCGCCGCCGCCGAAGGATTTCAGGGCGTTGATGGGGAAGGGCTTAATCGAAAAGCTCTCGCCGCCCGCATAGGCGGTGGAACCCTTTTTGCCGTGCTTGATCACCACGATTTTGGCGTTTTGCGTCTGCCAATAGGCGGCGGATTCCTCGTTGCTCTTGGGCGGCCCCAGCAGCGCTTCGGTCAGGTCATATTCCTCGCGGCTGCCCAGAATCACATCGGCGGCTTCCGCCACGCGGGCGTAGCACAGGGCGATTTCGTCGTTGCTGATCCAGTTATAGGGGCGGTAATCAATATCGAAGACGATGGGGGTGTTGGTCTTTTGCGCCAGGGCGACGGCCTTGAAGGCGGCTTCGCGCGAAGGGCTGGCCGCCAGCGCCGTGCCGGAAATCAGCAGCGCTTTGGCGCTCTTGATGTAGTCTTCGTCGATGTCCCCCGGCTCCAGGGCAAGGTCGGCGATGTTGTTGCGATACATCAGGATGCTGCTCTCTTCCCGGCTGAGGATTTCGGTGAAGGTCAGGCCGATTTTTTCGCCGTGTTCGCAGCGGCGGATGCGGCTGGTATCCACCCCTTCGCGGGTGAATTCGGAAATGGCGTATTCACCGAAGCGGTCGTCCGAAACCCGGGCGAAGAAGCCGCAGCGTTTGCCCAGCCTGCCCAGCCCCACGGCAATGTTGGCCGGGGAGCCGCCGAGGTATTTTTTGAACGTCGTGCTTTCCACCAGGGTCTGGAAGTAATCCACAGGGTTGAAATCGATGGCCACGCGGCCAAGCAGCACAAGATCCAGCGGACGGTTCGGGTCAAAATTCAGGTTATACATTGCGCGCCTCCATAGTTTTAGATTTTTGGATGGGATGATGCAAGGCATATTTTAAAGCCAAACAGCACAATTTCGGATGGTCACCAATATCTACCATCTAAAATCTACTATCTAGCATCTAATACTGCACCCCGTATTGCTGCATTTGCGCTTCGTGTTCTTCCAGGGTTTTGGAGTAGTGGTTGGTGTTGTCGTTGCCAAAAAAGTAATAGTAGTAGCCCTCCATCCCGGCGGCGGGGTTCTTTGCCGCTGCGATGGCCGCCCGGCCGGGGCTGCAAATCGGCCCGGCGGGCAGCGCCGCGCATTTGTAGGTGTTATAGAGCGCCGCAAAACGCCCCGGGTCGCTGACCAGGGCGTTGGGCTTGATGTGCTGTTCCACATAGAGGATCGTGCAGTCGGCTTCGAGCTTCATCCCCTTGGCCAGGCGGTTGTGGAACACGGCGGAAACCTTCGCCTGGTGTTCCGCGCTGCGGGCTTCGCGCTCAATCAGGGAGGCCAAAATCAGCGTATCATCCCCCGGCAGCCCGGATTTTTGGTAGTAGTTGTTCAGGATCTTCACCAGCACATCCTTCGCCTGTGCGTTGCGAAAGAATTCGTAGGTATCCGGGAAGAGGTAGCCCTCCATCTTATAGCAGCGGTTGGGGTCGCTCCTGACGGTGAAAGAGTTGACGCTATAGCTCTGCGCAGCGGCGTAAAACGCCTGGGCGGAACAAACCCCCTTGGTTTCCAGGAGCGCCGCGACCTGGTAAAAGGTATAGCCCTCCGGGATGGTGACCATGACGGTCTTGCTAATATTTAATGTTGTCTGCGCCTGTGGCGAGCTTGTCGCCTGTGGCGCAGTTGCCGGTGGGTTTGTTGCCGGTGCAGACTGGCCTATTGTAGCTGTTGGCGGGTCTATAGTTGGCGCAGCCTGGCTTGTTGTAGGCTCTGACGATAACGGCACAACCAATGGATCCGCCTTAGGCGCACAGCCACCCAAAATCAACACAGCGAAAAACACAGCAAAAAATACAAGTGAGAGGCGTTTGGGCATTTCTTATCGCTCCCCCATGGCGGTGTAGTTTCGGTTTTCCATCACGCTTTGGTAGGCCGGGCGGATGATCTTATCCTGGTTGATCAGCTCTTCCAGGCGGTGGGCGCTCCAGCCGACGATGCGGGCGATGGCGAACATGGGGGTGAAAAGCTCCGCCGGGATGCCCAAAATACGATAGACAAAGCCGGAATAAAAATCGACGTTGGCGCTTACGCCCTTATAGATGCGCCGCCGCTGGCCAATGATCCGGGGGGCAAGGCGTTCCACCATCGAATAGAGGTCGAATTCTTCCTTGCAGTTCTTTTCGGTGGCCAGTTGTTCGGTGAAGCTCTTAAAAATATCCGCACGGGGGTCGCTGATGGAATACACCGCGTGCCCCATGCCATAGATCAAGCCCTTGTGGTCAAAGGCCTGTTTTTCAAGCAAAGCGGTCAGGTAGGCGGAAACCTCGTCTTCATCCTGCAAATCGCGCACCGTTTGGCGGAGGTCGTCAAACATCTGCACCACTTTGATGTTCGCCCCGCCGTGCTTGGGGCCTTTGAGGCTCCCCAGGGCGGAGGCGATGACGGAATAGGTATCGGTGCCGGAAGACGAAACCACATGGGTGGTGAAGGTGGAGTTGTTGCCGCCGCCGTGTTCCATGTGCAGCACCAGGGCAAGGTCAAGGATTTTCGCTTCGAGCGCGGAATAGTTCTTATCCGGCCGCAACAGGCGCAGCGTGTTTTCAGCGCAGGAAATGCCGGGGTCGGGCTTGTGGATATACAGGCTGTCGTCGCATTCATAGTGGTTGTAGCTGTGGTAGCCATAGATGGCCAGCAGGGGGAACACACTGATGAGCTGTAGGCTCTGGCGCAGCACGTTCAGCACGGAAGTATCGTCGCACTGCCGGTCGTAGGCCGCAAGGGTCAGCACGCTGCGCGAAAGGACGTTCATCATATCCTGCCGGGGGGCTTTCATGATCACATCGCGCACAAAATGGGGCGGCAGATGGCGCATTTCGGCCAGGGTGCTTTGGAAGTCTTCCAGTTGCGCGGGAGCCGGCAAATCGCCGAAGAGCAGCAGATACGCCACTTCTTCAAAACCGAAGCGGGAGGCCGTAAGGAACCCGCCCGTGATTTCCTTGATGTCAATCCCCCGGTAGCGCAGCACTCCGGGGCAGGATTGCTTCTGCCCATCCACCATGGTGGAAGAAACGATGGTGGAAATCTTGGTCAGCCCCGCCTTGACGCCGTTGCCGTCTTTATCCCGCAAGCCGCGCTGGACGTTGTGGAGAGGATAGAGCGCCGGGTCAATGCTGTTCTTTTCGGCGCAAAGCGCTGCAAGGCTCTGCACGCGTTCTTCTTTTGTTCCCTGTTCTGTTGCCATGGGGTCATCTCCTTTCTTTTGAGAGGGAAGTTCGATTACCCCTATTATCGCATTTTTTGGGGAAAAAGTCAAGTGCGGGAATTTTTGCCGTTCAGCGGTTTTTGATGTATCGCTTGAGTTCCTCATAAAAATTTTCACGGGTGCCGGCGAGAATAATCACCAGCACCTTGTCATCCTTCTCAATCAGCGTATAGGCCAGCTCGTAATTGGTCTTCTGGTGATAAATATCACGGCAAAATACGCCCGCCAAGTCACCGGTTTTGGCCTCGCCGATCGTCGGATCCTCCAGGATAGCGTCAATTTCCCGCTGGAATGCAGCCTTGAGGGCTTTGTCTTTCAGCTTTTTCAGGTAACGTGCCGCTCCGGGCAGGATGATGAGTTCTCTCATGCATCCTCCCCTGTTCCAAACACATCGGCGTAGCTTGCGCCGGGCGTGTTGCCGTCAGCTGCAAGCGCTGCTTCGCCCAGCAGAAGCTCCACTGCCGGGCGAATTTGTTTCCGGGTTTCCTTGAATTTCGCCAACAACGCCGCACCTGCAAATCCTTGCGAAATCAAATCCGCAAGGATTTCTTCATCAAAAGCGCCACTTTCCTCACGCACGGGGCGTATCACCAGGGCGTTATCGCGCACGAAGCATTCCACCTCACTCCCCACGCCAATGGCATTGTAGAAGTCGATAGGAATGGTAATCTGCCGCTTTTGTGAAACAGCAATGCGCTTGCGGGGCATAGATTGACTGATTCTAATGGGCTGTAACATAATGTATCACCTCAATTGCATGTTGTGCGTTTTCTTTGATATTATTATAGCAAAGAAACAAAGAAATGTCAACCATTTTCCTCAACCGTCGCCAGCGCTGCGCTGGCCGGGTCCAGCCGCAGAATAATGTCTTCCTGGATGGCGGGCGAAAGATCAAGGAAATTGACGAACGTGCCGTGGATGCGCACGATGTAAACCCCGCTGGGCGCGTATTTCTTGGGATTCTTGAGGACTTTACGCAGCGTTTCCGGCGTGGTGATGTTTACGTAGAGATAGAACGGCGGGATACCTGCGCCTTCCGGGAAGAACAGCGGTTCAATCACGTTGGTGAAAAACTGCTCGCCCTTTTCGGGGTATTCCGGCGCGGGGAAGTAGCGCGGATCGACGCCCAGGTGGGAGGCGTAGCCGCCGCGGAAGCTCCCGAAGGGCAGCTGCAATGTGGAAAGCACGCGCAGCCCCAGCCCCATCTCGGCTTCGCCAAAGAGGGGATCGACGCCGTAGTTGAGTTCCTGCCGGGCGCGGCGGCCGTCGGGCGTTGCGCCCACCCAGTAGCCGTAGAGCAGGTGGGTGGAAGGCGTACTCCAATCCGGCCGGAAGGGGTTGCCAAGGTAATTTTTACGCGCACGGAGCATATCGGAAACTTTTTGGGCGATGGCGGCGGCTTCGGAATCCACTTCGGCAATGTGGTTGCCAAACTTGGGGCAGGCCGCAAGGTATTGGTGCAGTTCCTGATCCTGCGCAAAATCGGTTTGCAGCGCCGCCAGCAGCCGCCCGGCGTCCTGCGGGCGCTCGCGCAGCAGGTGGTCAATGGCCACAAAGCTATCCGCCAGCACCGAAAGGCCGTGGATCAGGCAGCCGCTGCCGTTGTATTTCGTCCCCTGGCGGCGGGTGTCGCGCAGATCGACGCCGCTTTGCGCACCGCCCATGAAGGCGGAAAGGAACGGCACCGGCAGGTGGCTCAACGCGGCGGAAACCCCGTTGGCGGCCTCCGCCATTTCATCCAGAATGCGTTCCAGATTTTCATAAAAGTACGCGCGAATATTTTTCAATGGTGCGCCGGGGGCTTCGTTGAAATCTGCATTGGACGGGATCACATCCAGGAGCGTTTCGCCCGTCAGCAGGGATTTTCCGCCGTTGAGCGTCAGTTCCAGCACCTTGGGCAGGTTGAGCCAGCTGTTGGTGGTGTTCCCGTTGTCTTTGCCCATGATGAGCGGCTCCTGGCAGCCCGCCACGGCGATGTCCGGCAGATCCGCCGCATCCACATCCTGCCCAAGCAGGGCGAACAGCGCGTCATCCTGGAACAGCGAGGGCGTCAGCACCCCGGGGGTGAAGAAGAAGCGCCCCATCTCGCGGTAGAATTCCGGCGGCGTATTTTTGTGCAGCTTCACGCTGAGGATCGGCTGGGGCAGGTTCATGTCGTAGTATGCATCCAGCAGCGCATAGGTGCTGGCGTTGGTCAGGTCGTTGCCCGCAACGTCGCGCCCGCCCAGGAGGATGTTTTGCGAAATTGCCCAGCTGCGGTCGGCCACGTTGAAGAACACCAAAAAGTGCCGGAACAGCGCGGCGGCCTCCTCCCGGCTTTCGCCGCTTTGGGCGCGGAAGGGTTCAAAGATGCGGTCGGCATTGCCCACCGAAAAAGCAAAGGGATTCGGCGCCTGTTCCAAACACATCGCCTGCCAAAGCAGCATAAAGCTCTGGATGGCTTCAAACAGACTGCTCGCTGGCTCTGCCGGCACCTTTTGCAGGGTCGCCGCAAGGTTGGTGAAATGCTGCTTTTGGGCGGGGTTCTGCGCCGCTGCGGCCTGTGCGCGTGCCAGCGCAGCGTAACGCCCGGCCAGTTCCACCGCGCCTTCCAAAGCAAGCTGCATCGCCTGAAAATTTTCGCTGTCTTGTTCTGACGTTGGCTTGTTTTTGATTTCATTGATCAGGGCATTTACGCCATGGCGCAAAACCCAGCGAAAGTCGGGGATCAAATGCCCGGTCACCTGTTCGACGAAGAACGTGACTTCCCGCATGGAACGCTCGTGCGCGGCATAGACGGCGGAAAGCTCCTGCACATACGCCCCCTGGCGGGTGTAGTTGCGCAGGTCTTCGATGCGCTCCGCCGTCAACGCGCCGCCGGGCGCAACATCGCCAAAGACGGCGGTGGGGTCGCAGTAGCCGGAAAACGTTTCCACGCGGAATTCCGGGTTGATGAGGGCATAGCTGCGGGCAAAAGCGTCGCGCTGGGTGCCTGCAAACACTGCGTTGGGCGAAAGCGAAAGCGGCAGCTCGCGCAGCATGGCGCGCAGTTCCTGCGCCGCACGCAAAAGCGGGGGTTCCCCGGCGGCGCCGGTTTCATCCGCCGTGCGGGCGGCTTCCCGGGCAAGGAACCAGCCTTCCAGCCGGTCAATGGCGCGTTCTTCAGCAAAAAGCGTTTTGGCGTGCGCAGTCAATTCCTGCGGCGAATAAACAGTTGGCATGGCAAAAAATCCTCCTGGAATGCAAGCATTCAATTTTTTACACTAGCATAACACAGAATTGGCCGCAATGCAACTGAAAATGTGAAAATCAGGTCAAAATTTTGCTGTGTCCGCACAGGGTTTTAAAATACACCTTGCGTAAAGCAAATAATACGATTGCGCATCGAAAGCCGACCTCGCTGCGCTCCGCGCCACCCCTCCCACGGAGGGGAATTTCCGGAGCCGTTGGGTTCGTGTGACAATTCCCCTCACGGGGAGGGGTGCCGCGCAGCGGCGGGGTGGTGGCGCGGAGCGCAGCGAGGTCGCCTTTCGATGCGGAACAGAATCAGCACAAAACCAACCCAAGTAGGAACATCTCCCCAATAATCCCAACCAACCCCCATTACAACCCGCAAAACGGCCGCAACCAGGGGAATTCTTTTTCCCGAAGGTTGCGGCCGTTGGTTTGCCGGGCTATTTTTCCGGCGTTGCATGGGCGTCGCTCCTTTATTTTGTTTTTTGGGGGATGCTTACAGCTGGAAATTGTTGCTGTCCTGTTCCTGCGTGATGGTGCGGACGAGTGCGTTGAGCCGCACCAGCTTGCCGAACTTGCGCCAGTTCATGCCACGCTGTGCCTGGATTTCGCCGAGTAGCTTGCGCTCCTCTTGCAGCAATACCTTGTCGATCATTTCGATTCCTCCTTTCTTGTTTGGGGTACATCTATAGTATACACGTTTTTCTGAAAAAGTCAAGGCACATTGCACAAATGCAATAAGCATTTTTTGTGCAATGTGCCAACATTTGGCGGCGATTCTACAGTGAACCACGCCGATTCATTCGCAAAAGCCGTTCGGATTCTGGTAATACTGCACAATGCAGACTATCGAAAATTGTGCAATGCTACGAAACTGTGGGTGTTTTCAACCAGGCTTCGATCTGCTCCGGGTGGGCAAAAATGTCATCCATACGGTTGAGGAAGGGCATACAGTCACCAAAATCCAGGGCGCGGTGGTCAATGGCGAAGCCGAAGGGCAGGAAGGTGCGCGGTTCAATGGTCTTGCTGCCATCCGCGTGGGTGACGACGCCGGGCTTTTCGACGGCGCTGCTCAGGGCAAACGCGACCACTTGCGGGGGGATCACTTCCAGCATGGCGGGCGCAAGGTAGTTGCCACCACGGTAGACCGAACCGACGTTGGAAAAGAGAGAAGTCCCTTGCTCAATGTCTTCCTTGGTCAGGCGCTCCGTGCCGGGCAAAGCCTTGTATGCTTTTTTCTCCGCGCCCTTGAGCTTGTGGATTTCGCCCGCCCCGATTTTGGTGCCGAGCAGGCGCAGCACCACCTTGACCAAACGCAGACGCTTGAGTTCCTGCATGGTGTTATCGAATGCCACTTCAAAGAGCGCGTCATCCATGTTGGTTTTTTCCATGCGACGGCGCACGTCGCCGATGTATTCCTGGAATTCGCGCAGGTTCATGCGTTCGCAGTTGTGGACGTTGATGGTCATCATGGCGCCGTCGGGCAGCATCATGGGCATGGATATGTTGACGTCGGCATATTGTTCAATGATGCCGGTGACGGTGCGGCGCTTGAAGCTGATGTGCGCGTTCATGGCCGGGCAGGCGGTTAGCCCCTGGGTCATGGCATAAAGCATCACGCTGTTCAGGCTGATGCCCTCCCAGCCGGGCAGACCGCGCAAGCGTTTGAATTCGGCCAGCAGGTTGGTGGCGTCCGGCTCATAAATGCCGGAAGAATGCGGGATGTTCCGCCAGGAATCAGTCGTCATATTCGCTACGATTTTGCGTTGCAAACCGAAGCGTTCGCGGCTGATCACATCCAGTCCTTTTTTGCCTGTATATTCTTTTTTGGTACTCATTGGGAACCTCATTTCATATTATTACTTTAGTTTTTGGAAAGCCCCAGTTCCTGCACGGCCTGCGCCCGCAGCTTGTATTTCATGATCTTGCCGGAAGCATTGAGGGGAAACTCGTTGACGAAGCGTATATAGCGCGGCACTTTTTCCTTGGCAATGTGCGCAAGGGCGTATTCCTTTAGCTCCTCTTCGGTGACGGTTTGACCCGGCGCGGGGATCACGAAAGCACAGACCTCTTCGCCGTATTGCGGGTCGGGGACGCCCACAACCTGCACATCAAACACCTTGGGGTGATCGAAGAAGAAATCCTCCAGTTCCTTGGGGAAGAGGTTTTCGCCGCCGCGGATGATCATGTCTTTGATCCGCCCGGTGATTTTAAAGTTCCCCTCGGCGTCGCGTTGCGCTATGTCGCCTGTGTGCAGCCAGCCGTCTTCTTCAATGGCGGCGGCGGTGGCTTCGGGGGATTTGTAGTACCCCTGCATCACGTTGTAGCCCCGGGCGACGAATTCGCCGTCCATGCCATCGGGCAGATCCTCGCCGGTTTCGGGGTTGATGATCTTACATTCCACGCCGGGCAGCGCACGCCCCACGGTGGTGGCAAGGGTTTCAATGGTTTCGTTGCGCGTGGTCAGGGTTAAGACTGCGCCCGATTCCGTTTGCCCGTAGCCGGTCATCAATTCGGGGAAGCCCCATTGCGTCCTGAGCTTTTCAAACAGCAGCGGCGGTGCGCTGCTCCCGCCCGATGCGCCCGTGCGCAGGGAACTGAAATCCGTTGTTGCGCTCGCGGGGTGCGTCAGCAGCGCGTGGAACATGGTGGGTACGCCGTGCATGACGGTGATCCTATCCGCTTGCACGCGTTCAAGCACCTTTACGGGTGAAAACGCCGCCATCAAGTGCATGGCCGTGCCGTGGGTCATCGCCACCAGCATGGAATCCACCAGCGCAAAGGCGTGGAACATGGGCAGCATGATAATCATACGGTCAGCGGTGGAAAGATCCATCACATCGCCGAAGCATTTGGAGGTGTTGACGACGTTGGCATGGGTGAGCATCACGCCCTTGGGGAAGCCCGTCGTGCCGGAGGTATATTGAATATTGACCACATCGTCTTTGGTGACGGCGGCCAGGCGTGCCTGCAACGCTTCTTCCGGCACATCCCTGCGCATTTCAAGGAACTGTTCCCAGGCGTGCGCGCCGGGCATATCGAACCCGATGGTGACGATGTTGCGCAGGAAGGGCAGCGCCTTTGTGTAGAGCTTCTTTGCAGCGTCATGCGTGTGCAGTTCCGGGCAAAGTTCCTGCATGGTGGCCGCATAGTCGGAATCCTTGAAGCCCTTGGCCATGATCAGCGTATGAATATCGGCGTGGCGCAGCAGGTATTCCGCCTCACGGATTTTGTAGGCGGTGTTCATCGTGACCATCGTTGCGCCGATGCTGGCGCAGGCCCAGAAGGTGAAAAAATATTCCGCAATATTGGGCGCCCAAATGGCCACATGGTCGTGTGCGCGCACCCCCAGGGCGATGAGCGCCCGCCCCACGCGGTCGGTTTCTTCCTGGAATTCCTTGTATGTCCATGTGGCCGTATCTGTAACCAGCGCGTTTTGGTCGGGGAAGGTATCGGCCACGGTCGCCAAAATTTCGGGTAAAGTCAAATTGATCAGGGTGCCTTTCGGCCAGATGAACTGCCCGGTTTTGGTTTCGTTGTCATAGAGCCGGACTTGTGTCTTCTGGCGCTGCCGATGCAAATACGGCTGCATGAAATCCACAAAGCGCGGGAACGCCACGCCGTAATCTTCCAGCGCGGGCGAATTGAGGCGCATCCATTCATAACTGATAAAACCCTCGTAACGGATGGAGTGCAGCGCCTGGAAGAACTTATCCAACGGCACGTCGCCTTCCCCCATCAGGCAATATTGCACATTGCCGTCCACCAGCAAGGAATCCTTGCAATGCACATGTTTGATGTAGGAACCCAGGTTTTCCACCGTCTGCGCAGGGGATTCCCCGCCGTAACGGTAGGTGTGGTGAATATCCCACAGTGCGCCCACGTGGTCGCTTTGCAGGGTGCCGAGCAGCTGCGCAAGGCGTTTTGTGTCGGCAAAAACCCCGTTGGTTTCCACCAGCAGGGTGACGCCGCAGCGCTCCGCAAGGCGCAGCAGATCCGGGAGTTCGCTTGCCAAAGCCGCCGGAAGGTTCTCCGCCGCGGCTTCCACCGCCGGTGTGGTCGGGTCGCCCCGCCCGCTCAGGACGCGCACATAGGGCGCATGGAGCTGCGCGGCGATTTCAATCGCCAGCCGGGCTTCCGCCAACCCCGCTTCGGGCGCGGTGCGCATGTTGGTGTTGGTGGAGATGCAGGCAATTTCCAAACGCCCGGTGCGCAAGCGCTCCAATGCCTGTAGAACCTCCTCCACCGGGATTTGCTGAATCCCCCGCAGTTCGATACCCTGGAAACCGCTATCCTTGGCAAGCGCAACCGTATCTTGCCAGCTGAGTTCAGGGCAGCCGATGGTCGAAAACGATAGTTTCATGTTTGCCTGTACCTCCCTTTGATTAAAATTGTGCAAATTTGGCATTTAACGCCAGAAAAGAAAACCATTCACATTATAACACACCACCATGTAAATAGCAAGGGAGGAATTTTCAGGGAGTGGCCACACAGCGTTGTTAAAGGAAGTCGAGCAAAGAGAACGGAGGGTCGCGGAACTTGTGCAAGCGTTTGGATGGATTTGTGGACTTGTGCACGACAGGGATGCGGTGTTTTG
>JAITNG010000190.1 GCA_031290595.1 Oscillospiraceae bacterium
TGATCCCGCCCGACATCACCGGGCGGATGGTGGACGGCGTCCTGGCCGCCCAGGGCAACACCCAGGTGCTCGGCTTCACGCTGGGTTTGGGGCAGGTGGTGTTCCTCCTGCTGAGCGTCATCTTCCTGCAATGGCTGGTCGCCGCGTTCCGCAGCTACCTGCTGCGCGTGGTGGGCGACCGCATGATTGTGGATATGAAGAACGATATTTATGCCAAGGCGCAGTTTTTGCCCATGAGTTTCTATGATAAAACCTCCACCGGCTCGGTCATCAACCGTGTCAATTCCGATACCGCCAACCTCCAGGGCTTCATTTTGCGCATCAGTCAGGAGGCCGTGACCCAGGGCTTTTTGCTCATCGGGCTGATCATCATCATGTTCGTCCGCAGCCCGCTGCTTTCCGTCGTTTCCCTTGCGCCGGTGCCGCTGGTGGTCTTTGGCAGCCGCATCTTCGGCAAAAAAATATCCCCCAAATACCGCCGGATCTGGCGGCGCGGTTCCGCCATCTCCTCCCTTTTGGCCGATACGATCCCCGGCGTGCGGGTGATCAAAGCCTTCACCAACGAAGACAGCGCCATCCAAAAGTTCAAGCATTACTGTGAAGAATGGTTCCACGAAGACCGCGGGGTCGCGAAGATTTCCACCGCCTACAGCCACGTCGTCGGCTTCCTCGTCGCCTGCGGCACGCCCATCATCTGGGCGGTGGGCGGCGGCAGGGTGCAGGCGGGTCTGCTCTCAGCCGGTCTTTTGGTGACCTTCATCACTTATGCCGGCCAGTTCTACGGCCCGGTGAACTTTTTCGCGACGCTCAACGACAGCTACCAGAACACCCTCGCCTCGGTCGAAAAAATCCTCGATATTCTTGATGCGGAGCCGGAACACGACTTTGGCAAGGGCGACACGCTGGAACGCCTGGAAGGCCGCATCGAATTCCAGGCCGTCAACTTCTCCTTCGACCGTTCCAAGAAGGTGTTGAGCAACGTCAACCTGCTCATTGAACCCGGCGATACCATCGGCATCGTCGGCACCACAGGTTCGGGCAAATCCACCCTGATCAACCTGCTGATGCGCTATTATGACGACTATGACGGCGAAATCTTCATTGACGGGCAGAACCTAAAAGAAATCGACATGCAGTATTACCGCGGCCAAATTGGCTACGTGCAACAAGAACCCTTGATGTTCAAGGATTCTGTGTTCAACAACATCGCCTACGGCGCTGGCAAGGTGCATGTGGAACAGGTGCTTTCCGCCGCAGAGGTGGCCAACGCCCACGGCTTCATCGCACGGCTGCCGGATGCATATGACACCATGCTCGGCGAGCGGGGCGTCGGGCTTTCCGGCGGCGAAAAGCAGCGCGTGAGCATCGCCCGCGCCGTGCTAAAAAACCCCAGCATCCTCATCCTGGATGAAGCCACCGCCGCCGTGGATAGCGAAACCGAACACCTGATCCAACAGGCCATTGAGCGGCTGATCCGCGGCCGCACCACCCTCATGATCGCGCACCGCCTTTCGACCCTGCGCAAGGCCAACAAGATCATTGTGGTGGATAAAGGCGAGATCATCGAATTCGGTTCCCCGCAGGAACTCATGGAGCTGAAAGGCAAATACTACAAGCTCGTGCAAATCCAAACCATGGCCGAAGAAGCCGAAACCCAACGCAAAACCGAAAATTTTTAGGCGCCTGTGGCGCAGCTGGAGTTGGGTTGATTTTATTTAGAAAGGGGTGCATGAACAATGGCTTTGCGCTATATTGACGCCCATGAAGCAAGGATCACGGACAATGACGGCATCTTGGTGGATGTGGAGTTCTTCCACACGGGTGAAACGCTCACCGGGCTGGAACCGCGCCGCCTGTTCCCCATCAGCGGGTTGGATAAATTCATCACCCTGCTCGATAGCGAAGGCATTGAACAGGCCATTGTGCGCGATCTTTCGCACATTATGCCCGACAGCCGCGTTGTGCTGGAAAACAGTCTGCGGGAATATTACATGATCCCCCGCATCACCCGCTTCATCAAGATGAGCGATAATTTTAAAATCTGGATGTGGACGGTGGCAACCGACCGGGGGGAATATACCTTCGAGATCCGCAACCACATCGCCAACGTCAAGATGCTCTATGACGGCCGCGTGCTGATCAAGGACGCCAACGATAACCGCTACGAGATCCCCGACCTCAAGGCGCTGGACGCCCGCAGCCAGCGGATGCTTCTGCCCAATCTATAAAAAAAGGAGTGCACCAACGTGAAACTGATTATGGCCATCGTGAACAACGACGACAGCACCGTCGTCGCATCCGCCCTGACGAAAGAAAAATTCACCGTCACGCGGCTTTCAACCAACGGGGGATTTTTGATGGTGGGCAACACCACCTTCCTCATCGGCGTGGAAGACAACAAAGTGGAGCTGGCAAAATCCCTCATCAACAAATTTTCACAAACCAGAACCCACGCGGTGCCTTCCACAGGCGCCTACGGCAACAACCTGCGCGCAGATGAACTCCCCGCCGACGTGGCAGTCGGCGGCGCAACCGTATTCGTGCTGGGCGTGGAGAGCATGGATAAGTATTAATTTCCCCCCGGCAAAAGCACCAGCCCCCCGGTGGCAAAATCCAGCTTGCGGTAGTAGCAGTTGCGGTTTTCGCCCCCGGGGGTTTTTGTGTGGCAGATGCCGCCCTGTTCCGGCGTAACGAAATACACCAGGGAATTTTGCTCGCAGTTGACGCGGATTTCTTCCACTGCAAAGCGGTTGCCGGATTCCTCGCTGCCCTTATCCCAGAGCCGGTTGCGGCTGGTGGACCACAGCACCACCCGGCGCAGGCGCAGCGTTTCGCGCAGCGCCTCTTCGTTGGTGTAGGCGATCAGCAGCACCTCCTTGGTGCGGGCGTCCTGCAACGCCACGGGGATAACCTCCTGCCCGCCCAGGCGCGTCAGCTTGCTGAAATCCAAATGCAGTTCGGTGGTTTCTTCAATGGATGACATCATACTTCTCCAATCTAAATCCAAATGGCGCGGTATATCCGCAAAAAGCCGACCTCGCGCATAAAAATATAGTTTTCTTCCAGGAATTCCTGCATATCCGGCGCATCGGCATAATCGCTTTCGCGGCAGAGCAGGTATTCCGTCACACGCTGGGGGGCGTAAAAGTTGGGGTAAAGATAGAGCGGGGCTTCGCGCTGCGCCATGTGCGGCGTGAACCAGGTGGTGGCGGTGATCTCCGCCTCCGGCGGGAGCGCCGCCAAGGCCGCGTCCACGGCGCGGAAGTCCGCCGCCCCGGTCTGCCATTCGTCGCGGTACGTCTGCACGCGCCCCAAAAACAGCGGTGCGGCGCAGAGCAGCGACGCGCAGACGGCAAAGAGCAGCAACCGCCGCCGCAAAGCCGCGCTGTGTTCGCCCAGCGTCACCAGCGCCAGGGCAAGCGCAAGCGCCGCCGTGCCGTAGGCATACTGGAAACCCATGGAATACTGGAACGTATAGTTGGAAAGCAGGTTGACCGCGACCACGGGCAGCAGCAGCACCCAGGCGGCGTTGCGCTTTTGCAGCAGCGGCGCAAAGCCCAGGGGGAGGAGCATCCACAGCAAAAATTCCACTTTTTCCTGCGTAAACACCTCGCGGAGGACATAACCTGCATCCGAAACGAACACCCGCAAAACATCCCCAAAGCCGTGCGCGTCGCCTTCCGGCAAAAAGTAGTTGCGTAGGCGGCTGACCATCACGCCGTCGCCATAATGCCGCACGACCGCAGCGGCGGCGAAGAACCAGGCGACGCTCAGCGCCAGCAGCAGCAGCGCGGTTTTTGCTGTCTTTTTTTTGCCTTCCGCATGGCCGCGCATCGAAATCAGCATATAAATTGCCAGCACAGCGACGTAAACGGCAGCATCCTCTTTGACCGAAAGCACCAGAACCGAAAGCGCCAGCAGCGGCGCCATGCGCCCGCGCATAACGCAATAAAATGCCCAGAGCAACAGCGGCGCAAGGAACTTGTTCTCGTGGAAATCGTAGATGCAGCCGTAGCCGAACGCCGGGTGCAAAAAATAGAGCAAGCAAGCCGCCGCAATGCAGCGCGGGGAGAGGCCGAAGCACTGCTTTGCGATGGCACGCACCGCAAACAGCCCCGCGCTCACCGCCGCCGCCTGGAGCACCAGCAGGGTTTCCACCCGGGGGACGAGCAGATAAAACGGCAGCAGCACATAATAAAACGGCGAAAAATGCACCCCAAAATGGGTCAGCAGACGGTTGCGCTCCAACGTGGTGAAGGCGTGGCCGCTGCGGCGCATGGAGGCAAACATCTGGCCAAAAAGGCCAAGATCAAAGCTGGTGGCGTTGTAGGTTTTGTAGCGCAGAATGGATGCATAGGCCAATATGGCGGTCATCAGCAAAAAAAGCAACGCCAGGGCTGCGAGGGACAAGCGATAGTCGTGAATGCGCGATTGCTTAATGAGGGGGGTTGCGTCGGGGATTCCCTTTGCGAACCAGTTGACAATCAAAAACAGCGGGACGCACAGCCCCAGCGAAAAATAGATGTTTGCGTCCGTCGTGACCGCCAGCACGAAAGCAAACGCCATATAAAAAGCCAGCAGACCCCAGGCCACGGGGCGGGCGCTTTCCCAAACCAGGCAAAGCACGGCCAACAGCAGCCACGCGCCCAGCGCCGCGCCAGCCAACAGCCCCCAGGGCATTTGGGCGACGAATTCCAAATCGGTGAAGGGCAGCCCGCGCAGCCAGGCGCGCAGCAGCACGGCCAGCAGCCCCGCAAAGCCACCGGCCGCGCAAAGCGCCGCCCACCCCCCGCAACGGAGGAGGACGGCGAGGCTCTTGCGTTGGCTGCGCAAAGAAAAATCGTTCATGGTTCTTCGTTCATTTGTTAATCGGCGTCGATTGTCAAGCTCACCTTGCCGGGCGCGAGCTGGATTGCCCTGCCGCCCAGGTGCGCCGTGGCGGTGCAGCCTTCCGGCACCGTGAAGTTATAAATCACCGTGCCGCCGCTGCGCTTCCAGCCGGATTCCACACGGCCAAAGCGCGTTTCGATGGCTGCGCTGAGGTGTTCCAGCCGCGCATCGGGCTGCGGCGCAAAGAGGATGTGCCGGAACCCCGGCGTGCTTTCGTCCGTTTGGATCCCCGCCGCAACGCCAAACAGCCAATCGCCGATTGCGCCGTAGGCATAGTGGTTGAAGGAATTCATGCCGACGTTCTGGAAACTGCCGTCGGGTCTTTGGCCATCCCAGCGTTCCCAGATGGTCGTCGCGCCCTGCGTCACGGGGTAGAGCCAGGAGGGGAATTCGCGGCGCAGCAGCAGGTCGTAGGCCAGCTCTGTGTAACCGTTGCTGCTCAAGGCATGGAGCAGATAGGGCGTACCTAAAAAGCCAGTGGTCAAATGCCCCGCCGTGCGCACCAAACCGGCCAGCTGCGCCGCAATGCTTTCTTTGGCGTCCCCTGCCAGGTCAAAATAAAGCGCAATTGCGCAGGTGGTCTGTGTGTTATACAGCACCTTGCCATCCCGGATAAACGTGCGCACAAAGGCTTCCTTGGTTTGCTGCAATTGCGCCTGATAGGTTTCCACCGGGATGCCCAGCGCTGTGCCGGCTTTGATCAGCAAAGCGGTTGAATACGCCAAATAGGCGTTTTGGAGGTAAAACTTCAGTTGCAGTTCATGCGGGTCATGGCTGAGGTCTTCCAGGTGCAGCCAATCGCTGAAGTGGCCTTCACTGTTCCAAAGCCCGTCTTCGCTGCGGTCGATCATATAATCCACCCAGCCGCGCATGGAAGCGAACTGGCGGTGCAGGTTCGCTTTATCGCCGAAGGTGAGGTACATCTGCCAGGGGCAAATCACTGCGGCGTCCGCCCAGCCGGTGGAGCTGTCGCCATCCCAGCCCATCCGGGGGATCACGTGCGGCACGCCGCCGTTGGCGAACTGTTCGCTGGCAAGGTCGGCCAGCCACTTTTTGAAGAAGCGCTCGCAATCAAACAGATAGCTCGCCGTGCGGCAGAAGACTTGCGCGTCGCCCGTCCATCCCAGGCGCTCGTCGCGCTGCGGGCAATCGGTCGGCACATCCAAAAAGTTCCCCTTCTGGCCCCAGACGATGTTGTGGAAGAGCTGGTTGACCAGCGGCTCGGAGCATTCAAAAAAGCCGGTTCGCTTCATTTCGGAATGCACGACGATGGCGGTGAAGTCTTCGGGGCGCACTTCGCACGGCCAATCCTTTGGCTGCACATAGCGGAAGCCCTGGAAGCTGAACGTCGGTTTATAGGTCTGCGCGTTGCCGTCGCAGATGAAGCGGATTTCTTCCGCCGCGCCGCGCAGGTTTTCGGTGTAAAAGTTCCCGGCGGCGTCCAGGATCTCCGCATGGCGGAGCGTCCCGGTCTTGCCCGCCGCGCCCTCAATTTTGAACTCCACATAGCCGGTCATATTCTGCCCAAAATCCAGCACAACTTCCCCTTCCGGGGTGGTGAATATTTTTTGCACCGGGAGGCGTTCCACTTCCACAATGCGTTCGCCTTCCAGGGGGATCAAAATTTCCTTGGGGTATTTTTTCAGCACCTCGACCGGGCGCAGATAGCTATCCACAAAGCCAGCGTCATAGGTTTCGCCGTTATAGATGTTGCTCATGCGGGTCTTGCCCTCGCGGCAGCGCCAGGCGGAATCGGTGTTATAGGTGCGGGTGCTGCCATCGGCAAAGCGGAGTTCCAGTGCGGCGATGAGCGCGGTTTCCTTCCCGCCCAGCGCCGGCTGCACCCAGTCCTGTTCCCGGGCTTGCATCCGCCAGCCCCTGCCGACCGCGATGGCCAGGGTATTCTCCCCACCGGGGGCAAGCAGCGAAGTTACATCATAGGTTTGGTATTGCAGGCGCTTGCGGAAGTTCGTCCAGCCCGGCGCCAGCACCTCGCCGCCCACCTTTTGGCCGTTGAGCTGCGCGGCATAAATGCCCAGCGCCGTGGCCTGGAGCGTCGCGGAAACGGGGGCTTCCGCCAGGGGGAACGAAAGCAAAAATTCTGCGGTGGCTTCGCCAAGGGATTCGGGGAACTTGATCCAGTTGGATTGGAGGATAGGATGCATGGTCAGTCCTTCTTTCATGTGTGTTTTTATAGTTTTCATTGAACTATCAAGGGGTGCCGTGTTTTGTTAGGTACCTGGACACGGCACGCCGTGTCCCTACAAAGGTTCATGAAAATACAAATGTCGGCAGTATTTGATCCCGGTTTGTAGGGACACGGCGTGCCGTGTCCAGGTGCGTGGGGAGCCTTGATCAACCTGGCACATCAATGCTCGCCCCTCAGCTCCCCCTACCCGATCCGCAGTTGCTCGTTCCCCGCTTTGGCTGCGCGTATGAATTCGCGGAACAGCGGGTGCGGACGGTTGGGGCGGGATTGGAATTCCGGGTGGTATTGCACCGCCACAAACCAGGGGTGATCCTCCAGTTCAACGGCTTCGACCAACAGCCCGTCCGGCGAAAGGCCGGTCAGGCGCATCCCGTGGCAGATCACCTGCTCGCGGTATTCGTTGTTGAATTCGTAGCGGTGGCGGTGGCGCTCGCTGATGCTTGTGGTGCCGTAGGCTTCCATCATCCTGCTGTTTTCCGTCACATTGCAGGGGTATTTGCCCAGCCGCATTGTGCCGCCCATATCCACCACGGTTTTTTGGTATTCCATCAAATCAATGACCCTGTGCGCCGAATTGCGGTTGAATTCGCCGGAATCCGCATCGCGTAAACCCAGCACGTTCCGGGCGAACTCGATCACCGCCAGCTGCATCCCCAGGCAAACGCCCAGGAACGGCACGCGGTGCCTGCGCGCATAGGTGATGGCGGTGATTTTCCCCTCAATGCCGCGCTGGCCAAAGCCGCCCGGCACCAGGATGCCGTCCAGCCGGGCGAACAGCGCGTCCGTTTCGGCCTCCGGCTTCTTTTCCAGCTCCTCTGAATCGATCCATTCAATCCGCACCTTGACCCCGTTGAAGATGCCGCCGTGGAAGAGGGATTCCGCCACGGAAAGATACGCGTCGTGCAGCTTGACGTATTTGCCCACCAGGCCGATAGTGACTTCATCCTGGCACGCGTGGATGCCCCGCACCATCGCTTCCCATTCGCACAAATCGGGCTGCACCTGCGGCAAGCCGAGCCGCTTGCAGGCAATATCGGCCAGCCGGTTTTTCTCCAGCATCAACGGCGCTTCATAGAGCGTGCTGACGTTGACGTTATCCACCACGCATTCCGCCGTCACGTTGCAGAACAGCGCGATTTTTTGCCGCATGGAAGGCTCCATCGGCTGATCGCAGCGGCACACCAGAATATCCGGCTGGATGCCGATGGAGAGCAGTTCTTTGACGCTGTGCTGCGTGGGCTTGGTCTTGTATTCCTCGCTGCCCGGCACATAGGGCAGCAGCGTCACGTGGATGAACAGGCAGTTGTCACTGCCTTTATCCCGCGCAACCTGGCGGATGGATTCCAGGAACGGCTGGGATTCCATATCGCCCACCGTGCCGCCGATTTCCACGATGTTGACCTCGCTGTCGCTCAGATCCGCCGCGTTATAGATACGCGCCTTGATTTCATCGGTGATGTGCGGGATC
Source organism: Oscillospiraceae bacterium (assembly GCA_031290595.1). Classification (GTDB taxonomy): domain Bacteria; phylum Bacillota; class Clostridia; order Oscillospirales; family Acutalibacteraceae; genus WRMQ01. The sequence continues at coordinate 8,568 of JAITNG010000190.1, forward strand.
ACCTGCACGGTTTCGCCCAGGTATTCGCCCCGGCGCTCCTTTTGCAGCACGTTCCAATAGACCTTGCCCGTGGTGATGTTGGAATTCACATTGAGCCGCTCATCGATGAAGCGCTCGTAATGCCCCAGATCCAGGTCGGTTTCGGTTCCGTCATCGGTGACGAAAACCTCGCCGTGCTGGAACGGACTCATCGT
>JAITNG010000065.1 GCA_031290595.1 Oscillospiraceae bacterium
CGCAGCTGCACCAAGGAAGAATACAGCATGGCCACGGCGCTGGAATGCCTCTACGGCTGGCTGTGGCTCAGCGGGCAGCAGGAGCGGGCGCGGGCGCTGTTTTTGGGGACGGTTTGAAACACAAGGCATAAAATGTTGTGCGAAGCACAATAATATCCGTGCAACGGGTTGACATTGCACGGATATTATGCTATAATTCAATCAATCCCAAAGATAGGAGTGGAACAAATGGCTGAAACAACCAATTTGAGCATACGGATGGATCGTGCTTTGAAGGACGAAGCGGATCAAATATTCAATGCGTTAGGCATGAACCTGACTACTGCGATCACCGTTTTTGTTAGGCAAGCGGTTAGGCAAAAAAAGATACCCTTTGAAGTTGCGATCAATGCGGATGAGCGAAAAGAAGTTTCCCTGCTGGATGCAATGACAGCCACTGAGCGCATATGGCAATTATCCGTGCAGAACGGCACAGACAAAATGACCCCGGAAGAAATAGATGCAGAAATTGCAGCGGCACGTGCGGAGCGAAAAGCGCGTGGGTTAGGCATATGAACATGCGCCGTGTTGTTCTTGATACAAATATCCTTGTGTCGGCGTTGCTTTCACCCACGGGCAACCCGGCGAAAATATATCAGCTGTTTTTTACCGGGGGATTGTCTTTGGTTTTCAGTGCGGATATTTTCGCGGAATACCATGATGTTTTGCTAAGGCCACGCTTGCGTATTCCGAGGAATGATGCAGAAATATTGCTTGCAGCCGTTTTGCAGCACGGGGAAAAGATTACGCCTACCCCAAGCACGGATGCTATGATTGATGAGGATGACCGTGTTTTTTATGATACAGCCAAAAGCGCAGACGCTTGCCTGATTACCGGGAATACCAAACATTACCCACAAGAGCCGTTTGTCTTCACGCCAACGGCATTTTTGGATTCACGGGGTATGCCTTTTAGCCAGTCGCATCGCTAGTTCCCTTCCCGCTGGTGGAATTCCCGCACCCGCCGTTGCAGCTGCGTGTGTTCCGCTTCTGTGATGGGGAAGCGGCGGTTGCTGAAGTTTTTGCGCAGCATTTGCCAGGTGACAATATCCTGCGCTTGGGCGGCTTCCGCTGCGCCGATGGTTTCCACCACCACCCGTTCGGCGGCGTTCCACATGCTCACCAAAAAAGGGAGATCAAGCCGCCCGAGCAGGCTGCGCACCGTCCGCTGGGCAAAGCTCAGGTGGGGGAAGCGTAAATCGAGCAGCGGCGGTTCCGGCAAAAAATCCACCGCCGCGCCCCGGAAGTTTTCGCTGTCTTGCGGCAGGGGGGCTTCCCCACCCGCCGTGATTGTGTAGCGGAAGCCCTCCGCCGCCAAGCGGCCTGTGCCGGCCACGGCGGTCACAAAGCGCCGGTGCTGCTGGGGCAGGGCGTTGCAAAAAATATCGGCCAGCACCGCTTCCGCCAGGGGGCGGTGCGTCTGTTCCACCCGGCAGAGGAAGCGGCTGCTGTCATCCAGGCAAACCAGCAGCGCGGCGCTGCGGAAGGCCTTGAGGAAGCGCTCATCGATGCACGCCCACTTGGCGAACATGCTCTGGTTGCCAAAGGTGGATTCCAGGGGCAGTTCCAGCCCCTGCTGGCGGTAGGCCGCCATATCGGCCACGCGCAGGTCGTTGTTCCAAACGCCGCCAGGTTGCCGTTCCAAGCGGAGCAGGGCGGCGCAGTCTTCGCCCAAAGGGAAGAACGCCATCGCCCAGGCGGGCAACGCCTCGGCGGTGAAACAGGCGCGTTGCAAATTGTGCAGACGCGCTTGCAACAGGGCAAGCAGCGCAGGGTCGCCCCCCAGCAGGGCGAGCAGCCGCGCCGCGTCGTCCTGCTGGGCAGGGTCTTGAAAACGCAAGGGATCCGTAAATACAGCAGCCATCGTGGAACCTCCCAAATTTATCATATCGCGCCGATCAACAGGCTGCCTTTTTCAATGACTTCATAATAACCGTCCGCTGTTTTTGCCGTATGCGCCGGCAGAATTGCCAGGATTTTTCGGTTACGCACGTCCTCCGCACGCAGCGGCCGCCCCTGTGCGTCTTCCAGGCGGAACACGTGTTCCAGGCACACGTTGCTCAGCACGGAATGCACGACGAAGCTCGGCGGCGCAAAATAATCAATGTGCAGATAGAGGTTCCCGGCGGCGGAAAGCGAAAACACCTGCCCGCGCGGATTGGGTACAAACAGAGGTGCGGGCGCACCCGCGCCGGGGGCGACGCCCAACAGGTGTTCGCGGTTGCGCAGACCGACGGTGGTGAACCCAAACGACGGCGGCACGGATTGCCGTTTGCCCAAAAAGAACGCGTTCATGGCCGCCATTTCCTCCGGCGGCTCTTCTGCCGCGTCCTCTGCGGCGGGCAACAGGCCGTCCATCGAAACGGTTTCCACCAGCGAACCCGCGCTTTCGGCGGGGATCAGCTCCACCCCGGCCAGCGAGGAAACGGCAATGCGCTCCGGCGCAAGCTCTGCGGCTGTTTCCGCCGCTTCCACCGCAGCCGCTGCAATGGCCGCGCCCACGGCCGCCGTGTTTGCAGGTGCAGAAGATGCAATCACAGCCGCACGCGCCTGCGGGGGCGGCTTCGGCAACTGCCGCGTCGCATTTTCCCCAGATTCTTTGATGTGCTTTTCGATGTGTTGTGCCGAGGTTGCGGGATTTTTTTTGGGGACGGGGCGGGTTGCTTTTTGTTGCAAGAACAGCTGTGCGGCGTGGCCTTTGGATGCCGCTGCTATGCGCAGGGTGTGGAGGCGTTCGGGCAGGTGCAGACGTTCAGCGGTGTCGTGCAGCGCGGTTTTCCCTTTTGCCCACACGGGTTTCGCTTTTTTGCGCAGCGGCGCAAGCCACCCGGCCACCTGCTTGTGGAAGAGCGCGATGCAGATCAGCGCCGCCAAAAGCAGCAACAGCAGCATCGCCAGCACAACGCGCAGCGCCTTGCTGCGCGGCGTCACGGCGTCAGCCGCATCGGGCGTGGTTTCTTCGGCGGGTGCGGGCGCGGGCGCCGGGGTCGCCGTTTGCCCGGTGAAGAGCAGTCGTGCACCCGCCGCCGCCGCGTCGCCGGTCAGGTTGGCTTCGCCCGCAAAGGCCATCGGCAGCTGGAGCGAAGCGATCTGCCGGTCTTCCGGCAAAACGGTGAAGGCGAGCGTCGTGCTGTTCCCCTGGCGGGAGCGGACGAGGTCAAGGCGCAGTTTTTCCTGCCCGCGTAGGCTGTCCAGGCTCCCCAGGGGCGTTGCGGCGACGAAGGTGTCGTCCCCCGTGACCAAAATCACCCGCACCCAGGCTTCGCCCCCCACCGTCACCTTGGTCAGCGCCAGGGTGTATGTGGAATCCTCCAACCAGAGCAGCTTGACCCGGCGGTTCCCTTCCAAAGTGGGCAGATAGGCCGCTTTCGGGAATTCCGCCTGAAAATTGCCCGCAGCAGGTTCGGCGGCTTCCGTTGTTGTTGTGGGGGCGGCAAACGCCGGGGCAACGCCAAAGGGCAGCGCAAGCGCCGCACAAAGCAGCAGCGCAAATGCACGGCAAAGCGTGCGGCGAAAAGATGTTGCAGGAAAGCGCATATAAATCCTCCCTTCTAAGCATCCCGTGCGGCAACGCGAAAAAGTTACCGCCAATTGTTTGTGTTTAGATATTTTACCATAAAGTGGGATTCTGTCAAGGGGAAAAGAGTGGAAAGCAAAAAATTTCTGTCTTTGTCTGCAAAAAAAGAACCCCTCTTGCTTTTCCCCCGCAAACGGCGTATAATAAAGATGGAAAGAGGATTGGCTTTTCGTTGAATCGTATTCAACGAAAAGCAGTGCTTCATTTCAGGTTCCTGGACACGGCACGCCGTGACCCTCCAAAGGCACATGAAAATACAGAGGTGCGTTGGCGTTTTATCCCGGTTTGTAGGGACACGGCGTGCCGTGTCCAGGTGCGTCAAATGCACAAAGCGCCGAGCGAAAGGAGGACTTTGAAATGGCAGCAAACACAAGCCCCTTGATCCGGGAGGCATACGCCTACCTGGCGGAACTGAGCGAAGATGAAGAAAACCGTCTGCTCGCCGAAGCAAGGCTAAAAGCCCAGCGCGACGAATATTCACGTGTAACAGGCGCAAGAAAAGAAGGCCTGGAGCAAGGTCTGGAGCAAGGCTTGCTAAAAGGCAAGGCGGAAGTTGCGCGCAACTTGGCGCTGGCGGGGATGGACGTTGCAACCATCGCGGCGCTTACCGGCTTGGACGCCGTACAGTTGGATGCACTCTTGCAAGGGATTGCGGTGCTATAAATACAACCCAAATGAAAAGGGGCGCACCTGTATTTGCGGGTGCGCCTTTCATTTGATTTGACTTCCCGGCCAAAACCATGTATACTTATCAACAGTGCATCAGCACATCATGAGAGGGAGTGGACAGCTATGCGGGCAGCGCAGGATTGGGACGATTATGCCTTGCTGGATTGCAGCGACGGGGAACGGCTGGAGCGTTGGGGGGAATATATCCTCATCCGGCCTGATCCGCAGGTGATCTGGCGGGGGCAGCGCCGCCACCCCGGCTGGAAGCAGGCGCACGCGCGGTACCAGCGGGCGGCTTCCGGCGGCGGGCAGTGGGAATACCTGCGCGAACTGCCGGAGCAGTGGGGCATCCGCTGGCGGGAGCTTTCGTTTTTCATCAAACCCATGGGCTTCAAGCACACGGGGCTGTTCCCGGAACAGGCGGCCAACTGGGCGCTGCTGACGGAGCGCATCCGTGCGGCCGGGCGGCCAATCAAAGTGCTGAACCTCTTTGCCTACACCGGCGGCGCAACTTTGGCGTGCCTTGCGGCGGGCGCCTCCGTCGCGCATGTGGACGCCGCAAGGGGCATGGTGCTGCGTGCAAAAGAAAACGCCCTGCGCAGCGGCCTGGCGGGCGGCAACGTCCGCTGGCTTGTGGAAGACTGCGTCAAATTCGCGCAGCGCGAGATCCGCCGCGGCAGCCGCTATGATGTGATTTTGCTCGATCCGCCATCGTATGGCCGGGGACCCGGCGGCGAAGTCTGGAAGCTGGAAGACGAACTGCACGCCCTGGTGGATCTGTGCGGCCAACTGCTCAGCCCCCAGCCGCTGCTGCTGCTGCTCAACAGCTATTCGGCGGAACTTTCGCCCGGCGTCATGCAATACCTGCTGGCAAGCGCCCTCGTCCCCCAATACGGCGGCACGGCCACCTGCGATGAAATCGGCCTCCCCGTGGAAGCAACCGGCCTGGTGCTACCCTGCGGCAGCACGGCTATGCTGGAATTTTAGGTTGATATAAAAAACTTGAAAAATACACAACAGATGTGTATAATAATTATTGGGAGGCGGTATGCACGAAACAGCGGGATTTGGTGAAACTACTGGAGAAGAGTGGCTGGTGGCTCAAGACACACGGCAGTAACCATGACATCTATACGGATGGCAAAAACAAAGAGCAAATCCCACGGCACAAGGAAATCAATGAGAATCTGGCAAAAACAATTATCGCACGGTGGGGGCTGAAATAAGCCATACACGCTAAAGGAGGAATACCATGCTGCAAGCATATCCCATTATTATAACGCCCGACGATAGCATGTTTATCGTTACCATCCCCGATTTCAACTTGAACACCCAGGGGCGCGATGTGCCGGAAGCTATCTTTATGGCGCGTGATGCAATCGGCTTGATGGCGATAGACAACGAAGACGATGGTATCGCAAACCCCGCCCCCTCTCCGATTTCTTCTATGAAAAAGATAAAAGCAGATGAAATTTTGACGCTTGTTGATGTTGATTTTGCCGAATATCGCCGCCAAAACGATTTGCGCACGGTGCGCCGCAACTGCTCGCTGCCCGCCTGGCTGGACGCGGAAGCGAACAAGGCAAAAATCAATGTTTCAGCCGTGTTGCAAAATGCATTGAAGCAGGAACTGCACCTGGCCTGAAATGCAGCCGCCCAAAAATATTTCTTGACAAACCTTCCCCTGCCGTGGTATACTCTTCATACCTCTGGCGGGGGTTCTTTTTTGCGTGCATTTTTTTCATGCGCGCAAGCAAGGGCAATCATCGCCGTGAGGGAGGTTTGAATAACACCGCTATTGTTAAGGAGGCAACCACTATGCGAGTCAAAATCACCCTTGCCTGCACCGAATGCAAGCAGCGCAACTACAACAAGATGAAGGACAAGAAGAACACGCCGGATCGGTTGGAGCTGAAGAAATATTGCAGGTTCTGCAAAAAGCACACCGTCCACCGTGAAACGAAGTGAGGAGGAAACGCCCATGAGCAAGAAGGAACAAGATTCCTCCAAGGCCTACGATGAAGAGCAAAAGAAGGCGAAGAAGACCGAGAGCGGCGACGCCAAGGCAAAGATTAAGCGTGCCGAAAAAGCGGGTTCCAAGCCCGGCGACGGCAAGGAAGCCAAGCCCAAGGGCGAAGCGTTCAAGGCTGGCGCTGGCAAGTTCAAGAAGTTCTGGAAGGACTTCCGCGGCGAGCTGAAAAAGATTGTTTGGCCGGACGGCCGCACCGTGCTGAAAAACACGGGGATTGTGCTGGTGACCGTGCTGGTGATCGGCATCCTGATCTGGCTGCTGGATTTTGGCCTGAGCAACGGCGTTCGCGGTCTGCGCGCCCTGGCGGAGCACACCAAGCCGAGCGAGAGCATCAGCCAACAGGTGGCCGACGAAGGCGCAGGGATTGACCTGGATGATGTTGCGGATGATTTGCCGTTGGCTCCCGTGACGGAAGCCACAACGGAACCGGCAACAGAAACCGCCGCTGAATAACTGAGGAAAGGAAGGTGTGATCGAAAAATGGAACGTGATGCACGCTGGTATGTGATCCACACCTATTCTGGCTACGAGAACAAGGTGGCGGCCAACATCGAAAAAATCGTTGAAAACCGGGGGATGCAGGATCAAATCTTCGGCGTCAATATCCCCACCGAAACGGTGGTGGAAATCACCGAAGGCGGCAAACGCAAGGAAGTGGAGCGCAAGCTCTACCCCGGCTATGTGTTCGTCAAGATCGCCGTTGGGATGGATAATGACGACATGCCCAAAATCAGCGATGAATCCTGGTTCGTCGTGCGCAACATCCGCGGCGTCACCGGCTTTGTTGGGCCGGATAACCGCCCCGCCCCCCTGGATGAAGACAAGGTGATTGAAATGGGTGTCGAAAGCCGCCGCGTGGAAGTCAGCTACCGTGTGGGCGACATGGTCAACATCGTCCACCCCTCCTTTGAGGGCTTCACCGGGCGCGTGGAATCCATCAACCTGGAGCAAAACACCGTCAAAATCGCAATCACCGCCCTTTTTGGCAAGGAAACCATCACCGAACTTGCCATGGATTGGGTGGAACCCCTGGAATAGGAAAAAGTCCCCGCGCGTGGGAGGGGGAACGGGCGTTTCGCTCCGTTCCGCCGCCATCCACCACATTTTTATTTGGAGGTAACAACAATGGCACAGAAAGTAGTCGGCTTTGTCAAGCTGCAAATCCCTGCGGGCAAAGCTACCCCCGCCCCCCCGGTCGGCCCGGCGCTGGGGCAGCACGGCGTCAACATCATGGCTTTCACCAAGGAATTCAATGAGCGCACCAAGAACGACCTCGGCTTGATCATCCCCGTGGTGATCACGGTTTATGCCGACCGCACCTTTTCGTTCATCACCAAGACCCCCCCTGCCGCCGTCCTGATCAAAAAGGCCTGCGGAATCGAAAGCGGCTCCGGCGTCCCCAACAAGACGAAGGTGGCCACGATCACCATGGCGCAGGTGCGCCAGATCGCCGAGCAGAAGATGCCTGATCTCAACGCCGCAAGCCTCGAATCCGCTGCCAGCATGATTGCGGGCACGGCCAGAAGCATGGGCGTCACAGTGACGGAATAAGGGAAGGGGAAACTTTATAATGAAACATGGTAAGAAATACGTAGAAGCCGCCAAGCTGGTGGATCGCGCCAAGCTCTATGACCCCGATGAGGCGCTTGCCACCGCCATCCAGACGGCAAAAGCGAAGTTTGATGAAACCGTAGAAGTGCATGTGCGCCTGGGCGTGGATTCGCGCCATGCGGATCAGCAGGTGCGCGGCGCGGTCGTGCTGCCCAACGGCACGGGGCGTTCGGTGCGCGTGGCCGTTTTCGCCAAGGGCGACGACGCCAAAGCCGCCGAAGCCGCCGGTGCGGAAATCGTCGGTGCGGAAGACCTGGTCGCCCGCATCCAGGGCGAAGGCTTTATGGAATTTGACGTGGCCATTGCCGCGCCCAACATGATGGGCTTGGTTGGCCGCCTGGGCAAAATCCTGGGGCCGCGCGGCTTGATGCCCAGTCCCAAGGCCGGCACCGTCACCACCAACGTGGCGCAGGCCGTCACCGAAGCCAAGGCCGGCAAGATCGAATACCGCCTGGATAAAACCAACATCATCCATTGCCCCATCGGCAAGGCTTCCTTCGGCGTCGAAAAGCTCCAGGAAAATTTCACCACGCTGCTTGACGCCATCGTCAAGGCAAAGCCCGCCGCCGCCAAGGGGCAGTATATCCGCTCCTGCGTCGTGGCCGCCACAATGGGTCCCGGCGTGCGCATCAACCCCGGCAAGGTTGGTTAAATTTAGCTGCGTTTTTGCAAAGATGCGGAAAATCTTGCCGAACCACTTGACAAATGCACTCTGCCATGGTATACTATTTGAGTTGACATGGCAGAGATATATCGCGGGGTAGAGCAGTTGGCAGCTCGTCGGGCTCATAACCCGGAGGTCGTGGGTTCAAGTCCCTCCCCCGCAACCAGACTTGCGCTGTTTGCGCAAGAGTGAAAAGTGAAGAGCGAAGAGTGAAAAGTTTGCTGCGCGTGCGCAAATTTGTACTCTTCACTCTTCTCTTTTCGTTTTTCACTCTTCACTACCCCGCCCACAGGCGAAAATCGCCCCTTGTGGGCGGTTTTTGTTTTGCCCAAACGCATTTGACATTCCTGCCCGATTGCTGTATAATGTACTAAATCTAAATTTTAAAAACGGAGGGCGTTTGCTATGGTGATCGCAGCAGTTGGCAAAAACGGGACGGGGAAGGATTTCTTTTTGGAGTACATCGCAAAGAAATACAGCTTGCCCATGACTTCCATCGGGGATATTGTGCGGGAACTGGCCACCAAGGACGGGCTGGAGCGCACGCGTGAAAATCTGCACGCGACTTCGCAAAAATACATGGGGCAGTTTGGGCAGACCTTCTTCCCGGAACAGATCGTCAAAAAAATCCGGGAAAGCGGCGCGCCTGTGTATCTGGTGAGCGGCGTGCGGCCGCTTTCGGATGTGCGGTTCCTGAAAGAACAGTTTGGCAAGGAATTTTTGCTGGTGGATATTGTCATTTCAGAAGACGACGTGCGTTATGCCCGGATGCTTGCCCGCGGTTCCGACCGCGACGGCGGCAGCGTGGAAAAGCTGCGCGACTACGATGCGGGCGAAGAAAGCATCTTCCATACATCTGAAAGCGAAAAGCTGGCCGATGTGGTGATCAAAAACGACGGCGGCGTGGAGGATTTTTACGCCGCAATCGAAGGGTTCTATGCGGAATATATCGGCTGATAACTTAAAATAAAATTTTGAGGGGAGTCTGCTGCTGTGAAGCGTAAATTTCTTGCCCTGTGTTTGGTGCTTTCCCTGCTGCCCGGTTTGGGGCTGTGGGCGTTTTCGGCGCCGGAAGCGACGGCTTACACCATCGGAAACCCGTATGCCGCCGTGGATTGGGATACCTGGCAGAGCTACAAGGCGCAGCTCCATGCGCACACCAACGGCAGCGACGGTTTTGTGCCGCTGGATGAGATGATCGAAGAGCATTACCGTTTGGGCTATGATATTCTGGCGATCACCGATCATATGATGCTCGGCGTGCCGTGGAACCAGATCCCCCGGACGGTGCCGATGATGCGCCTGGTGAAATACGAACGCACGGGGCTGCTGCCCATGACGCCGCTGACCGACGCCCGGCGCGATGAAATCCTTGCCGGCGTGGGGCGGGGCGGCCGCGGGATGCTGGAAATTACCCAGGGCATCGAACTCAACGGCGCGGTGCCGACCAACAGCCACCTCAACGGCTTCTTTTGCGATTATGGCCAGGGGCTTATCGGCGTGGACGGCGACTTTGAAACCCCGGTGAAGGGGGTTGAAGCGGCGGGCGGCGTCACCTTCATCAACCACATCGGTCTGCACACGGGATCCTACAAAAGCGAAGATCCCCCGCATTTTTATGACGACCCCCAGTATGCCAATAAGTTCGCTTCTTTGTTCATCCAATACCCCTCGTGCCTGGGGATGGGCATCAACAGCAGCGACGACGATAACACCAAGTGGGATCGCGACCTCTATGACCAGGTGCTGCAAAAGGTGATCCCCTATGGCAGCACGCCCTGGGCGTTCGCCTTCAGCGACGCGCATGACCGGGGGCAGTTTGATTACGCCTTCACCGTGCATGTGATGCCGGAGCTGACCGCCGCCGCCCTGCGGCAGAGCATGGAAAGCGGCGCGTTCTTCGCGGCTTCCCATTTTGCCAGCTTTGAAGTCGGCGACGACTTTCGTGGCGAAGGCGAACTCCCCGCCGTTCAAAAAATCACGGTGGATGAAGCCGCCGGGGTGATCACCCTCGCGGCGGAAAATTACGATGCAGTCACCTGGGTTTCCAACGGGAAAATCATTGCCACCGGCGCGGCGCTGGATCTGGCGGCGCACGATGCGCAGGTCGGCAGTTACGTCCGCGCCTATTTGACCGGCCCCGGCGGCATTTTATATGTGCAGCCGTTCACGGTGCTGCGCCCCGGCCAGACGCTCCCCAAGGAGTCCGTCCAAAAGCCGGTTGATCTTTCGGTGTTTCTCCGCTTTTTGGCCGATACCGTTGGCTTCCTTTCGCCAAAATACACCCCGCTGTGGCTCTTTTGGCAATTGCTGACCCAGTTTGACCCGGCGCTGGATGCGCCATGGCTCTATAGCCTATTCCATGGATGAAGGTGAGCGGAATTTGAACGCCTATGATGTAATTATCCTCGGCAGCGGGCTGGCCGGCCTGTATGCCGCCCTCCAGTTGGGGGAATCCGACGCGCCCCCCAGGGTTTTGATGCTCTCCAAACAGACCTCCAACATCAGCGGCAGTTCGCTGGCGCAGGGGGGCGTTGCCGCTGTGCTGGAAGAGGAACACGACAGCTTTGCGCTGCACATGGAGGATACCCTCATTGCGGGGAACTTCACCAACGATGTGGAAGCGGTGAACATCCTGGTGCGCGAAGGGCCGGAGGACGTGCGCCGGGTGATGGAGCTGGGCGTGGAATTTGACCGTGCGCCGGATGGCGGGCTGGAAAAAACCCTGGAAGGCGGTCACAGCCGCCGCAGGATCGTCCACCACGCCGACCAAACCGGCAAGGAAATGGTCGAAAAGCTCCTGCCGCAGGTGCTGGCTTTGCCCAACGTCACGCTGCTGGAAGACGCGACGGCCTGTTCCGCGCACCATGCGGTGGGCGGCTTTGTGCTGGATGTTTTGCACGCGGGGCGGCACAAGCAGTTCCGGGGCAGCTTTTTGCTGTTGGCCACCGGGGGCATTGGCCGCGTCTATCGCCGCACGACAAACCCGCCGGTTTCCACCGGCGACGGCGTGCGCCTGGCCTATGAGCTGGGCGCGGCGATCAAAAACCTGAGCCTTGTGCAGTTCCACCCCACCGCCTTTGATGCGCCCCAGGTGGATGAACAGTTCCTCATCAGCGAAGCCGTGCGCGGCGAAGGGGCGTTTTTGCTCAACGCACGCGGCGAGCGCTTCATGGAGCGCTATGACCCGCGCCTGGAGCTTGCCCCGCGCGATGTGGTTTCCCAATCCATCCTCCGCGAAGCCCGGCGCGTGGGTGCGCGGCAATTCTATTTGGATATTCGCCACCGTGGCGCGGATTTTATCCTGGCGCGTTTCCCTTCCATCGCCGCCGCTTGCCGGGAGCGCGGCGTTGACATCACAACAGAAAAAATCCCCGTCTTCCCCTGCCAGCATTACCTGATGGGCGGCGTGGATGTTGATATGGAAAGCCGCACGAGCATCCCCGGCCTGTATGCCGCCGGGGAATGCGCCCACACGGGGCTGCACGGCGGCAACCGCCTGGCCAGCAATTCCCTGCCCGAAGCCCTGGTATTCGGCCGCAGAGCCGCCCAAGACATTTTACGCCGCCTGCGGCGGGCTGGTCGGCTGTGCCGCGATGGCAGTCAGGTTGATCTGGAGGCGCCTGTGGCGCAGCTAGCCCTGGGGGCTGATATGCGGCTTGAAATGCAAGCGATACAAGATACCATGCAGGAGGCTTTTTTTGTGGAGCCGAACCTATCCGTTCTGCCACAGGCGGCCAAGCGGATGCGGGCGCTCTATGAAGCGCTGAAACAAAGCGGTGCGCCGCAATCGCGCGCCGCCGCAGAGCTGCGTTCGCTGGCCTGTGTGGCCGCGTTGATCTTGGAGGATGTGGAGGAAAAAGCAGATGCTGCCCTGGTTCCAAACGGATGAAATCCTGCTGCGCGCGCTGCGGGAGGATGTTTCGTACCTCGATCTTTCCTGTGAATCCCTTTTTGCGCCGGAGCACCGCAGCACGGCCTACCTGGTGGCCAAGGGGGCGGGCGTGTTTTGCGGGGGCGAAATTTTCCTCCGGGTGTTCACGCTGATTGACCTCGGCTGCACCGGGCGTGTGCTGAAGCAAGACGGCGAAGCCTTTGCCCCGGGCGACCGGCTGGCGGAGCTGGAGGGCGCCACGGCGGCGCTGCTCCAGGGGGAGCGCACGGCGCTGAACCTTTTGCAGCACCTGAGCGGAATCGCATCGATGACCGCACGGGTGGTGCGGGCGGTGGAAGGCACAAACGCCCGCGTCACCGATACGCGCAAGACCCTGCCGGGGCTGCGGGCGCTGCAAAAATACGCCGTGCGCTGCGGCGGCGGGCAGAACCACCGCTTCAACCTCAGCGACGGCGTGATGCTCAAGGATAACCACATCGACGCCGCCGGTTCGATTGCCGCAGCGGCACAGATGGTGCGGCGCAAGCTCGGCCACATGGTCAAAGTGGAAATTGAAACGCGCAGCCTGGAGGAAGTCCGCCAGGCGCTCGCCGCCGGTGCGGATGTTATCATGCTCGATAACATGACCCCGGATGAAATGCGCCGGGCGGTGCAACTGGTGCGCCAGACCCCCGGCGGCGAAAAAATCCCCCTGGAAGCATCGGGCGACATCACAGAACAAACCGCCCGCGCCGTGGCCGAAACCGGGGTAGACATCCTCTCCCTAGGCGCACTGACGCACTCGGCCGCAGCGGCAAATATTTCGATGCGGATCGGGTAGGGCGAAATTTAGGCAGCTGGACACGGCACGCCGTGTCCAGCTGCTTACATCACGCCATCGGCGACTGCGCCACAGGCGACTAGCCCCGCCGCAGGCGGCAGGTGCCGCAGGTGCCATGATTTCACCAGGGCTTCGTAGCCTGCCGTGTCGGTGTGGTGGGCGATGGCGTGTGCTGCCCCTGGCACCCAGAGGGCGTCTTTTTCTGTGGGGCAGGCCGCAAAAAGGCGCTTGCCCATTGCGAAGGGTACAAAGTCATCCGCCTGGCCGTGGATGAACAGGATGGGGCGGGTGGCATTGGGGAGTTTGCCCAAGGGGTCGGCGTCGTGCCGGAGGGAATACCCGGCCAGCAGACGGCACCAGAACGCAAGCGCCCAGAGCAGCGGCGGGAAGCGGAGGTGCATCTCCGTCGCCATCGTGTGGCGAATCTGTTCATAGGCGTTGGTGTAACCGCAATCGGCCACGATGCACTTGACCTGCGGCGGTGGATCCTGCGCCGCGCAGAGCGTCACGGTCGCCCCGCCCATGCTGATCCCGTGCAGGACGATTTCGATGTCGTCGCCCAGCAGAGCTATGTATTGCCGCGCCCAATCCAACAGGTCGCGGGATTCCGGCGCACCAAAGCCGATGGTTTTGCCCTCGCTGCGCCCGTGTGCGCGGTGATCGGGGTAAAGGCAGTGGAACCCCAGCTCGCTGCGGTAGAAATCAAGCTGATCGGCAAATTCGCCGGAGCCGTCGCTGTGATAGCCGTGGGCGAAAATCACCAAATTGCGGCTGGGCGTTGGCGCGGGGAAGAACCAGCCCCGCAAAAGCGTGCCATCCTGCGAACGCAGCTGCACGTCCTCCGGCTCCAGGGCAAAAAAGCGCAGCTTGGCTTTTTCACGCGCGGCGTTGCGTGCCAGCTTATCCGGGTCGGTTTCCGGCGCACCGGGCTTTTTGCCGGGGCGGGGGCGGCGCAGCGAATACACAAAGCCAAAATATCCGGCCGCCAGCAGCAGCACAACAAACGCGCCCGCCAAAGCAAGCAGGAGCTTGAGCAAAATCCAAAGCATGGGCAAGGAACCTCCTTCGGTGGTTTCTTCCATTGTAACATATTTTGCCGGAAAGCGCAACCGCGAAACTATAAAACAATAAAAATTATCAGTTGACCTTCATGTATTCAATGCCATTAAGGAAGATGCCGTCCTCTTTCTTTTCATACGTGTAGTTCAATATAATTTCACCAAGCAACGCACTTGAGGTTGTAATATAGAGCCTACTATCTTCAATCCGATACCTGCCGAAGACGGCAACAACCCCCGCCACCCTGATGGTGACATTGCCGCCACTGTCGAAACGGAAGGATTGCAAAATCATCCCATCGGCATCTTGAACTGCTTTCACAAGGAACAACTCCTTTTGTTCAATTCATGTTGATGAAAATATTATAGTATTATTTCAGCCATATGTCAATACTAATAGCTATAGCTTTGTTGTAGTCATGGCGAAATGTTTCTATTATACTCTAGGGTGATAAATTGATAGACTATAAATTGATCGGTAAACGCGTGCAGCGCGCCCGCGTTGCCGCTGGGTTTACGCAGGAAGTGCTTGCCGAACACGTGCAAATATCCACCAACTACCTCAGCAAAATTGAAACCGGGCGGGAAAAGCCAAACCTGGAGATGCTGGCAAAAATCAGCGTCGCTGTGGCTGTCCCCATCACATCCCTGCTCGCCGATGTTGCCGAGGAGGGTGAAAGCTATTTGCAGCATGAAATGGCGGCGCTGCTCAAAGCCTGTTCAGCGGAACAAACCCGGCTGATTTACGAAATTGCCCAATGCATCGCAAGCAGCGGCGGCTAGGAGCCATAGCCAAGCTATGCTACGCCCCCAACCGCCGGTTGCTTTTTTGCCAACAACGCCTCGCTTGCGTTGGGTGCGCAGTTGTGCTAAACTGTTGTCATCACAACTTAGGGAGGAACAACATGGATATTGCACAAAACATTCGCAACTTACGCGCGGAGCGGGGCGTCACGCAGGATGCATTGGCCGAAGCGCTCGGCGTATCGGGGCAAGCGGTGAGCAAGTGGGAAACCGGCGCGAGTTTGCCGGATATTCTGTTGCTGCCGAGGCTGGCGGGCTTTTTCGGCGTGAGCGTTGACGCCTTGCTGGGCGTGGACGACCTGCGCTGCAAGGCGCTTTGCAGCGAGGCGGAGGCGCTGCTGGATGCGCGGCAATACGCAGAAGCAGTGCAACTGCTACGCAAAGCCTGTGCGCAGTTTCCCAGCAGCGAGTGGCTGCGATACCGGCTCGGTTGGGCAATCCGCGGCACACGCAATGAGGCGGGATACGAAGAATCCATTTGCATCAACCAAAAGCTGGCTGAAAGCGCAAAAGACAACACGATCCGCATAAAAGCAACACGCGATTTGGTGCATCAATACTACACCGTGCGGGATTTTGCCCGCATGGAAAGCTACGCCATGCAGCTGCCGCCGTTCGATTGCTGCCGCGAATACACCATTGGGCAGAGCAATCTATACGAAACAGGGCAACCATTGGTTGATGTTCTGAAGCGCAACATCGATCTGTTCGGGAATGCAATCCTGGAATGCCTGGATTATTTTTTGGTGGAACATGAGCGGATGTTTACGCAAGAGCAAGCCGCGCCGCTGACCAGGGAAGTCGCAAAAGAAAAGGCGGAGCTGATGCGGCGGGTGATGGTAGGCGAAAAAAGTCCCCCGCCGTGGGCGTAAACCCCCGCCAAAAAAACCTTGCATTTTCCCTTCCTGCGTGCTATACTGTAACCAGCCCCCAATTTAAGCGTAACGAAAGCGAGGTGGATAGCCATGAAAAACAACAGCCGCAACATCATTTTCGAGCGATCCACACCGCGAAAAGAGCCGCCGCTGCGCTTGGGGTGATCTTTTTCATGTGTTGTGGGCGCCTTCGATTATGATCGGGGGCGCTCATTTTGTCATATGAAAGAGGAATGCACATGGAAAACACGATTGAACCTCGCCGGCCTGACCCGGCAAAAATCATCTGCCGCGCCCTGGAACCTGCCGACCTTGACCCGCACATGATGGATGCCTTTGACCGCACGGAAGAGATCACGCACATCCTGCACAAGGGCAAGCCCAAGCGCTTGCGTAAACCCCGGCTGGAGCAGTGGGACGACGACGGCAAAACGAAGTTCATCAAGCACTGGTTCATCGCGAATGTTTACATTCAGCGGCATTATGATGCTGCGCCGATGGTATTTTGCGCACTGCAAGGCGGCCAGGTGAAGGGCTTCGCCGTCTGGTGGCCGGATGGCGGGGATTACCGGGGCTACGCCGTGCTGGCGCGGCTGTATATCAGCGCCGATTGCCGCCGCAGGGGGCTGGGCGGGGAGCTGTTCCGGCTCTGTGCCGCCGCCGCCCGCGCCGATGGCTACAAAAAGATGTATATCTCCGCCAGCCCTAGCGTTGCAACGCAAGCATTCTACCAGGCCATGGGCTGCATAAGCGCAAAAACCGACCTGCGCAAGGCGATGCATTCGCCCCAAGAAGATGTGCCGCTGGAGGTTGCGCTGGGGGGAGGGGGCTTACCCCTGTAAAATTGCATCCTTGAAAATCTGCTGCAAATACTGGTATTCTGCATATTGCCCGTCAGACGCCTTCACAAGCGTGCCCCGCACGTATTCGGCATTTTCGCGCAAAAGGTTTTTATCCATGGCGAAACCGTGCGCCGCCGCAAACTGGGTGGCGAAAGTGATCACGCTGCGGGTATTGCCCTCGCGGAAGGGATGCACCTGCCAAAGCGCGGCGATCAATCGGGCGAACAGGCCGGCGATTTCTTCGGCGTTTAACACCGCCCAGTCAATTTGGTTGAGTTGCGCAATCACTTTGCTTGCGTCTTCCGCAATGCGATCAGGGGGCGAATACCGCACGGTATCACCCCCTAGCACAGGCTCGCCCTTCACCATGGGGATGCTGCGCAGTTGCCCTGCCCAATCAAAGAGGTTCCCCAAAATATAGCGATGTATGCCACAAAGCCTTTGAAGGTCAAACGGTTTATCTTCAAAGGCTTTGTCAATATCCAAAAAGAGCAAGTAGGTAATATTTGCTTCGGCTTCGGTGAGTTCTTCGGCATTACGGATATTCAGCTTGTTGCGTAGCACATTCACATCCTCAAACAAATAAGGATCCCTCATGCCGTCGCCGTCCTGTCATATTTTGCAATCGTCCGTTGCAAGATTTCGCTGATCTCCATGTGTCCGTCGATGTATTCCTGCACCAGCGCCAAGGTGTCCTTTGAGGGCATGGGCGCATCCAGCAGCGAAAGCCCCAGCGCTTCGTTCACAATCTTTTCCCGCTGCACCTTCGTCGTCTTTTCAATGGAGTATTCACGCATGGGGGCGCTGTATTTCTTATCGTCCACGGCAATCACCCTTTCTGCTAGTATTATACCGCATTTTGCGCCGAAATGCAACCTGAAAATTCCCCCCTTGCGCTGCGCCGCCGCCTGTGGTAAAATAGGAGCAGAAAAGGGGGGATGCACCTTGCGCACTGCCGAACTTGCAGCACTTGAAATCCGCGCCGTGGCCTCCCCTGGGGAGCGGGCGGCCATTTGCCGTGTCGTCCTCCGCGCCCTGCCCGCGTGGTTTGGCAACGCAGAGGCCAACAGGGCATACGCCCGGCAGGTGCGGGGCTTGCCCTGCTTTGCGGCGTTTGTGGGCGGCGCAGTTGTCGGCTTCCTTGCGCTGCGCTTGCAGGGGGAGGACGCGGCTGAAATCCACGTGATGGGCGTGTTGCCGGAGCAGCAGCGCCGGGGGATCGGGCGGCAGCTGGTTGCGCAGTGCGAGCAGTTTTGCCTTGCCCGGGGGATTTTCCTCTTGACGGTCAAGACCTTGGCGGATACGCACCCCAGCCCGAGCTATGCAAAAACACGGGCGTTTTATGCAAGCCTAGGCTTTGTGCCGCAGCGCATCACGGATGAATGGGGCAGCGGGCAACCCTGCCTGCACATGGCGAAAGCGCTGGAAGGGGAGGGGATCGTGTGACCCACGCCGCAATCATTGACTACTGTCTGCAAAAGCCGTTTAGCTACTTGGATTTTCCGTTTGATCCGTTTATCCCCATACTCAAGGTGAAAGCGCCGTCGCAAGCGAAGGGGCGGATTTACGCGCAAATCATCACCCTGCACGGGGAACCGAAGGTCACGCTGAATTGCACCCCGGCTTCCGCCGATTTTTATCGCAGCGTCTACCCGGATTCCGTGGTGCGCGGCTGGCATTGCCCGCCGGTCATGCAGCCGCACTTCAACACAGTGAACCTGGATGGCGCTGTGCCGGATGACGAAATACGACAGATGATTGACCAGGCATACGACACAGTGGTGGCGAAGATGCCCAAATATGCGCAGCGCGAGCTGCGGGAGGGTTGATACCAGGAAATCCTTCGTCGGGCATTGACTGCGGCTCGTAATACGATTCCGCATCTGGAAGCCAACCATGCTGCGCTCCGCGCCACCACCCCGCCGCTGCGCGGCACCCCTCCCACGGAGGGGAATTGT
>JAITNG010000078.1 GCA_031290595.1 Oscillospiraceae bacterium
GATTATCTGGAAACGATCCTGCTGCTCACCCGCAAGACGGGCAGCGTTCGTTCCATTGATGTTGTGGGCGAAATGGGGTTTTCTAAACCCAGCGTGAGCGTGGCGATGAAGAAGCTGCGCGAAAACGAGATGATTGCAATGGACGCCGACGGCGAAATCACCCTGACGGCCAAGGGCATGACCGTCGCCGAGCGGGTCTATGACCGCCACGAAACCATTTATGACTGGCTAAGGAAAAACGGCGTCAGCGAAACCGCTGCCGCCGCCGACGCCTGCCGTATGGAGCATATCATCAGTGAAGAAACCTACGGGGTGATCCGCAGCCAGGTGGACGTTTAGTTTTTCAGCGTCAGTGTGGCCATAATCGCAAAGTGGTCGGAAGGGTACTGCCCGCCATACTGCGTGTGGATGATGGCGTAGCTTTCCACGGATTCCAGGCAGGATTGCCGGGTGAAGATGAAATCGATGGGCTGCCCCGTGCGAATATCCTCGCCCTTGTAGCCGTGGTAGGTGCGCCCCTTATCGGCCTTCGCCGCCAGCAGACGGGCGTCCGCCAACCCCCCCGCCGTGAAGTAGGAATATGCCACGGAATCGGGCTTGCAGTTGAAATCCCCTGTCAGCACGGCGGGGAGTTTTACGCTGTTCAGTTTTTCGGTCATCAGCGCCGCGCTGTTGGTGCGCGCCAGTTCGCCGATGTGGTCAAAATGGGTGTTATAATGTATATAAGCGAAGCCCGTTGCTTTATCGACCAAAAGCGCCCAGGCGGCGATGCGCGGCACAGAGGTATCCCACCCGTTGGAATAGAGCAGCGGCCGGTCGGAAAGCCAGAACACCCCCTGCGCCAGGCAGACGAACTTATCCTTTAAGTAGAAGATCGGCGTGCCTTCGTTGAGGCCAAGGTGCCGCCCGTAGTTGCCCGCCTCGGCATAAAGGTCGCTCAGTTCCTCCTTGAGCGTCCAGCGCCAATAGTCGCTGGCTTCCTGGAGGCCGAAGGAATCCGGCAGCTGATCCCGGATGGTTTGCGCCACGCCACTGAGCCGGTTTTCGGGGCTACGGTCGCCCGTCCCCACGCCCAGCACGTTGAAGCTCATGATCTTGAGCGTTTCGGTCTTGCCGCTGGAAAGGATGGAACTGCTCTGCCCCGGCGGTTCCGGCGCAGGTGAAAGCTCCATGGAGCCGAAGGAGGTCAACGGAAGCAGGGTAACGATGATGGAAACGAGGAAACTGATCACTTTTTGGTTCATGATGGCACCGCCTTTACGTGTTAATTTACGCCGCCGAACCGGCGCCACGCCGTCAGCAGCGAATAAGTATAACACACCCCCCGCCCAAAGGCAAGGGGGAAAGGAAAATTTTGGTGGCTTTTATGCCAAAATTTTTTATAAATATTTTGCTCATCCTATGTATTATCGTATTTCCCCGATCCCCCGTTCCGTAGCCCTACAGCAAAACACCTCCGGCGTGCCATCCGCCCGGCGCAGCGCTTCTGCACAGGCGTTGGCTGCGTCTTCGGTGCGGAACACCCCGAACATCGTTGGCCCCGAGCCGCTCATTTGCGCCAGCAGTGCGCCGTGGCTGCGCATCACTTTGCGGATGCCCTCCAGGGCTTCCGGCGGCGTCACCTGCTCAAAGAGGTTGCCGCACAGGGGGAAGAGCGCTTCCCAATCCTGCGCACGGGCGCACGCCAGCGCTTGCCGCGCCGCCGGGTGCCGCGGGTTTGGCAGCGCGTCAATCCGGGCGTAGGCCGCGCCTGTGGCGACGCCCATCGCGGGCTTGGCCAGCACCAGGGCATACCGCACGGGCAAGCAGGGTAGGGGGGTCAGCAGCTCGCCCACGCCTTCGGCAAAGCAAAGCCCGCCCCGCAGGCAGAAGGGGACGTCCGCCCCCACCCGCAAGGCGATGGCCGCCAGCGCGTCATCGCCTATGCCCGGTGCAAAGAGCGCCCGCAGACCGTGCAGCACCGCCGCGCCATCCGCGCTGCCGCCAGCCAGCCCGGCAGCAGCAGGGATGCGCTTTTCGATTTTGATGCACAAACCCAATTCAAGCTGCGGCACGGCCGAGAAAAAAGCGGCGGCGGCCTTACAGGCGATGTTGCTTTGATCCAGCGGGATGCCGGGGCGGTCGCATTGCAAGGCGACGCCCGGCTGCGCTTGCGTGGCGATGGTGACGGTATCGCACAGGCCGACGGATTGCATCAGCATTTCGGTGGTATGGTATCCGTCCGCCCGCCGCCCGGTGACGTCCAGAAGCAGGTTGATTTTTGCGTGCGCACGCAGGGTGATTTGCATGGCGACGCCCCTTTCTGTTGGAGGTTCTGTGGTTTGAACCCGGTGTTGTTTAGCTCTGCGCAGCCTCTGCCTGAACAAACGCTTTCGCCGCCGTGTTGAGGTCGTTTTGCATCAGCGCGTAGGCGACAATGCCCAGCCCCAATATGCCAAGGACAAGGAACATCATGCTGTTATCGCCCAGCGGCACGCCGCAGCGGTTGGCGGCTTCGTGCAGTTTTTTGCCCCGCGTGTGCAGCCAATACAGGCTATAAAACGGCACAAACAGAATCAAGGCAACCTCGCCGCCGCACACAGGGGATTCCCCGGCAAGCAAGCGCAGCTTTTTGCACAGCTGGTGGATCCAGAAGATGGAATAAATTCCGAAGGTGATGAAAGAAAACAACATGCAAAGGCCAACGCTCTTTTCTTGCAGCAGGGGGTTTTCGCTTTGGATTGTTTTGGCGGGTTTTGTGTAGGTATAGTATTCCCTGCCCGGGTGGTTGCTAAGACCAAAGGCGAAGATGAGATAAGGAAT
>JAITNG010000092.1 GCA_031290595.1 Oscillospiraceae bacterium
GACGCCATGCATCACCTTGACAGAATGGATCAGACCAATGAACAGGGCGGCAACTATTACCCGTGGCCAACAACGCGCAACCTGTGCTGGATTTTGTGGGAAGACCATCTCGCAAAACCGCAGTTCGATAGCATCAGAAGCGACGAAAAATTTCTTGCATGTTTTGCATTGTTAAAAGCCAATGCAGGTGCATTGCAATAGGCGGTATTGCCTAAAGGAGCGCGTGACCATGTCCTTTTCCTTCCTGCTCACCGCCCTTTGGGCTGCGGCGCAAAAAATCCCCACAACGCTGGTGCTGGCCGTTGCGCCGTTTTTGATCGGCGCACTGGTCGGCCTGCCGTTGGCTTTGGCGCGGTTCTTCCGCGTGCCGGTGCTGCGCCGTGTGCTGAACGTCGGCGTCAACATCATCAAAGGCGTCCCCGTGGCGCTCATGCTCATGGTGTTCTATGTGCTGTGTTCCAGCTTTTTTGACCCCGTGATGCAGCAGCTGCACCTGCCCTTTGCTTTTCGGGATTTTAACAAGGCGTTGATTGCCATTGCCGCGTTGAGCGTCTATGCCGCCGCCGCGCTTTCGGAAGTCTTCCGCGGTGCGCTGGCGGCTGTGCGCAAAGGGCAATATGACGCGAGCTATGCCGCCGGCCTGAGCAATGCACAGGCGCTGCGGCGTGTGATCCTCCCCCAGGCGCTGCCCGCTTCACTGCCCATGGCGTGCAATATCTTCATCGCGCTGATCAAAGCGGCTGCCATGGCTTCGCTGATTTCCGTGATTGACGTGATGAACGCCGCTGTGAACGCCGCCGGGGGCAACTACCGCTACCTGGAAGCCTACATCGCCGCCGCGCTGGTGTATTGGGGGCTGTGCATCGCGGCGGAGCGGCTGTTTCGGCTGGCGGAAAGGAAGGTGCTGCTTGCATGAGTGATGTTCTTTTGGAATTGCACGGCCTGCGCAAGAGCTTTGGCAAAAGCGTGATCCTCCGGGGCATTGACCTGGATGTGCGGCAGGGCGAAACCGTGGCGTTGCTGGGGCCTTCCGGCTCCGGCAAAACAACGCTTTTGCGCTGCCTGAACGCCCTGGAAAAAGCGGACGCAGGGCGGCTGCGCATCGAAGACCTCGCCCTTGACCTGCACCGCGCCCGCAAAAAAGAAACCCTGGCGCTGCGGCGCAAAAGCGCCATGGTGTTCCAGAACTATGATTTATTTTTAAACAAAACCGTGCTGCAAAACGTCACGGAAGGTTTGGTGATTGCGCGTAACGTGCCAAAAGAAATTGCAGAAAAAACAGCGTTGGAAGCCCTGGCGCAGGTGGGCATGGCCGAACGGCGCGATGCGCGGCCGCACGAGCTTTCCGGCGGGCAGCAGCAGCGGGTGGGCATCGCGCGCGCCCTGGCGCTCCAGCCCTCCGTGCTGCTCTTTGATGAGCCGACTTCTGCCCTTGACCCGGAGCGCGTGCAGGAAATCCTGGATTTGATCAAAAGCGTCGCCGTGCATTCGACTCTGCTGATTGTCACGCACGAAATGGCCTTTGCCTACGAGGTCGCCGACCGTGTGATCTTCATGGACGGCGGCGAAATCGTGGAACAGGGCGCGCCCAAAGAGATCTTCGGCCACCCGCAGCAGGAGCGCACCCGCACGTTCCTGGCAAGGTTCACGCAGGATAAAACGCCGGAGTATTTCATTTGAGCGCATTGCAAAACGAGGCAAAAAAACTTGCGCAGTCGGGTGCATTGTGGTACAATAGGGTTGCACAATAAATAGACATATGGAAAGGGCTGACCCGCTGCGCATGATCGATTTTACGCTTGTCCGCTCCAACCGCAAAACCGTGGCCATTTATATCCGCCCGGACGCCACCGTGGAAGTCCGTGCGCCCCGGGCGACGCCCCGCCGCGAAATTGACCGCTTCGTCGCCGCAAAAGAAGCATGGATTACGCAAAAACTTGCTCTTATGCAAACCAAGCAAACGCAGCGGACGGCGTTTTGCCCTGCATACGGCAGCACGGTGCTTTATTGCGGCAGGGAACACCCCATCGCGGCAAAGCCCGGCCGCCGCGTCGGTTTTGACGGCACGTTTTTTATGCCGCCCGGCCTGGAGGCGGAGCAGATCAAAGCGGCCTGTGTGCAAATTTATCGCCTGCTGGCCAAGCAGCTGCTGCGCGAAAAAGCGCAGCATTTTGCAGCCCTGATGGACGTTTCCCCCGCAGACGTCAAAATCACAGGCGCAAAAACGCGGTGGGGCAGCTGCTCCGCCCGGGGGAACATCAACTTTTCCTGGCGCCTGGTGATGGCGGCGGAAGATACCATCGATTACGTTGTGGTGCATGAGCTGGCGCACCTGCGCGAGCTGAACCATTCCGAACGCTTCTGGCGCATCGTCGCGGGCGTGCTGCCGGAGTACCCCGCCAGAAGGGCGGAGCTGCGGGTGCTGCAACAGCGGCTGGGCGGGGAGGAATGGGAGTGAGCGACAAAAAATTTACGGTTTTTGCAAGAAGCGCTTGACTTCCCTGCAAATCCTTGGTATAATACAATCACAGCAATGGTGCTGTAGGCTCGCGAGGGGTCTACAGCGCTGTTTTTTCTTTTTGTATAGAGTGCACGGGGTACTGTGTATTTTATAAATATGGTAATAGGGAAAATTTGGAAAGGTGGACAGAAAATTATGAGCGTTCCGTACCAAGATCTTAGCCGGTTGTTAAATGAAGGTTCCGGCAACATCCCCGCACTGTTCAACTCAAAGGTGTTCAGCGATTCCGTGATGCGCGAAAAACTGCCCAAGGATGTTTACAAGGAGCTGAAGAAGACCATCAAAACCGGCGCGAAACTGAACCCGGAAGTGGCCAACGCAGTCGCCACGGCGATGAAGGATTGGGCGATTGATAAGGGCGCGACCCACTTTACCCATTGGTTCCAGCCGATGACGGGCATCACTGCGGAAAAGCACGACAGCTTCATTTCCCCCATGGGCGACGGCCAGGTGATCATGGAATTCAGCGGCAAAATGCTGATTCAGGGGGAGCCGGACGCCTCCAGTTTCCCTTCCGGCGGTCTGCGCGCCACCTTTGAAGCCCGCGGCTACACCGCCTGGGACCCCACCAGCCCCGCTTTCGTCAAAGAAGGCACCCTCGTCATCCCCACCGCGTTCTGTTCCTATGGCGGCGAGGTTCTGGATAAAAAGACGCCCCTGCTCCGCTCCATGCAGACCCTCAGCGAACAGGCGCTGCGCATCCTGCGCCTGTTTGGCAACACGGAAGCCGTTTCGGTCAGCACGACCGTCGGCCCGGAGCAGGAATATTTTTTGGTGGATCAGGAACTCTTTGACCAGCGCCCCGATTTGCTGCTCACCGGGCGCACCCTCTTTGGCGCAAAGCCGCCCAAGGGGCAGGAGCTGGAGGATCATTATTTTGGTGTGATCAAGCCCCGCATCAAGGCCTTTATGGCCGATTTGGATGAAGAGCTTTGGGCGCTGGGCATCCTGAGCAAGACAGAGCACAACGAAGTCGCCCCGGCGCAGCACGAAATGGCGCCGATTTTCACCACCACCAACGTGGCCTGTGACCAGAACCAGCTGACCATGGAGCTGCT
>JAITNG010000131.1 GCA_031290595.1 Oscillospiraceae bacterium
GAAAAAACTACTTGCAATTTCCTGAAAGATGTGATATACTATTGCCGTCAATGAGGAACTGAATAGACGCAATGACGTTACACGCACGGAGAAGTACTCAAGTTGGTGACGAGGCGCCCCTGCTAAGGGCGTAGGTCGGGTAACCGGCGCGAGAGTTCGAGTCTCTCCTTCTCCGCCACTCCCCAAGCCCTGACAATAAGGGGCTTGGGGATTTTTCATGTCTTAAAAATCATGTTTTACCCTTTAAAATTTTTATAACCCCCAAAGCAATTCCGCTGCCGGCGTACCCGGTAGCGGTTTTTTTCTTGTTTGGCGGGGTGGTGGCGCAGTTTAACCCCGGCGCGCTCCTAGCGCAGCCACCGCGATTGGCATTGCTAGTCGCCCGGCGCTTTTATCCGCCCCACCCCGCCACAATGCCCCACATTACCACACAAAAGCGATTATATATTTTTGTTTCTTATTATATATTTAATAAGAAACAAAAATATGCAGTTGGATTGTGCCAAAAAAC
Organism: Oscillospiraceae bacterium; assembly: GCA_031290595.1. Lineage (GTDB taxonomy): Bacteria > Bacillota > Clostridia > Oscillospirales > Acutalibacteraceae > WRMQ01. Next base: position 512 of record JAITNG010000131.1, read on the forward strand.
TCTGAGCGTTGCTATGCTTTGGCGGCTGTGAAGCGCATTTGCGGGGGTCTTTCGGCTTATCAGGCGCTAAAACAATTCGCGCTTTAGAGCGGAACTATAAAGTGCGGAGAGTTGCTGTTTCAGCTGCTTGAATGTGCTTTTTCAGAATCAAAGAAAACAGCGTTCCCTGTTGCGTTTCGGCGCGGTGCGCTGTTCAAAAAACCGAAAAACCTTAAACAGTTTAATGTTTGAGAGGCGCCAAAAAAATCGACGCATTAGTGTGCTAAAGTATTTTACCCAACTTGTGGAAATACCTTCCAGCCACTGAAACCTTCGGATTGCTGAAAGCTGTTGAAATTTTCCAGTTGCCCGGATAATTTAACGCTTTAAAGCTCTAAAATAAATCAAAAATAAAATTTTTTTTGAAAAGGGGATTGACACGGTAGTTACTACCTGCCTCATACTTTATAGCACAAGGCAGCAGACCCTCGACCTTCCGAAGGGCCCAGGATACCGACAGGGAACGCCTTGCGGACAAGTAGAAGAAAGAAAAAGACTTAGGAGGTGATTTTGTTGCAAGGCAACGGAATTTTCTTTACCGATCAAACGCCCGGCTACGATAAGCGCCAAGTGGATAGCTACATCCAAAAGCTCACGGCGGAATACACCGCGCTGCAAGAGCAGCACAGCAAGCTCGCCGCGGCATACCAGGGGTTGAACAACCAATGCAGCGCCGCGCAGGCTCCTCCCCCCCATCCGGGAGCGGACGTGATTGCCAAAGCGCTGATTGATGCGGAAACCACGGCCGGGCGGATTATTGACGACGCGCAAAACGAGGCGGCACGCATCGTTGGCGGCGCACAGGAAGAATACCGGCAGATGCAAGCGGAGCAACACCGCCTGCACAACGAGATTGGGTGCGTGATGGATCGCTTGCGCGGCGCAATCCCGACCAACTGGCAAGCGGGCGAGCGGAACAACAACGTACTGTATCGCGCTTAATTTTGGGGAAGAGAGAGAAAGAAGGGAGGATAGAGGATGCCAAAAAGCATTGAAGAAATCAATCAGGAATTCCTGCTGGAATACTTCCTGAATGATATAGACGAAGCGGCGGAACTGGATTGGCCGGTTGAACCGTGGAACGCGCCGCCGCCAGCGCCCGCTTCGCCAGCACAGACCGGGCAAGAACCGCTGGAAGCGTATTTTGACCCTGTCGCCGATATAAATGCGCTTTTCGAGATCAAACCAAGCGAACTGACGGAACCCATTCCACCACCGGCGGCCGCCGCGCTGCGCAACCCCTGGAAACCGGCGTTTTGCCGCAAAACCAGCGCCGCGCTACCCGATCCGGCGCCCGGCGGGAAGGCGCTGAAGCCGCAAGAGAACGGCAAAAAAAACAAACCGCTAAAGCTCATTTCCAACATCGTGTTTTATCTGGCGTTGATCGCCATTGTGGCGGGTGCGCTTGTGTTCAGCAGCAAATCCAACGGAAGAACACAATTCCTCGGGTATTCTTATTTTGAGGTGCTTTCCCCCAGTATGCAAAGCATCATCCCGGTCGGGTCGCTGGTTCTCACCGCACAAACGCCCGCCAAGGATATTCAGCTTGGCGACATTATCACATACTGGCGTGCAGACGAGGAGAGCATTACCCATGAGGTGATCGAAATCATCGAAAACTACGAAGGCTCAGGGGCGCGTGCATTTCGCACGCAGGGGAGGGACAACCCGGATCCGGATCCGGATCTGGTGGATGCGCGGAACATCATCGGCGTGGTGAAGTTCCATGCGGCGGGGCTGGGTTCCGCACTCAGCTACATCTATAGTAACATCGGTTACGTGTTCGCGTTCGTCGGCGTGGTGATCGTGCTATCCATTGCGTTGCAGGTGCTTTTGAAAGAACGCAAAAAAGGGCGGGGCGAAGATTCTATCCAGCCCGCGCACACTCTCTCACGCCGCATTCCTTCGGTTTGATCAACCCAGCAGTTGATTCAAATACATTTTATAACGGGTCATCGTACCCAAGAAAGGAAGCAACACATCATGCAAAAAAATGGTAAGCTCAAGAAAAAAGCAGCAGCCCTGGTCTCAATCGTTGCACTGTGCGCAACAGCGCTGGGAGGCACGTATGCCTACCGCGACTTTAAGCAGCACAAGAGCAACGAACTCGGAGGCATCAACACCCGCTACGAGGCGAGGCTCGTAGAAGACTTCGTTGAAATTCCGGACTGGAAAGTGGAAGACGGAGACGTGAAAAAAGAGATCCGCGTGACCAACCTGGGCCATGCAGCGGCCGGCTATGGCGACGTTTACGTCCGCCTTCAGCTGAAGGAATTCATGGAAATCGGCGAAGTGACCTACATCGAAACCGAAAAGCGCTACATGATTGACACCGACGGCCAGTTCATCACCTTCCCGACCCCGGAAGCCGCCCTGCTGGCATACCCCGCCCACATCGTTACGCTACTGACCGACAAAGTGACCGGCGCGACCGGCTACTTCATCCAAACCCAGGAGCATGACCCCAACGGCCAGATGGGCAAGTATGTGCTCACCGACATCATCATCGGCGCAGCCGACCCGGTCATCCCCGGTTCCCGCCGTGCGGTCAACATCAACCACCACGGCGTTGTGACCACCGACGCCAACGGCAAAAAGACCTATGTCACCCACAGCGATGAATGCGATTATCCCATCCATCCCTGGAACGTGACCAACCTGGAAACCCGCCAGTACATCGACGCTTACATCGAGTGGCAGCTCAACACGGGCGCGATCATCCGTTTGAGCGATTGGGACGGCAAGCCGGTCGCCAAGTGGATCCTGGACGACAGCAACGCCGATGGCTGGGCCTATTGGGGGCAGCCGCTCCACACCGATGGCGACACCACTGCCAACCTGCTCAATTCAGTCGCGCTGATCAACCAGCCCGACGGCGAATTCTATTATGTCATCCATGTTGACATGGAATCCGTTTCACTGGACGAACTGATCAAGAACGACCCCGACCTTGGCTGGAACGAAGATGTGCGTGATTCCTACACGAAGAACGCGCCTTCCGCCAAGTTCAACGGCGCGACGCCCACCACCGTGGAAGCTGGCAGCACAGTTGCTTCCCCCTCCGTGACCGTTGGCCCCGTCGGCGCGGCGCAAAGCCCGCTGACCTGGCGTTCCAGCGATACCTCCATCGCAACAGTTGATGCAAACGGCGTTGTGACCGGCGTGAAGGCCGGCGGCCCGGTGACCATCACCGTGATTGCCCCCAACGGCGGGCGCGCATATTACACCCTCAATGTGACCCCGGGGACGCATCCGGCCACAGGGGTGAGCATCAACGGCGGCAACCGTGAAATCACCGTGGGGCAGAAGATCACCCCCACCATCGACGTGACCCCCGCTAACAGCACCGACGTCCCCGCATGGAGCAGCAGCGACAGCAGCATTGCTTCCGTGAACCCGCCGACGGGCGAACTCCCCGGCGTGGCGCCGGGCACGGCCACCATCACCGTGACCGTGGGCAGCCAAACCGATAGCATCACCGTGACCGTGAAGCCTTCGACCAAACCCGCCACCAACGTGACGATCAACGGCGGCGACAAGGAGCTTGAAATCGGCGGCAAATACACACCCAGCATCACCGTGACCCCGGCCGATAGCACCGACGTCCCCGCATGGAGCAGCAGCGATAACAGCATTGCCACCGTGAACCCCGTGACGGGCGAAATCACCGGCGTGGCCGCCGGCACCGCCACCATCACCGTGACCGTTGGCGGCAAAACCGATAGCATCACCGTGACCGTGAAGCCCGGCATTCCGCCTTACCTGGGCACGATTAACGGCGAGGGCCCCTATGTGACGCGGCAGCATCCGTCAGATTCCCTCCTGGATTACTCTGCGCTGTTCTATATCGACAAGACTGATTTTGCGAACGCCCTACTGGATCGCCCCGGCGCCATCAAACTTTCGGATGTTCTCAGCGGCAGCGACTACAGCGGCCTCAGCATTCGTGCGGATGACCCCAGCCTGACCACCTATTTCTCTGTTGGCACGGATAAGGTTGGCGATGACGCCATTCTTTACACCTACTTCGGCACCCAACAGGAATGGGAAGCAGAAAAACTGGCGACTGGAAAATCCCCGCAAATCACTGTGCGGATCTATCTGTGCAAGGCTGGCTTTACGGATACGCCCATCGACGTGACACTGTCTTACAACGGCTCGTTCTATTATTGAGTGAGCAAAGGAGAATTTTGGAATGTTTAAAAATCTATTTCGACCCAAGCGGAACCGCGTCATTGCAGCCGTCCTGGCCGCTGTGCTTGCGATCACCACACTGGCGATTGGCCTGAGCGGCACCTTTGGCGCCAAGCCGGACGTCGATGTGACGCTTACCCAACCCAACAGCTACGTTGCTGTTGAAAAAGGCAGCTTCTATGACCGCGATATTGTTGGCGCATACCGTGTCAGCAGTGGCAACACTGCGATTGCGACGGCCAGCATTTCTGGTGCTACAGTGCGCGTCACCGGCGTGAGCGCAGGCACCGTGACCATCAGCGTTGGTTCCAGTGCTGGCTTGGCGCTTGCGGTGAACTACCAGGTCACGGATTCCGGCAAAATCAATGCGTACAAGATCAAGAACAACGGCGAAGTTTTCTTAAGCGCACCCGGCAAAAACGCAGCTTCGCCCGTGACCACCACCCCCACGGCGGCCTTTAGCACCATCACCTGGTCGTCGCTGCAAACCAACGTCGCCACCGTGGCGGCCAACGGCGTCATCACAGCCGTCGGCAAGGGCGCTGCAATCATCCTGGGCACGTTCACCGATAAGTGGGGCGTGAAGCAGGATCTGCACATCCTTGTGGGCGTCGGCATCACCCTGGGCGATGATCTGCTCAGCGACCTGCTGGAATGGATCAAGAAGGGCGAAGTCATCCTTGGTTTGGATGATAACCCCTATACGTCCGATACCCTTTCCGATTTGCAGGACGCTGTGAACAACGGCAAAGCCGTGCTGGATCTGGCCAACCCGACCGATAAGCAGTTGGAAGACGCCATTGACGAAATCAAAGACGCGATTGACGGTTTGGTGAAGAAGATCGTCACGCCCGATGACGTGTTCGACGACGGCAACGGCAACTACTACCGGCCGGTGGGCGACCCCAAGAATGTCTATCTGGTGGTTAAGCCCGATGGCACGCCGAAGCACCAGCCGCCCGAATACGTCTATGACCGCGACGCGGACGGCGACAGCGACCCCACCACCGGCGGCGCACTGGAAAAGGCCTATCCCAACAACGGCCTTTACTATGTGGAAGACCCGGCGGGCAGCAACATCTATAAGCAAGTCAACAGCAACGGCACCCTGAAGAACTCCCCGGCGATCTGGGGCGGCCCCGACGGCCAGTTCGGCGGCGGGGATGACCAGACGGTCGTCAACTACGGCGCAACCGGCACGGAATACTATGTTGACATGGGTCAAAATGTGTTCCGCAAGGTGCAAAGCCCGTTGGTACTCGGCCCCCTGGTGGGCGGCGGCGACGATGAAGATCCTTCGACATTGCCTGTGACGCTGATTTATGACAACACAGCGATTGACGGCAAATACTACGTCGGCCCGCTCGGCCCCGATTCTGATGGCAACGCGTTCTATTATGGCGACAAAGTGACCGGCGGCGACGGTCTGCTCAACAGCAGCGCCACCGCCAAGCACGGCACCGACGACGTCTACTACAAGAACGCAGACGGCAGCATGACCACCACCAAGCCGGAACCGCCCCTGCCGGAAATCCCGGGGCTGGATAGCGGCAGCTCGACCATCACGGTGGATGGCGTGGAGTGGATCGTCCTCAAGCGCACCACGGTGGATGGCAAGAAGTACGCCCTGCTACTGCGCAAAGTGGACGCCGGCACGGTTGGCGCTTTCAGCGCGACGAGCAACAACTATGAAGGCTCTGCGGTGCAAAGCGCTTGCACGGTGCGGTTCACCACCGCTTACTTCACACCGGCACTCCTCCAGCAGCACGCTGTGGTGCCGACCTTGGGCAGCCACGCTTCCACAACGGCGGATTCTGCACCCACCGCAGTTTTGGCAAGTTCCATCGGGCAAACCAAGGATATTGAGTTCGCATTGAGCTACCATGAAGCGGATACGCTGATGAATGAAACCGCGCGTGCAGCCTTTGGCCACCGCTGGTATCTGCGCACAGCATCGACCACCACAGACAATGTGTGGTATGTGCTGCACACGGGCGGCTTGCATTATGAATACTTCGGCATTGGCACGCTGAACAACGTGTATCTGCACCCCGCTCTCTGGGTCACGTATTGACCTAGCCCCCCGCAGTCTACCCTCTCCCTAGGGGAGGGAGAGGGTAGACTACCCCCGCACACAAAGCGACCACAAATAATCGAGGGAGAAGGAGAACCAAAACATGATCAAGAAGCTATTTCAACCCAAGCGGAACCGCATTATCGCAGCAATCCTGGCCGCAGTGATTGCGATCACTACCCTGGCGCTCGGGCTTGGCAGCACCTTTGCCGCCAAGCCGGACGTCAGCGTGACACTCAATCAACCCAACAGCTACGTAGCCGTTGAAAAAGGCAGCTTCAATGACCGCGATATTGTTGGCGCATACCGCGTCAGCAGTGGCAACAGCGCGATTGCGACGGCCAGCATTACCGGCGCTACGGTGCGCGTCACCGGCGTGAGCGCAGGCGCTGTGACCATCAGCGTTGGTTCTGTCGCAGGCCTGGCGCTTGCGGTGAACTACCAAGTCACGGATTCCAGCAAAATCAGTGCATATAAAGTTAAAAATGGTGGCGAAGTTTTCTTCAGCGCACCCGGCAAAAATGCCGCTTCGCCTGTGACCACCACCCCGACGGCGGCCTTTAGCACCATCACCTGGTCATCGCTGCAACCCGGCGTCGCCACGGTGTCGGCCAACGGCACCATCCTGGCCGTCAGCAAGGGCGCGGCGGTCATCGTCGGTGCATTCACCGATAAGTGGGGCGTGAAGCAGGATATTCACATCCTGGTGGGCGTTGAAATCACCCTGGGCGACGATCTGCTCAGCGAACTGCTGGAATGGATCAAGAAGGGCGAGGTCATCCTTGACCTGGATGACAACCCCTATACGTCCGATACCCTTTCTGATTTGCAGGACGCCGTGAACAACGGCAAGAGCGTGCTGGATCTCAGCAGCCCGAGCAATAGTCAGCTCAGCAGCGCCATTGATGAGATCAAGGACGCGATTGACGGCCTGAAGAAGAAGCCCACCATGCCCAGCGATGTGATTGACGACGGCAAGGGCAACTACTACCGCCCGATTGGCGACCCCAAGAACGTTTATATGGTGGTCAAGCCCGATGGCACGCCGAAGCACAATCCGCCTCAATACGTCTATGACCGCGATGCGGACGGCGACGGCAACCCCCTCACCGGCGGCGCACTGGAAAAGGCCAATCCCTACAACGGCCTTTACTATGTGGAAGACCCGGCGGGCAGCAACATCTATAAGCAGGTCAACAGCAACGGCACGCTGAAGGATTCCCCGGCGATCTGGGGCGGCCCCGACGGCAAGTTCGGCGGCAACGACGACCAGCCGGTCTACAAGTACGGCGGCGCGTATTACATTGACCTGGGGCAGAACATCTTCCGCAAGGTTGAAGACCCGGTCACCCTGGGCGACATGGTCGGCGGCGGCCCGGATGAAAACCCCTCGACCTACCCCGTGACGCCGATTTTCGACAACACATCGCGCGACGGCAAATACTACGTCGGTCCGCTTGGTCCCTATGCCGACGGCAACTACTTCTTCTATGGCGACAAGGTGATTGGCGGCGACGGCCTGGTGAACAGTACGTCTGACACCATGCACGGCACGGATGCGCTCTACTACTACAGCAACGGCGTCATGACCACCACGCCGCCCAGCACAACAACGCCTTCCACGGATACCCCGAAGTCGCAGCTGGCCAGCAAGACGCTTGGCGACATCATCGTCCTTGACGGGATTGAGTGGGTTATTGTAGGAAAGTCGGGCGCAGCCCCGCAGCCCCTTTGGCTGCTTTGGATGTATGACCCAACCCTTTGCGGAAAAAGCGCCTTTGGGCTGAACAGCACCTATGAAGGCTCTTACCTGCAAGATTACCTCACCAAGTGGTACAACGACCACGGTATGCCGCGCTTGAAAGCGGCGACCAAGGAGGCTGCACTTTCCCTGAATGACAGCGGCATCGGCATTGTGGGCGACCCGGGCGTCTACGGCAAGAATGTTCTTTTCCCGCTGGGCTTTCAAGAGGTGGAATACCTGTCGCAATACGCTGTTTCAATTGTGGGGCAAGCAAAGGCTGCTTCGCTCGCCGTCCCCAAGACCAGCGTAAACTACTGGACGCGCGGCGCGAAGAGCGCCACCCAGCTCTACTACATCACCGGGGCAGGCGAGGTCGTGAACTATCGCTATGCGACCAGCACAAGCACCGACTATTACGTCCGCCCGGCGGTTTGGATTGACTACAGGCTCCTTGACTAATTTCGCTATCTCAATTGATGATAGAACAAAGCAGGATGTTCAAAAAAACGGAAGCTAAAATGCGGGAAGCAAAAAAAACAGGCATTGAAATGCAACGATTGTGAAAAACACAGGTTCTCATCCCCATGCACCGGCAACCCCGGGGGGCAGTGCGCCCCCCGGGCGCCGGAGCAGCCAAAAGACTGCTGCGGACTTCGCCTCTGCTGGGCAGTTCGGAGTCACCAGGAGCCTTTCGGCTCCCCCAAAATCGCTTTCTTCTTTTTTTTCTTTCTTTCTTTTCCGTGCGTGTCTTGCCGGGGGTGCGTGTGCGCTTCCGGCGGGATGCCGCGGAACCCGACACAACAATGAAAGGTGCGGAAAATAATGCAATTTAAATTGAAGGTCTTTGAAAAATGTATCTGTGCGGCGCTTTCCCTCCTGCTGTTGTTTTCCGCCGGTATGACGGGAACACTAGCTTGGCGGGATGCATCGCAACACAAGAGCAACGAATTTTACGGCACGATGGCGCGCACGGATCACACGGAGGAACCCCGCACAGGCACAGAGCCATCCACAGAGCCGACGACCGAAACCGGCGAAAGCACGGAGCCGGGGACGGAAACCAGCGCCAGCACGCAGCCGACGACAGAGCCGGGCAGTGAAACCTGCCCCCCCACAGAGCCGACGACGGAGCCGGGCAGCGAAACCTGCCCCCCCACGGAGCCGACGACGGAGCCGGGCACCGGGACGTGCCCCCCCACAGAGCCGACGACAGAGCTGACCACCGGGACTTGCCCCCCGACGCAGCCGCCCACGCAGCCGACAACGGCGACGACTTGCCCCAGCACTGCGTCAACCACGCAGCCAACATCGGCAGCGACGACCACTGCCACAACGACGACAAAACCGGCAACATCAACGGCAAAACCGTCCACATCCACAACGGCGGCGGCAACATCGACGACGGCAGCCACGTCTACGACGGCGGCCACGGAACCGACCACCGGAAACCCCTATTCGCAGCCGGTGGCCACAAGCACCACTGCCGTTTCCACCACAAAAACGACGACCACCACGGGTTCCACGCCTATCCCAGGCCCCAACACCGGCGATAGCGGCAACATCTGGTTCTGGGCGGTTCTCATGATCGCCAGCGCACTGGGTCTGCGGTATCTGCTGCTCCATGGCAAAAAACGCGCCCGCAAGGAGGAACCCGCCGCATGAGGCTGACGCAAAAAGTATTGGCGCTCCTGTTGCTGGCCGGGATGGCCTTCGGCGGCTACCACGCCTGGAAGATGCAGACGGATGTGAACGCCGAGGCCGACCTGCACGGGGAAGCATTGCAGTTCAAACCCACCGCACCCGCCGCCGGGGCGCTTGCCTCCCCCGGCGGCACGGTGAAAAATGAAGCCATCGTGCGTCTGCGGGCGCAAAACCCCGCGGGCGTGGGCTGGCTGACCATCCCCCACACTGGCATCGATTACCCCTTTGTGCAGGCAGCGGATAACAAGTATTACCTGACTCGCGACCTGAAGGGCGACACGGCAAAGGCCGGCACAATTTTTATGGATTACCGCAACGCCAGGGATTTTTCGGACTTCAACACGATTCTTTATGGCCACAACCTGCACAGCGGCGCGATGTTTGCCGGGTTGAAGCTGTTTGCAGAGCAGGATTTTTTTGAAGCCACGCCCGGCGGCACGCTCTTTTTGGAAGAGCAGACCTATACGCTGGCGTTCTTCGCCTATTTGCTGGTGCGTGTGGACGACAGCGTGATCTATAGCGCCAACCCCGGCGACCAGACGGCATACCTTGCATACCTCAAACAAAACGCAAAACAGTACCGGGAACCCGGCTTGCAGGCGGGGGAGCGCATCGTGACGCTTTCCACCTGTGCGTATGATTACAACGGCGCACGCATGGTGCTGCTGGCTGTTTTGCGGGAGCAGGAATAATAAGCCACGTAAAAACCAAAAAAATGGATCACAAAAGGATATATCGCATGAAAATGATAAAACAACCAAGGGCGGCGGGCGACTTGAAAAAACTATTGTCCATCAAAGAATTTTCAGAACTTTCCGGCATCGAACAGACCACGCTGCGCTATTGGGATGAGATCGGTCTGTTCCACCCCGCCATGCGCAATGCGGAAAACAACTATCGTTGCTATTCGCACGACCAGATCATTCTGATTAACTATATCACCGTCCTGAGCGGCCTCAACATCCCGCTCAAAACCATTGGCGACGTGAGCGAGGTGCGTTCGCCTGAAAAAATCATGGAACTCATTGACCAGCAGGAAATCAAGATGGACAGGGAGCTGGTGCGGCTGCGGGAAGCCTATTCCGTTATGCACACCTTACGCGGCCTGATCCGCACAGGGTTGAATGCGGATGAATCCGCAATATCCGTTTGCACCATGGAAGAAATGCCGATGATCCTTGGCCAGCGCAATGTGTTTGGCGAGGAAGGCCGCTTCCTGGACGCCTTCACGCGCTTTTGCCAGCAAGCCAAGCAGATGCGCATCAATCTGAGCTACCCCGTCGGCGGGCAGTTTGAAAGCATGGGGGCTTTTTTGCAGTCGCCCTCACAGCCGCAGCACTTTTTTTCGGCAGACCCCATGGGCTACGACCACAGCCCCGCGGGCGAATACCTTGTCGGCTACCAGCGGGGCAATTATGGCGATATGGGCGACATGCCGGGGCGGCTGGAAGCGTATGTGCAGGAACACGCCATCACCACCACGGGGCCGGTGAGCATCCTTTATTTGCATGACGAAATTTGCACCAGCGACCCTTCCAAGTATTTGGCGCAGGTGCGTGTTCGCATCGAAAAGCATTGACCTAGCCCCGGTTTGCGGGGACTTCTTCCCAAACGACCGCAGACGTTTTCTCTTCCGCCCCAGGTGCGCGGGTAAATGCGACGCTGGCGCGGGAAAGATAGCGCGACGGTTCATGGATACAAATTTCATCGTGAATATAGACCACATAGAGCGGCCCCTGCGTCACCAGACCGTGCGCCAGTGCATAGTCTGCCATGCGCTGGGGCAAATCGCCCATTTCACCATAATAGCCGTAGGTGTAGCCGACGATATATTCGCCCGCAGGGCGCTTGTCGTAGCCGGTGGGATCCACCGAAATAAAGTAATCGGGGTGCGAAGGCTCCGCCAGAAAGGCTTCCATAGAGGAAAAATAACCGCCAACCGGGTACCCCAGGTTGATGCGCAGCCGCTTGGCTTCCTGGCAAAAGCGCATAAAGGTTTCATAAAAATACTTGTCATCCGTGAAGTCGTTGGGCGGCCCCGGGATGTAGCTCGTGTCTTCCAGCGTGGCGGTGGTGATGACGCCGGTATCCGCCTTCAGGCCGCTGCGGATCAGATCCCGCAGCCGGTGAATGATGGAATAACTTTCGCGCAACCGGCGCATTTCCATATCCAGCTTATTTTCCTGCTGCTCAATCAGCTCCACAATATTTTCCGGCGTGCGCTCGCCCTCAATGGAACTGATCGTCTTGAGGGGGATCCCCAGCTTGCTGAGCACCGTGATGAAATTCACGGTGGTGATTTGCTGCGGGGCATAGCAACGGTAATTGTTTTCTTCATTGCGCTGGACGGGGGAAAACAACCCAATGTCATCCCAGTAGCGCAACGTCGTCTGTTCCAGCCCCGTGAATTTTGCAAATTCGTGGATGGAAAGCAGTTCCTTCCCGTTCATCCGCATTCGATAGAGCTTTTTTGCCATGGCTTCCGCCGCCTTTCTCGCACTTTTTTACTTTAACGAAGACATTGTAGCAGACTTGGGCGCAAAATGCAAGGAAAGATTCACGTTTTTTGATGGCTTGACCGCCCGGATGCCTAAAATTTTCATCGCGGACCCCCCATTCCCCTGCGCCGATAAAAATTGCGCTGAATGCTATTCAGCGCAATTTTAATACCGTTTTCAATCGAGGAACAGTATAAAATTACAATACAGCCCCCACAACAAAACCCGCCGGTGCATCTGCACCGGCGGGTCGCTTGCAAGCTGTTGTCGGATTGTGAGCGAAGCCTTACGCTTCCTTCTTCTTCATGCAGACGAAGGCTGCGCCGGCCATCACGGAGAGAGCTGCGAAGGCAGCGATCGCGGCGGTGCTGGAAGAGCCTGTCGACACGGTTTCAGCCGGGGCGGTCGTTGTTGCGGGGACTGTGGTGGCGACTGTCGTCGGTTCGGGTTCCACGTCGCCGCTGTAAATGCTGGCCAGGAAGGAGATGAAGTCGTTGCTCAGCGCGCCTTGGATCTTCGCTGCAACATCGGTATCGGTGATGTTCAGCTTTTCGATCAGGCCGTCAGCAAAATCGGAGGATGCGCTTGCGGGCAGAATGGCGGCCAGGTCGCCGTTCTCCAGGTCGAAGCCCTCGGGAACGATGTCAGCCAGCAATTCTTTGATGGCGGCGGTGAAGTCTTCCGGGGAAAGGGTTGCGGAAAGTTCTTGAAGAACCTTCTTTGCGTCATCCAAGGTGGCGGCGTCAGCGGCGAAGCTGAAGACGCTCATGGAAAGCGCGAGAGCCAGGGCGAGAACGAGTGCAAATGCTTTTTTCATGGTGGGTCCATCCTTTCTTAACTGTACATATTGAATTGTTTGCCCATTCCAGACAACCATTGCCTATTTATCATACCATTCCCAAGCGGATTTGTCAACAGGTAAAAACACTTTTTTATGCCGCTTGGCGAAATTTACCGCTTTCGCGGCAGAAGTCGGACGATTTTGACTTAATTTGCCCCAGCATCGTCCTGATCAATATACTGCCAGCTGAATTTCAGGCTGGTTCCGCTGGTGGTGTAGGTCTCCGGGTTGTCGCGCCCCGGCGAACCCGGATGGAACCCGGCCGCTTCAAAGGGGACGCGGAAGGCTTCGAGCATCTCGGCGTTGGGGAACTCGAGATTGCCCACCAGGATGATTTCGGACTTTTTGTTGTATTGCAGGTAGGAGCCGGGAACGAAGCCGGTGAGCCACCAGGCAGATTCCGGGCCGCGGGTGAAGAGCTTCTTGGTGGTACCCTTCACAAAGTCGTGCTGATAGACGTCCATCGCCATGATCAGCTCTTCTTCCGCCACTGCGGAATAGTAATGCTCCGAGGTCTGGGTCGAGGGCTTGGTATAGACGCCCATTTCGCCGCCGAGCATCACCAGGCCATAGCGCCCCTTCCACAGCTGCACCATCCAATCCTTGGGGATCGGGTTGCCCTGGGCGTCTTTTTCGTAGGTCGGGTTGCCGCTGGCGTCATAAATGACCTGCCCCTGCTTCGCATCCCCCTTGGGGTAAAGGGCATAGACATACCCATAGCGGAATTTGACGCGCACAGTGGCGTAGACCAGCTGGATCAGCGGGGAGGCCAGATCATAAATCTGGTTGAAGCCGAACTGCTTCTGCCAGGGCTGGTGATCCACATAGAAGATGCCGTTTTGATCCATCTTGTAGTTGAGCAGGCTCAGCGCGGCCTTCTTTTCGGTTGCGCTCATGGTGCTTGTGTTGATTTTTTCTTTTTCATCCAAAATAGCCTGTTGTTCCGCCGAAAGCGTGACCTTCGGCACTGTGCTGATCGCCGAAGGCTTTGCCACTGCGGTGGACTTCTTTGTGGTGGTGGTGGATTTTTTGGTGGTCGTTGTGCTGAAACCCGCCGTTTTGGGCGGTACCTGGTTCGGGTCGGTGTTGCCGGTCAGATCAATGACGCTGGGGTCATCCGCCGAAGTGCCGGGGTGGCCGTAAATGACTGTAACGCCATATTCTTCCTGCACAACAACAGCGAAGGAATTGCCCGGTATGTCGCTCACGCTGGTGACCACGCCGCCGGTGGCGTTGGCGGTCAGCGTTGTGTTCTTATCGACGAGAACGGATTCCCCGACCGCTGTGAGCAGCCAGGTGAGGGCGTCGTCTACCACGACGTTGCCCAGGGTATCCAGCGTCGCAAAGCGGACGTAGCCAAGGGGCGCCTGGGGGGTTTCATCCAGCGAAATGGTTGCGCCGGTCGTGCTCCGGGTGGTCTGCGCGGCTGCCGGAAGATCCTCCTCGTCTTTTGTGCCGCAGCCGACGAAGAGTGTCACAATCGTGAGCGCGGCGAGCGCCAGGGCGATGATTCGTTTCATAGTATGCTGTTCTCCTTTCCTGGTGTAACGGGTGCAAGATTTTTTCTGCATATGTCTATAAACACACCTGTTTTGTTGGATACAGGCTTATTATAGCAGGTTTTGCGCGGGCGGTCAACCACAACTTGCGGAAAATATGGGGAAATTTGGCCGCCCAGGGAACGCTTTCTTATTTGCCGGGCGCATAGGCCGTTTCGCAATAAGCGCAGCGGTAGACCGGGGCGTCGCCTTCAACAAGGCGAAAAATTTGGTCGGCGCCCTGCTCAACGGTGGTGATGCAGCGGGGGTTTTTGCAGCGGATCACGTTGACCAGCTCCCGTGGCAGACACAGCCGCCGTTTGCAGACCAGCTTCCCTTCGCGGATCACGTTGACCGTGATGTCCTGATCCAAAAAGCCCAGCACATCCAAATCCAGGTCGATGGCCTCGTCGATTTTGATAATATCCTTTTTGCCCATCTTTGCGCTTTTCACATTCTTGATGATGGCCACGGTGCAGTCCAGGTCATCCAAGCGCAGGGTGTTGTAGATTTGCATCCCCCGCCCGGCTTTGATGTGGTCCAGCACAAGGCCGTTGTGAATGCTATCGATGTTCACAGCCGCACGCCCCCTCTCTCCAGCAGCGCCAGGATCAGCGCCATGCGTATGTATTTGCCATAGAGCGCCTGTTCAAAGTAGCGTGCATGGGGGTTCTGATCCACCCGGGTGTCAATTTCGTTGACCCTGGGCAGGGGGTGCATGACGATCATGCCGGGTTTTGCGGTGCGCAGCTTGCGGGTATCCAGGATGAAGCTATCCTTCAGCCGGACGTAATCGGCTTCGTTGAAGAAGCGCTCCTTCTGCACGCGGGTCATGTAAAGAATATCCAGCGCGGGCATCGCGTCTTCCATGCGTTGGCTCTCTTCATAAGAGCAGCCCGGCACGGTGCGGATCATTTCCAGAACATAATCGGGCGCACGCAGTTCCTGGGGCGAAATCAGAACGAAGCGGGTGCCGGGGTAGCGCACCATGGCGCTGATGAGGGAATGCACCGTCCGCCCAAACTTGAGGTCGCCGCACAGGCCGACCGTCAACCCCTCCAGGTTCCCAAGCTCCCGGTGGATGGTCATTAAATCCGTCAGGGTCTGGGTGGGGTGGTTGTGGCCGCCGTCCCCGGCGTTGATCACCGGGACGCGGGCGTGCCGGGCGGCCACTACGGGCGCGCCTTCCTTGGGGTGGCGCAGCACGATGGCGTCGGCATAGCCGCTGACGATGCGGATGGTATCCGCCACGCTTTCGCCCTTGGCGGCGGATGAAGAATCCTGCGAAGAAAAGCCGAGTATGCTCCCGCCGAGTTCCAGCATCGCCGCCTCAAAGCTCAGGCGGGTGCGTGTGCTGGGTTCATAAAAGAGCGTCGCCAGTTTTTTGCCCGCGCAGGCAGCGGCGTATTCCGCCGGGCGTGCAAGAATATCATCCGCCGTGCGCAGCAGCAGGTCGATTTCTTCCACCGAAAGATCCCGGCTATCAATGATGTGGCGCAAGCGCACATCAACGTGCCGCAGGGGGTTGGCTTCCGTCATGTTTTCCCTTCCTCCGTTTCTTTGTCGTTGCACCGGGTGGATTTCCTCACCCGGTTTATAGTTTTTCCCGCCAAGCCGCATCCCCCGGGTTATCGCGGAACGCCAGCAGCGCCGCTTTGGCGGCGGGTTCAATGTAGCCGGTTTCCGCCGCGACTTCCACCAGGGCGTCGAAGCTGGTCAGGCTGGTGTTTTCAACGTCGGCTGCGGCCAGGCGATCCAGCCCTTTTTGCATGTTATAGGTAAAGATGCTGATGATCCCCTGCACCTGCGCGCCCGCCGTGCGCAAAGCCTCCACCACTTCCAGCACGCTGCCGCCGGTGGAAATCAAATCTTCGACCACCACCACCTTTTGCCCGGGCAGGAGCCTGCCTTCAATCTGGTTGTTGCGGCCGTGGGCTTTTGCGTCGCCGCGCACATAGCCCATCGGCAAACCCAACAGGTGCGCAACAATCGCCGCATGGGGGATGCCGGAGGTGCTAGTCCCCATCAAAATTTCGCAATCGGGGTATTTGGCGCGCATCAGTTCGGCAAAGCCGTCTTCCACATGGCCGCGTGCCAGAGGGTCGGAAAGGGTGAGGCGGTTATCGCAATAGACGGGCGAAAGGATGCCGCTCGCCCAGGTGAAGGGTTCCGTCGGCCGGAGGAACACCGCACGGATGGAAAGCAGATCGGCAGCAATGCGGTTGGCAGTTTCTTTGGTTGGCATAGGGGGTACCTCTTTCGTGTTTATTGGTTCCTGTAATGAAGGTTGCGCCGGATTTTGCCTGTGTTCAAAAAATGGAGCATATCCACTTCCTCAAAGCCGCGAAAAACGCGTTCCCCCAGGCGCTCCATAGCCGAAATGCCACAGGGATCGTCATAGGCGGCAAGGGCGTAGCTATGCGGGGCAGCCGGGGAAGCAGCTTTGGCCAATAATAGTTTGCGCTCAAAGGGGAGCGCTTCCAGGGCTTGCAGCTGTTCCGGCGATGTATCCCGCCTCTCGTGCAACAAAAACAGGTTGTCAAAATCCACGCGGGCAGCACGGCGTTCCCAAGCGCTTTTGGCTTCGGCGATTGTTTTGTAATGCTGCAAATAGAGCGTGATCTCCCCCGCAGGGCAACGCAGCAGCGCCTTTGGGTATTGATTGCCCTCTCCATCTGTGTATGGCGGCAGTTCGCTCCATTCGGCAGATAAGAAGAGCTTCAAATTCTGCGCAAAGCGGCAAAAATCATTCGCTTCCAGCCAAAGGTTGATTGTGGGGCTGCGGAATTCCAAGCCCAAATCGTGCAGCAAATAGCCGCCGATGCAATTGTTGCAAATAATCGACGGCGCGTTGTTGCGCAAACGGCGGCGCATATGGCGGCAATGCCGTTCCCTGCGTTTGGGCAAGCTGGCTGCGCGGCGCAACCGCCACCACTTGCGCAAAATATAATACGGCGCAAGCAAAACAAGTTTGGCGGTGATTCGCGTTTGAGCGGGCATTGTTGCACTCCTTTCGCAGATTTATACCGAAGTTTGTACCGAAATTTACACCGAAATTTGTACCACCATCGGTGGTACAAACGTCGCGCTGAACGTGGGGCTGATACGGTTCCGCTTTAAAAAGCAATGCATTATCGCAGGCACCTGGACACGGCACGCCGTGTCCCTACAAAGGTGCAAACAAAATCAGAGGTATGTTGGCGTTTCATCCCGGTTTGTAGGGACACGGCGTGCCGTGTCCAGGCACATAAAAATGAAGCACTGCTTTTAATCAAGGAATAGTTGCGTGTGATACTATTCTGCATCTAAAAGGCAACCTAGCTGCGCTCCGCGCCACCACCCCGGCGCTCCGCGCCACCACCCCGGCGCTTCGCGCCACCCCTCCCACGGAGGGGAATTGTCACACGAACCCAACGACTACGGAAATTCTCCTCACGGGGAGGGGGGCGCGGAGCGCAGCACGGTTAGCTTTCAGATGAGAATCGTCCGCACTGCGGCTAGCCATTCAAAAACCCCACTGCGTCCCATTCTTCATAGCGCCGCTTGACCCCCCAGATGGGGCGGCGCAAAATATCGCCGCCTTTGTAGCGTTTGCCTTGGTAGCCTTTGAGTTCCACCGCGTGGGGGAATTCCGGCGGCGCGGCGGTGCGGGTCAAAATCGCCTTGCGGGCATAGGGGAGGGCTTCGAGGGCGGCCAGCTGTCTGCGCGTAAGGTCGCGCCATTCGCAGAGCAGGTAGAGATTTTCAAAATCCATACGGGTGGCGCGGCGCTGCCAGGCGGCCTTGGCGGCGTCAAACGTTTTGTAATGCTGCAAATAGAGCGTGATCTCCCCGGCGGCGCAGCGCAGCAGCGCCTTGGGGTATTTTTCATTGTCCTCTGTGTGCGGCGGCAGCTCCACCCATTCCGCAGCCAGGAATAGCTGCACATCCTGCGCGAAGCGGCAAAAATCGTCGGGGTACATCCAGAGGTTGACCGTGGGGCTGCGGAATTCCAGGCCAAGGTCGTGGCAAAGCAGCCCGCCGATGCAGTTGTTGCACAGGATGGACGGCGCGGGGTCGTGCGGACGGCGGCGCAGCTTGCGGCAATGCGCACGGATGCCGAATTCACGCAAAAAGCGCCAGAACTGCCATATATAATGATAGGGCAGGGAGAGGTAGTAGAGGGCTTTTTGCTTCATCCAAGGAACTCCCGCACGGCGCGGCGGTAGGCCGCCAGGGGGTCGGCGGCGGCGGTGATGGGTCTGCCGCAGACGATGTAATCCGAACCAAGTTTACGCGCCCGTTCGGGCGTTGCTACACGCGCCTGGTCGCCCGCTTCGCCATCGGCAAAGCGCACGCCGGGGGTGACGGTCAAAAAGCCCGCGCCACAGGTCTTTTTGACTTGCCCCGCTTCCAGGGGGGAGCAAACCACGCCGTCCAGACCGGCGGCTTTGGCGCCCCGGGCGTAGTGCAGCACGGTTTCCTCCATCCCGGCGGGGATCAGGAGTTCTTCGTGCAATTGCGTTTCGCTGGTCGAGGTCAGCTGCGTCACGCCGATGAGCAGGGGGCGTGTGCCGTCCGGTCGGGTGAGGCCTTCGAGGGCGGCCTTCATCATCTCGCCCGCGCCGGCCGTGTGGAGGTTGCAAATATCCACATCCAGCCGCGAAAGCGCCGCCATGGCCTTTTTGACGGTGTTGGGGATGTCGTGCAGCTTCAAATCCAAAAAGAGCTTATGCCCGCGCGCCTTGATCTGCCGCACAATCTCCGGCCCTTCGCTATAGAACAGCTCCATGCCGATCTTGACATATGGCCGTTCCTGTGCCGGGAACAACGCCAGGAAATCATAGACTTCCTGTGCGGACGAAAAATCCAGGGGGATGATAACGTCAGTTGCCATGCGCGTGCGCCTCCAGTTTTATATATTATTTTATCCTAATAGGTATTATATCATACCCGGCCGCCGCTTGCAAGCCTTGAAATCTGCGGCGGAGTGTGATATACTGGTGGTAGTATTTTTGTTTTGGGCGCTCTGCAACCCCCACGGCAGCAAAAGCCCCCGCCAGGGGGCGGGGGTTAAAAAGGCCGTTTCATTCCGTCTGCTCCGGCGCGGTGCGCAGTTCTGCAAGCGGCGCAAAGTCTTTGATTTGGTTGGCATATTGCAGGCACAGGCGGGCGATGTTGTCGTCGATCTGCAAATCGTGCGGGTAACGGGGTTGAATGCCGTAGAGCGTGAGAAAACCGCACGTGGGCGCAAGCGCACAAAAGAGCGGATCCTGCGCCATGCACAGTTCGCACAGACGGATCAGGTCATGCATCTTTGGCGGCGCCACCTGCCGGGAAAACAGGTAGGCTTTCAGCAACTTTTCAGCCACCTGATGGCTATGGAAGCAGATGATTTCCAGCGGCGCCGGGTGTACTTCACACATGTGTTCCGCTGTAAGCATATCCATGTCAGCAATTCGCAACCATTCCTGCACAAACGCGCTATCAAATTCCATACAGCAACCTCCCCTGCTGCGCAACGACCCATTCCAATGTTGGGCGAACGCTGCTGCGGTATTTGAACTTGCTTTTGTTCTGCGCCAGCATATCAATGGCGAAGTGCTGCTTGCCAAACATCTTCATGCGGATGTCCAGCGAAGTCAGCGTGGGGTTTTCCACACGGTCGGGCATCACAACAAAGATGTCCAAATCGCTGTCCCCGTTGGGTTCCCCATAAGCATATGAACCAAACAGGTAAATCGCTTCGGTATCCGGCACCACCTGCAAAACGCTCTCTTTTATCAAGTCCAGTTCCCGTGCAACCGCTTCGTCCATACGCTCACCCCTTTCTGCTTTTTAGTATACGCTCTTTTTACCAAAATTGCAAGTCATTTAAGGAGGCCACCCTATGCCAACCCCCTTCCACCGCCGCACACCGCCGCAATGGCTGATTGTTGGGCTGGGCAACCCCGGGCGCAGCTATGCCTTTACGCGGCACAACGCGGGGTTCCTCTGCCTGGATGTGCTGGCCGAAAGCTGCGGCGCAAAGGTGGAGCATCTGAAATTCCACGCCCTGTTTGGCCAGGCGGAGCTTGCCGGGCAGCGCTGCTTATTGCTCAAACCCAACACCATGATGAACAACAGCGGCGAAGCCGTCGCCGAAGCTGCGCGGTTCTACCAGATCCCGCCCGAAAGGGTGCTGGTGCTTTTTGATGACGTTAGCCTGCCGCCGGGCAAGCTGCGCATCCGCCGCAGCGGCAGCGCGGGGGGGCATAACGGCATCAAAAGCATCATTGCACACCTTGGCAGCGCGGATTTCCCGCGCATCAAGCTGGGGGTGGGCGCAAAGCCGCACCCGGAATAT
Source organism: Oscillospiraceae bacterium (assembly GCA_031290595.1). GTDB lineage: Bacteria > Bacillota > Clostridia > Oscillospirales > Acutalibacteraceae > WRMQ01. The sequence goes on from JAITNG010000131.1 coordinate 21,466, forward strand.
GACCTGGCGGACTGGGTGCTTTCCGCTATGCCCCAGCCGGAGCTGCGCCAATTGCGCGAAGCCTGCCAGAGCGCCTGTGAAGCGGCGCCGCTGATTTTGCAGGGGGAGATCGAAGAGGCGATGGGGCGGTTCAACTGAGGTTGCTCAGCGCCGCTGCTTTGAGTTCCTCCACCCGGTCGAGTTTTTCCCAGGGCAAATCGAGGTCTGCCCTGCCGACGTGGCCGTAGGCGGCCAGCTGGCGATAGATGGGGCGGCGCAGATCAAAGCGGCGGATGATCGCCGTGGGGCGCAGGTCAAACAGTTCGGCGACGATTTTGCCCAGCTTCGCATCGGGGAGCACGCCAGTGCCGAAGGTTTCGGCCAAAATCGAAACCGGGTGCGCCACGCCGATGGCATACGCCAACTGAATTTCGCACTTGGCCGCCAGCCCGGCGGCTACAATATTTTTGGCCACATGGCGGGCGGCGTATGCGGCGCTGCGATCTACCTTCGTGGGGTCTTTGCCGGAAAACGCGCCGCCGCCGTGGCGGGCGTATCCGCCGTAGGTATCCACAATGATTTTGCGCCCGGTCAAGCCGCTGTCGCCCTGCGGGCCGCCAATCACACAGCGCCCGGTCGGGTTGACGAAATAAATCGTGTCTGCATCCAGCAGCGCCGCCGGCACTGTGGGGCGGATCACGTATTCCAGCAGATCGGCGCGGATTTGCTCCAGCGAAACATCCGCCGCGTGCTGGGTCGAAACGACGATGGTATCCACCCGGGCGGGTTTTCCGTTGGCGTCGTATTCCACAGTCACCTGCGTTTTGCCATCCGGGCGCAGATAGGGCAGCGTACCCTCCTTGCGCACCTTCGTCAACCGCTGCGCCAGGGCGTGCGCCAGGCTGATGGGCAGGGGCATCAGTTCCGGGGTTTCGTCACAGGCATAGCCGAACATCAGCCCCTGGTCGCCCGCGCCGCCGCCGTCGTTGCCGTCCGCGTTCACTTGCTTGTCTTCCAGGCTGCGGTCAACGCCCAGGGCAATATCGGGCGATTGCTCATCAATGGCGGTGATCACCGCGCATGATTTGCCGTCAAAACTTTTTTCGCCGCTGTCGTAGCCGATTTCCAGGGCGACCTGGCGGGCGATTTTCGGGATGTCCACATAGCCCGCCGTGCTGATCTCGCCCATAATGAGGATCAGGCCGGTGGTGGCGATGCATTCGCAGGCCACCCGCCCGTTGGGGTCCTGCGCGAGGATCGCATCCAGAACGGCGTCCGAAATTTGATCGCAGAGCTTATCGGGGTGACCCTCCGTGACGGATTCTGAGGTAAAGAGCTTACGGCTTTGTGTTGCGTTTGGCATAGGGATTCGTCCTTTCTGGTTTTGGTGATTTTTGTTGCGCGTGCGTAAAAAGGGCAAAAGAAAACGCCCGAAGGCATAACCTTGGGCATTGGGCTGGTGAAGTCCCTTATCTTTCGGTTAAACCGCAGGATGTAGCACCTTGCACCCCCCGCAAAAGGGAACACAGGTTGCCGGGCATCGTCGAGCCTGATCTCTCCGCCACTCTGAATAAGGTTTTGTATTCAGTTTTAAAAGCGCAACATTTCGATGGGAATACTGTAAGTATAACACAGGCGCAGGGGGTTGTCAAGGGGGTTTTTGCAAGAAAGCGCGCCAATCTAATTTGGGCTTATTTTTAGGTTCTACCCCGGCGTGGCCATGCCGCGCCCTACTCCGATGGCGCCAGTGGCGCTTTTGTTGCCCTTCCAAGCGCACATTTGGCTGGTTTTGTTG
>JAITNG010000175.1 GCA_031290595.1 Oscillospiraceae bacterium
ACGCTGCCGGGCGACGTAGCGCCACCACCTGCGGGCGGCGGTGAAGGCCAGGGCGTCATCGTAACGGAACCCCCGGTGGTGGAAGAACCCGCAGCAGTGAAGGATCCCCCCACGGTGGACGCTGAACTGCCTAACGATGGCGAGCTTACGGACGACGAAGAAACGCCAGTGGGCGAGGACGCGCCCGTCGTCGATCCCGCACCCGCGAAGAAGAGCTTCCTGCAAGTTTTGCTGGATTGGCTGCGCGGGCTGTTCGGGTTGTTTGGCTGAGGACGGCTAGGATACAATGGGATTGCTCTCCCGCAGCGATGGTGCTGCGGGGGAGCTTTTTTCATGAACAAAATGTAAAGTTGCAAAAATCGCTTGCATCTGCGGCGGAGTTCCGCTATAATGGATAAGTCGTATGCTTTCCCAAAAAACTTAGACTGAAAGAGGAGAAAAATATGTCCCAGAATCCCGTGCTGATGGTTGTGCTGATGGTAGGTATGATCGCAGTGATGTATTTCGTTACCATCCGGCCGCAGAAGAAGCGCCAAAAAGATGAGCAGGCTATGCGCGATAACCTGCAAATCGGCGATGAAATCACCACCATTGGCGGCATCATGGGTCGCGTGGTGACGGTGAAGGAGGATAGCCTCATCCTCGAAACAGGCGCGGACCGCACGAAGCTGCGCATCATTCGCACGGCTGTGGGCGTCAACAACACCGCGCAGGAAAAATTGGAAGCGGAGCGCGACGCCGCGAAGGCCGAGCAGCAACAGGCGCAGGAAGAAAAGCTGGCCGACGCCGGCAAGAAGCGCAAAAAGAGCCGCAAGGGCGACCCCGAAGACCGCGACGCGTAAATCCGCAGCGCAACAGTGCATATTTTTGGCGCACGCTTCATAGGTATTGACTATGAAGCGTGCGTTTTATTTTTTTGCAAAGAAGGTGCGGGCAATGGAAAAAGTGACGCGGAGCCGCGGCAAGGGAACCCCGGCCAAACGGCAGGGGCGGGAGCGCGGGGAACCGCAGGGCGCGTTGCAGCCGCTGCTCCGGCGGGTGCTGCTGGGCGCGGGCTTTGGTGCAGTGCTGTTTTGTGTGCTGCTGCTGCCGTTGGCGGCGGTTTGCCTTCGGCTTGATTTGCAGCGGGAGCTGCTGCCGCTGGCGGCGATGCCCCCCGCCGGGTTGGCGGCGGCGGTGGCGGGGTATTGCAGCGTCCGCCCCACGCGCAAGCAGGGGTTGCCCACGGGGATGCTTGCCGCCGGGGCGCTTTACGTCGTGCTCCTTTTGGCCTCCTGGTTAACGGTTCGCGGCTCGCTGGGGCTCAATGCGGTGGTGCTTTTGCTGCTGATGTTGCTCGGCGGCGCCCTCGGCGGCATCCTCGCGGCCAATAAAACTGTAAAATCCAGGAAAAATTGGTAGGGTTCTGGCGAAACATACGGTAAAATCTACCATTGTTGTATTGCAAAAAGTGATTCTATGCCACATAATAGAAGTAGAAACGTGAGGAAATTAAACATAATGAGGTGAATCGTATGGCAAGAGCAAAAGAAAGCACGAACAAGCAACAACTGGTTTATGCCTGCACGGCGCAGTGGATCGACGTTGGGAGGGGCAGGAAGCGCAAAGGGTATCGCTTCAATGTGATTGACACAGGGGGCGAAGCGCCGCGCCTGCTGTGCATCGTCAACGACATTTGTTCCACCGAAGCGGACGCGCGGGAGCTGGAGCAGCTCTTCCGGCGCAACGACGTCGCGCTCTGCCATGTGGTGGATGTGCTGGAAGACTGGGTCGCGGGCAGGCACTAGGGTCTGCATTTGCATCATAAGATGGCGGGAGGGCGGGGGATGACCCTGCCCTCTGTTTTTTATTTGCATTTTCCTGTGCAGTCTGTTATAATAGGAAGCAGAGGCGAAATCTAACCCGAAAGGATCGCTGCCATTATGCCGTTGGTTCTTCTATTGGGCGGTTGCGCCGTGCTTGCCATCATGACCACGCCCCTGCGTCTATTCAGCCGGAGCCGCGCCGCCGGGTTCGGTTCCAAATGCATCGCTTCGGCGCTGTTTTGCCTGGCCGGGCTTGCCGCCGCCGGGCAAAGGGCGACGCTCCCGCCGCAAGCGGCCGCGCTGCTGCTGGCCATGTTTTTTGCGCTGGTGGGGGATGTCCTCCTGGCGCTTGAACCCCTGCTTGCCAGCCCCGCGCAAAGCCGCCCGTTTGTGTTCCTGGCCGGTGCGGTTCCCTTTTTGCTGGCGCATGTGCTGAACCTTGCGGTGCTGCTGCACCTCGCGCCGCCGCAGCGCTGGATGCTTGCCGTGCTGTTGCTGCCGCCGCTGGCCTGGGCGCTCCTGTGGGGCTTCGGCGTGTGGAAGCCCGGCGCACAGGGGGCGGCGCTGCTGGTCTATGCCGCCGTGTTGGGCGGCCTGTTGGCGGCGGCGGCGCACCTTGCCCGGCAAGGGCAGGTTGTCGGATGGCTCGCGCTGCCCGCGTCGCTGTTGTTTTTGCTTTCGGATTCCGCGCTGTTCACCGCCACCTTTGGCGCTGAAGCGTTGGCGGCCAAGGTCAAGCGGCGGTTTTCCTTTTGGGTGATGTTGCCCTATTATCTGGCGCAGGGCTGCATGGCGGTCTGTGTTTTGTTTGTATAAATGCGGAATACTACAGGGGGTACAGGCTTGTGAAAGCTGTGATTCAGCGGGTGACCGGGGCGCGTGTCAGCATCGAAGGCGAAGTGGTGGGCGAAATCGGGGCGGGTTTTTTGATCCTGCTCGGCGTTGCTCGGGGGGATACCCGCAGCGATGCGGAAACCCTGGCGGCGAAGGTCGCAAAGCTCCGCGTGTTTGAAGACGACGCGGGGAAGATGAACCTTTCCATTTTGGAAACAGGCGGACAGGCGTTGGTGGTTTCGCAGTTCACGCTTTGCGCCGATTTGCGCAAGGGCAACCGCCCGGCTTTCACCCCCGCCGCGCCGCCGGAAGAAGCCAACGCCCTCTACGAATATTTTCAGCTTTGCCTGGCAAGCGAGGGTCTGCCCCCGCCGGCAACCGGGCGCTTCGGCGCCGAAATGCATGTGGAGCTGGCGAACCACGGCCCGGTCACAATATGGATGGATACAGAAATTTGGAGGAAACAGGTTTGATCACTTACACTTGCATCCCCGTGGGGCTGCTGCAAAGCAACAGCTATTTGCTGCGGGAGGAAGCCACCGGGGCGCTTGCGCTGGTGGATTGCGGCTTTTTCAACCGCCCGGTGGCCGATGCGATCCGGGAACAGGGCGGCGACCTGCGCTATCTTTTGCTCACGCACGGGCATTTTGATCACATCCAGGGCGCGGCGGATTGCAAGGCGGCCTACCCAACTGCGCAAGTCGCCGTCAGCGTGGCGGATGCGGCCTACCTCCGGGGCGAAATTGACGCCGTCCCGGGGCGCAGATCCCGCTATAAGATTGCGATGGAGCCGGATTGGCTGCTGCGGGAGGGCGATGAGATCCCCCTGGGCGAAAGCGCCCTGCGCGTGATCGAAACCCCCGGGCATACCCTGGGCGGGGTCTGCTTTTTTGCCGCGCAAGAGCGTTTGCTCCTCACCGGCGACACCCTCTTTTTTGAAGAAGTCGGCCGGCATGACCTGACGGGCGGCGACTGGCCGACGCTCCAGGCCTCGCTGGCACGCCTGATTGCCATAGAAGGGGATGCGGTGGTGCTGCCCGGCCACGGCCAGGCCAGCAGCCTGGCGCACGAAAGGGCGCACAACCCATATCTATGATGCAGCTTTATGTGATCGGCCACAAATTCCACTATGAACTGGAAAGCCTGTGCCGTGTCTTTTACCCTGGCGAGCAAATTTTTTGCTGTGTTGCAGCAACGTCTGCTGAAAAGTTGTTGAACAGGCGGCTACCGCGCCAGGTGCGCCGGGCAGGCTTTGCCGTCATAACGCGGGCGTCACCTGCCGGGGACGGCGTGCGGTTCAGCGTGACCCTGGCGAAGGGGCGGCTGCGGCTGCGGCTTGGCCGCGTCGTTTTGGCGGCGGACGCCGATGCGCAGGAGCTTGCCATGGCGCAGCTGCTGTTTGTGCTGCTGCTGCGTGCCTGTGGCGGCGCAGCGCCCCCCTGGGGGCTGCTGACGGGCGTGCGCCCTTCCAAGCTGATGCTGCGTTTACGTCGCGATACGGGTGCAGAAGCGGCGGAGCGCCGGTTCCGCGCGTCGCTCTGGGTCAGCCCGGCCAAAACGGCGCTGGCGGCGCAGGTCGCCCGGGCGGAAGAACCCGTCCTCGCCCTGACGCGCCCGGATTCCTTCAGCCTCTATATCGCCATCCCGTTTTGCCCCAGCCGGTGCAGCTATTGTTCCTTCGTTTCGCACACGGTGGATCGCCAGAGCGCACAAAAGCGGATCCCCGCCTATTTGGAAAAACTTTGCGCGGAACTGGAATCCACGGCGGCGATTGCCCGGCAGCTGGGGCTGCGGCTGGCCTCGGTCTACATTGGCGGCGGCACGCCCACCATCCTGGAACCCGCGCAGCTGGAGCAGCTCTGCGGCACGGTCGCCGCGCATTTTGATGCGCCGCTGGAATTCACGGCGGAAGCCGGACGACCCGATACCATCACGGCGCAGAAGCTGGCTGCGCTGCGCCGGGGGGGCGTGGATCGCGTCAGCGTCAATCCGCAGAGCATGGAAGCGGAAGTCCTGCGCCTGGCCGGGCGGCCGCACAGCGCCGCCCAGTGCGTGGAAGCCTATGCGCTGGCACGCGCGGCGGGCTTTGGCAGCATCAACATGGATTTGATTGCGGGTTTGCCGGGGGATAGCCCGGCGGGGTTCAGGCGTACACTGGAACAAGTCATCGCACTTGCGCCGGAAAACATCACCGTGCATACCCTGGCCATCAAGCGCGCCGCCGAGCTGCGCCGCCTGGCGGGCGATACGCACAATGAAGGCGCCGCCGTGACGGCGGATATGCTGGCGCTGGCGGCGGCGCTGTTGCCCGCAGCGGGCTACGAACCCTACTATATGTATCGCCAGAGCCATTCGCTGGGGAACCTCGAAAACCTTGGCTGGAGCCGCCCCGGGCGGTTCTGCCGCTACAATATTGATATGATGGAGGAGAGCCACACGGTGCTGGCCTGTGGCGCGGGCGCGGTGACGAAGCTCAAGCAGCCGGGCGGCGACTGGCTTGAACGCGTGTTTTCCTTCAAGTATCCCTATGAATATCTGAGCCGCTTTGCAGAAGTGCTTGCACGCAAAGAAAGAATTGTTTCGTTTTATGCGTCATATAATATAGGCGGCGATTCCCAATCCAAAAGTTAGGAGCAAGGCATGGCAGCAATTCATAACGAACTCGAATACATCAACGAATGGGCGCAAAAAGACCCGCTGGCGCTGGTCGAAAAGAGCGAAGCGCGTTACCGCAGCATCATTGAAAGCATCGCGGCGCGCGCGGCGCAGGTGCAGGGGCATAAGCTGATCCTTTTGGCGGGGCCCAGCGCTTCGGGCAAAACCACCACCGCGCACAAAATTGCACAGGCGCTGGGGGCGGCGGGGGTGAACACCCACCGCATTTCGCTGGATGATTTTTATCTGCCGTCCGCAGAAATCCCCCTGTTGCCCGACGGGAGCCGGGATCTGGAGAGCATCGAAGCCCTCGACCTCCCGCTGCTGCGCAGCACGCTGCAAGAACTGATGGGCAGCGGCAGCGGCGTCCTCCCTGCCTTTGATTTCACCACCGGCCAGCGCTGCGAAGGCAAGCGCATTGCGCTGGAGCCGGAGGACATGATCGTCCTGGAAGGCCTGCACGCCCTGAACCCCCTGCTGACGCAGACGCTGGGGGGGATCCGGCCTGAGCAGATGACGAAGGTCTATATCAGCGTGGCTTCGCGCATCTATGCGGCGCAAAATGAGATCCTCCTCAACAAGCGCAGCTTGCGCCTGGTGCGGCGTATTTTGCGCGACGCGCAGTTCCGCAAGAGCAAGGCGGAAGAAACGCTGGCGATGTGGCCCGCCGTGACCCGCGGGGAGGAACAGTGGCTGACCCCCTGCAAGCCCTTTGCGGATGTGCTGATCAATTCGATCCACATCTATGAACCCTGCGTGTTCCGTGACCGGCTGCTGCCGCTGCTTGCGGCGATCCCTTCCCCCGGCGCGGCGCGGCTGGCGCGGTCGCTGGAAGCCTTCGTCCCCCTTCCCGCGTCCCTGGCGCCGCCGGATTCCCTGCTGCGTGAATTTTTGGGTGCGGATATGTAAACAGTTTGTGAATATCCCGCCGTATTGCCAGGTTTTTCTTGCGCAGAGGGCAACTTTGTAGTATGATATAAAATTGTTGAAACGAAAGGGGGAGTTGCCTTGAAACCAAGACGCGCCAGCGCGAGCCAGAGTATGCTCAACGGCGCAATGATCCTGACGATTTCGATGGCGCTGGTGAAGGTGATCGGCTTCTTTTATAAGATGCCGCTGAACAATATCTTCCTCATGGAAGGGCGGGGCGTCTTCAACAGCGCCTTCAATCTGTATTCCCCGGTTTACGCCATTGCCATCACCGGACTGCCCATCGCCGTGGCACGCATGGTTTCGGAACGCGTTGCGCTGGGGAAGTTCCGGGATGTACGCGAGATCCAGAAGGTGGCGCACAGGCTGTTTTTATTCGTCGGCGTGGCGGGGCTGTTGGTGCTGCTGGCGCTGGCTTATCCCTATGCTGTGTTCTATTGCACCCGCGGTGTGCTGGCGCTGCCCGCCATTCTGGCCATCGCGCCTGCGATTTTCTTCTGCTGCGCGATGTCCATCTACCGCGGCTATTATGAAGGTTTGCGCAACATGATCCCCACGGCGGTTTCACAGGTGCTGGAAGCCCTTTGCAAGCTGATTCTGGGCATCTTCCTTGCCTCGTTGTGTATGCGCCTTGGCGCGGCGGAATACAAGCGCAGCGGCACCGTCTTCGGCCAGTCTGCTGCAAGCGAGGCGGCGGCCAACAGTCTGCTTTACCCCTGGGCGGCAGCTGCATCGATCATCGGCATCACGCTGGGGACTGTGGTGGGGCTTGTCTACCTTGTGCTGCGCCACAAAATCCGGGGCGACGGCATCACGCGGGAACAACTGGTCAATTCCGCACCGGCGGAACCCCGCAAGAAGCTCCGGCACGAAATGATCACCATCGCCATCCCCATGGTACTCAGTTCCGTGGTGCTGAACCTGACCAATTTGATCGACACCACCAACGTCCAGCGCATCCTGATCAACCTTGTTGCGAACCATTCGGATGTGATTGAGCGCATCTATGCAGATGCTTTCCGCTTGGCGGGGACGGAAAAAGACGGCCAGGCCAGCTATATTTCGGGCATTTATGGCGCAATGCTGGATTTTCGCACCCTGATCCCCACCATCGTGACGGCGCTGGGCGTGAGCGCCCTGCCCGCCATATCCGCCGCGTGGGCGCTCAAGGATAAAGGCAGCGTGCAGCGTACCATCAATTCCGTGATTCGTATTTCCCTCATGATCTCCCTCCCGGCAGGGTTCGGCATGGCGGTGCTTTACCGCGAGATCCCGATGCTCTTTTTTGAAAAAAGCAACCCGGGCATGACCGAACACGCCGCACCCATCCTGTTGATGTTCGCGCTTTCAACGGCGCTGATGTCGGTTTCCGCCCCCATCACGAACCTGCTCCAGGGGATCGGCCGCACGGATGTGCCGGTCAAATCCCTCCTGGTGGGCGCTGTGGTCAAAATCGCCTCCAACTTCATCCTGGTCGGGAACCCCGAAATCAACATCCTGGGCGCGCCCATCGGCTCGATTCTGTGCTATGTCGCCATCGTCACCATCAACCTGGGTGTGCTGCTCAAAGTGAGCCGGGTGAAGCTGCACTTGACCACGGTGCTGTGGAAACCGCTGTTTTGTTCCGGCATTTCCGCCGCCGCCGCCTGGGCCGCCAAGGGGCTGATGCAACTTTTTGCCGCCAAGGCAGGGGTGGACGGGCGGCTCTTGCAGCTGCTCGTGATGGCCGCCGCCATCGGTGCAGCGGTGCTAGTTTATGCGATTTCGATGCTTTTGACCCATGCAGTGACCGAAGAAGACCTCGAAATGCTACCAAAAGGTAAAAAAATTGGAAAAACACTTGCAAAGTACGGGCTTTTAGGTTAAAATAGTAGCGCTGGATTCGTGGGAAGCCTTGGCTGGCAAGATTTACCGAAGGGGAGGCGTATTCGTTGGAACAATCTGGGCGCAGCGCCGCCGTATTGGGTAAATCGCTTTATAGCACCGAAGACCTGCGCGAGATCATCGCGATCCTGCGTGCGCCGGGCGGCTGCCCCTGGGACGCCGAGCAGACTCACCTTTCCATTAAGAAGAACTTCATCGAAGAAACCTACGAGGTGGTCGAAGCGCTCAACCTGGGCGACGATGCGCTGCTCTGCGAAGAACTGGGGGATGTGCTGCTGCAAGTGGCGCTGCACTGCGAAATCGCCGGGGAACGCGGCGCCTTCGGGTGGGATCAGGTGACCGACGGCATTTGCCGCAAGCTCATTGAGCGGCACCCGCACGTCTTTGCCCAAACACAGGTGGAAGGCGTCGAGAACGTCCTGCGCAACTGGGACGCGATCAAGCGCCGCAGCAAGGGGCAGGGGACGGTTACATCCGCAATGGAACACATACCCCACGAGCTGCCCGCTTTGATGCGCAGCACCAAGCTCCAGCAAAAGGCAGCACGCGCAGGCTTCGACTGGCCGGATGTTTCCGGCGCGCTTGAACGCCTTGCCGAAGAAGTGGAGGAGCTGCGCCAGGCCGTCGCCGAAGGCGCCCCCGCCCACTGCCGCGAAGAACTGGGCGATGTTCTCTTCAGCGCGGTGAATGTTTCGCGCTTTTTGCCCGACTGCGACGCCGAAGAGGCGTTGGGGGAATCCAGTGAAAAGTTCCTGCGCCGCTTTGCCGCTGTGGAGCGCATGGCGCTGGCGCAAGGCCTTGATATGAAGGCCGCCCCGCCCGAAGAGCTGGACAGGCTTTGGGCGATTGCAAAGGAAGATAGTTGAAGGAGTAATTCTTCAATTTATCCTATATTTTCGCAACTTTTTCATAACAAAGGAGGAGTAACAACGCAATGAACAGAAACGAATTCATCAGCAAGATCGCGCAACAAGAGGGCATCGAGAAGAAACAGGCGGAAAAAGTCACCGCCGCCGTCCTCAACGCATTGACGGACGCCCTGGTTTCCGGCGAAAAGGTGCAGTTTGTCGGCTTCGGTTCTTTTGAGGTGCGGGATCGCGCCGAAAAGAAGGTTCGCAACCCCCAGACCGGCGAAGCTCTGATTGCCCCCGCCACCAAGATCCCCGTGTTCAAAGCTGGCAAGGCGCTCAAAGATTCCGTTGCCGGGAAATAACTGCCCGGGCGGGGCAAATGCAAGCGCACGGTGCGGAATTCTTCCGCTCCGTGCGCTGTTTTTGCACCTGCGGCGCGGCTCGTCGGCTGCGTCCGCGCTTTTTCAGATGCCATAGCATACTCATATATAAAGAGGAGATTTCTATTATGTCTTATGATTTGATGCTCATTGGCCAGCCTTCGCTGGATGTGAACACCGACCACCTGGGCGTCACCGTGCGCGAAATCGGCGGCGCGGTGGTGTATTCCGCCTATGCCGCCGCCGCTTTGGGGCATAGCGTCCTTGCGCTGGGCAAATGCAACCCGGCGGAAATTGACCTGCCCGCCGTCTTCGCCCGGGCGAAGGGCGTCACCCTAGCCCCCTGCGCGGCGGCGAGCAGCACCTCGATTTCCAACACCTACCACACGGCGGATAAAGAACGCCGCACCTGCCGGGTGATCAGCCGCATCCCGGCCTACACCCCGGCGGATTTGCCGGAGGACGCGGCGGAAATATACCACATCGCCGGGCTGATGCGCGGGGATGTGGAAGAGAGCGTCATTGAAGCGGCGGCAAAGCGCGGCGCTGTGGCGGTGGATGTGCAGGGTTTTTTGCGCTGCGGCAGAGCCGACGGCAGCATGGAATTTGAGGACTGGCCGCGCAAGCGTGCGCTGCTGCCGCTGATCCGCTTCCTCAAGACGGACGCCGCGGAAGCCGAGATCCTGACCGGGACGACCGACCGCCGCCGCGCCGCCGCGATGCTCCACGATTGGGGCGCACAGGAAATCATGATCACCCACAACACGGAAGTGCTGCTCTTTGACGGGGCGGCCTACACCACCGAGCCGCTGCGCCCCCGCAACCTCAGCGGGCGCACAGGCCGGGGGGATACCTGCTTTGCCAGCTACATCACCGAACGGCTGGGGCAGGGGATCCCGGCGGCGCTGCGCACGGCGGCGGCGCTGGTTTCGCGCAAGATGGAGCAGCCCGGCCCCTTCCTTGGCACGCGTGCGGATGTGGAAGAATATATTCGCGCATTCTATGTGTGACGCAGCAGCATGATTTGTTCATATTTATTTCACAGATAACTGCTTTTCTTTTTCACCCAAAGGGTGTATAATAAAAAGCAGAAATTCTGTTTGAAAATACAAGCATGAAAGGTGTGGTGTTAAGTGGCGCTGAAAAAAACACTTTCTGATTTGAGTGCGGCGGTGGGCGCGACCGCCCTTTCCAAGGCGTTCCAGGGCAGCAGTGCGGACGCCTTGCGGGCGGGGGCGAAACAGGCCGCCCAGCTGGCGAAGCTGAACCTCCCCGTGGAAGCGCCCTACGGCAACGGCGCGGCGGCAACCCCGCCCATGGGCTGGTCGAGCTGGAACACCTTCCGCAACCGCATCAGCGAATCCCTGGTGCTGGAAGTCGCACAGGCCATGCAAAAGGGCGGCTTGCTGGATGCTGGCTACCGCTATTTGAACATCGACGACTGCTGGCAAAGTTCCCAGCGGGACGCCAACGGCCGTTTGCAGGCGGATCTTGTGACCTTCCCCGGCGGCATCCCCGCCCTGGTGCAGCAGGTCAACGCCCGCGGGCTGAAGCTGGGGCTGTATTCTTCCAACGGCAGCCTGACCTGCGAAGACCTCCCGGCCAGCCTGGGGCGCGAAGCCCTGGATGCACGCACCCTGGCCGAATGGGGCGTGGAATATTTTAAATATGACTTCTGCCACAACGAAGCGATCCCCATGCGCGCCCCCTGCATCGAAAAAATTGCAGTCAGCGCCCTGGGCAGCGGGCAGGAAACCTATTACGGCGTGGAGGACGCCACGCTGGAAGGCGGCGCGGTGCTGGTTGAGGATGACCGACTGGAAACCGGCAAATACGTGGCCGGGCTTTCCTTCGGCAGCGGCGCAGTGGTCTTCCGTGATGTGACGGCCGAAGAAGACGGCCTCTATGCCCTGACGCTGTGCATCCGCAAAAAGAGCCATTCCAAAAAGTTTGCGGTGATCGAAATCAACGGCGCTTTTGCCGCCGATACCACCGTGCCGCCCACCTGGGCCATGACCAAGGAAGGCCGGCACCAGTTGATCCTCCCCCTGCGCAAGGGTGCAAACACCGTGCGCATCTGCAACCCCATCGCATCCCGGTTTGATAGCGCCGCCTACCAATACGCCAAAATGGGCAAAGCGCTGCGCCGCGCCACGGCGGATTACGCCGAAGCCGCCGGACTGCCGGAAAAGAAGATCAACTATTCCATCTGTGAATGGGGTCTTCACCTGCCGTGGAAGTGGGGCAGGAGCGCGGGTAACCTCTGGCGCACTACGCTCGACATCAAGCCCTTCTGGGCGTCGATTTTGGGTATTTATGAAATCAACGTCCGCCTGGCCGAACACGCAGGCCCCGGCGGCTGGAATGACCCGGATATGCTTGAGGTTGGCAACGGCGGGCTGAATTACGAAGAGAACCGCGCCCACTTCACCCTCTGGTGCATGATGGCCGCGCCGTTGATCCTTGGCAACGATGTGCGGGTGTTCCTCCGGCCGGACGGCACGCCGGATACCACCAACGCCGCCTGGCAGATCGTCACCAACCGCGATGTGATCGCCATCGACCAGGATCCCCTGGGGGTGCAGTGCCGCCGCATCTGGACCAACGGAACGCAGGACGTCCTGCTCAAGCCTCTGGCGGGCGGGGAGGTCGCCGTCTGCTTCTTCAACAAGGCGACGGAATCCCGCCACTTCACCCTGCGGATGAACACGGTGGCCGCCAAGGATTTTGTCAACCTGCCCTTTGCCGCAGCTTACGAGGCGCGTGAGCTATGGAATGGCCGCAGCGAAACCGTGACCGATGAACTCCGCTGCACCGTCGCCCCCCACGGCGTGAAGGTCTTCCGCATCGCGGCCAAAGAAAGCGAATGAAAACCGCGCCCCCCGCATAGGTATAAAAAGAACATACCAAAACGGGGGTGCGTGCAATGAAGTGCTGCATAACGGAACTGCGCAACAAGGACGTGATCAGCAAAACGACGGGCGCACGGCTGGGCAACGTCTGCGACGCGCAGGTGGATACCTGCACCGGCTGTGTGGAAGCGCTGGTGGTGCTTGGCCGCCCGCGCACAATGGGCTTCTTTTCGCGGGAAGAATTCTTCATCCGCTGGCAGGATATTGAAGTGATCGGGGACGACATTATCCTGGTCAACCACGCCCACCAGCAGCCCGAACCCCGCAGGCGCGGCGGCGGAATGGATGGCCTGTTCCGCTAAAAGAAAATCAGATGAAGTGTAACTTGAAAGCGCCACAGACGACAAGCCGTACCGCAGGTACCAGGTACTATTTTTCGTTTTGTTCGCCCCAGTGCTTTTGCTGGGTGACGGCGTTTTCGCTTTTGGGTTGCGCCAGGCTGCGCGGCAGCTGCGTATCCGGCAGCCGTGCGGCGGAATCGGCGGGCAGGGTGCTGCTTTCCTGCTGTTTCTTCTTTTTGAATTTCACGGATAAAGTTCTCCTTTCGTATTTTTGACTGGGACAGGCTGCGCTGGTTCACCGTTAGTTTCTCCTATTCCGTCGCGGAGGATACAAGTATGGATTTTTTATATAAGCCAAATTACACCATTACTGATGAAATCCTGAGCCTTGTGGCGCAGATTGCCGCCCGGGTTGATGTGCTGGCCATGCAAAGCGGCATGGAACAAAACCCCAGGCTGCGCCGCATCAACCGCATCCGCTCCGTTCATTCCTCTTTGGCCATCGAAAACAATTCCCTTTCGCTGGATCAAGTGACCGCAATCATGGATGGCAAGCGCGTGCTTGCCCCGCCACAGGATATTTGCGAGGTGGAAAACGCCTTCCAGGCATACGGCAAAATGATGGCGTTTGACCCATACGACAGGATGGATTTGCTGGCCGCGCACCAAATCATGATGAAAGATTTAGTCCGGGAACCCGGTCAGTTTCGCTCCGGCAACGTTGGTGTGTTCAAGGGGAAAGACATTGTGCACATTGCGCCGCCTGCCGGTATGGTCAGCGGGCTTATGGCGGATCTGCTCCTTTGGGCAAAAGCTGCGCCCGTGCATCCGCTCATCAAAAGCTGCGTCTTTCATTATGAATTTGAAGTGATTCATCCTTTTTCGGATGGCAACGGCCGCATGGGGCGGATGTGGCAGACGCTTTTGCTGCGCGGGTGGAAAGAAATATTCGCATGGATGCCGGTGGAGAGCATTATCAAGGAGCGGCAAGAGGAATATTATGCCGCCATCGGCCAGTCCAACGATGCGGGCGACGCGACCTGTTTTATCACGTTTATGCTGCGGGCGATAGAGGAAACACTCGAAGCCTACTATGCCACAAACGCCGAATTCACGGGCGCATAAGTATAGAAAAAAAGCGAGGTGTGAATTAAATGACAAGTTTTTTCGACGGCAAAAAAGCGTTGGTGATCCTGAACCCAACCGCGGGGAAG
Source organism: Oscillospiraceae bacterium (assembly GCA_031290595.1). Taxonomy (GTDB): domain Bacteria; phylum Bacillota; class Clostridia; order Oscillospirales; family Acutalibacteraceae; genus WRMQ01. The sequence goes on from JAITNG010000175.1 coordinate 13,747, forward strand.
CACACCGCAAAGACGCACCTGCAAAACATCACGGCGCTGTTCAGCACCAACGGCCTTGAAACCACCGTTTACACAACGCGCTGCCAGGGTGACGCCACCGATATTGTGCGGCGGCGCGGTATGGATTTTGACATCATCGTCTGCCGGGGCGGGGACGGCACCTTCAACGAAACCATCAACGGCGTGATGCTGCTCGAAAACCGCCCGCTGCTGGGCTATATCCCGGCGGGTTCCACCAACGATTTTGCCAAGACGCTCTGCATCCCGACCGATAACCGGGAGGCGATTGATATTATCCTCAACGGGCAGCCGCTCTGGAACGACCTGGGCTGCCTGAACGGCGGGATGTATTTTTCCTATACGGCCTCCTTCGGCGCGTTCACCGAATGTTCCTACGATACGCCGCAGAAGCTCAAAAACCGGCTTGGCCATGCGGCTTATATGCTCTCTGCCGTCAAGGCGGTCAGCTCCATCCACCCCATCACCATGCATGTCAAAACGGCGGAAGGCTATGAGGCGGAAGGGGAGTACGCCTTCGTTTCCGTCACCAATTCCACCTCCATTGCGGGCGTTATCAAGCTCCACCGACGCGAGGTCGGCCTCAACGACGGCCTGTTTGAGCTGCTGCTGGTGCCTTACCCTGCCGACGCCGGCGCGTGGAGCCGGGCAATTGCCAACGTAGTTTCGCGGCAGTTCAACACCCCCAACGTGCACCTGCTCCACACCAGCCGCGCGGAGTTCACTTTTACCGATACGGTACCCTGGACCATAGACGGCGAATACGCCGGTGCGCACGAAAACGTGGTGATCGAAAACATCCACAATGCCGTCCAGATTTTCCGCCGCTGATAGGCTTGACTTTTTCGCCGTTTTGCGGTATCATAGAACCAGACCCCAAGCGAAGTTCGTTTTGAGAAAGGAGAATCCCCCATGCCCGATATTGATGCGATCCTGAATGCCATCAAGGCGATCCCGTTCCCGCTGCCCATCCCGATTGTGTTGCCGCTGCCGTTGCCCATCTTTATCCTGAAGGATTGGCTTGACGCGCTGCTTGCGGCGATCCAAGGCCTGTTTTGATTGTAGGAGGAATAGCCATGCAAAGCTATGAATGCCCCTGCGGCTACGTCTACGACCCCGCCGCAGGCGACCCTGAAAACGGGATTGCCCCCGGCACCGCATTTGAAGACCTGCCCGAAGATTGGGTTTGCCCCGTCTGTGGGCTGGGCAAAGACGCCTTTGACCCCGCCTGACCGGGAAAGCCAACCCGCCCGTGCGGCCACAATGTGCCGCATGGGCGGTTTTGGCTGTATTCCTTTGCACCAAACATCAAGCAGGGAAAAGAAAGACTATCAATATGCTTACCAGAAACCCCCAAGGAGTACATAACATGAACCTAACCATTGAACCTCTAACCCCGGCACGCGCCGCCGATTATTTCGACTTTTTTGATAATCGGGCGTTTACGGATGATTCCCCGTATCGGTGCTACTGTATATCTTGGCAGATGACCAAGGAGCAGGCGGCGGCGTTCGCCAAGGCAGATGCGGATGACGTCGGTCGCGCTGCAGGAAAAGTCGCCGAGCGACAGATTGCGTCCGGCGTTTTGAAAGGATATTTGGCGTTTGCGGACGGTGTTTCAATCGGTTGGTGCAACGCGAACGACAAGGCCAGCCTCCCCGCCGCGTGCGCCAACGGCTCCCGTTTATATTCGCCGCCCGAAAAGCGGGAACGGGCGGTCTTATGTTTTGAAATCGCCCCGGAATACCGCGGCAAAGGCGTGGCGACGGCTCTTTTGCAGCGGGTCATCGCCGATGCGAAGGCCGACGGCTGTTTCGCCATCGAGGGCTACCCCGTCAAGCACGACGAGCGGTATAAATGGGACTTCACCGGCCCGCTTCGGCTTTATGAAAAAGCCGGGTTTGCGGAAATCGCAAGATGCGAAAACAAAATTGTGATGCGAAAAGTTTTATCCCCGACCCCGCAGGTTGCGGAGCCGGGGAAGTAGATTGCACTTAGGTGATTCCGTATTCCATGCAAAAGGGGTGCAGCGTCACGTGTAGCCACCATGTATGGAAGAACAGCGGGCCACCGAAGACCAGTTTTGCCGGGGCAAGGATGTTCACGGATACAGCGCCCGTATCCGTCACGCCATACGCATGCAGGCGTTCGTCATAGCTTTTGTCAACAGGGATTATGCATTGTTTCGTTGGATCAATCTGAACGGTTTGCTTGCGGTGTTCGCTTTGCAGCACAATATCTTCGTTTTCATCCAAATAGATCAACATAGGCTTCTGCTCGCTCGTATCGCCTGTGAAAGCGTTGATTTCCTCAACCAGCGTCACGCCACCGACCGAACTCCACTGCTGCCAGGGTTTGTTGCGGTAAAGCTGATACGTCAGTGCAACTTTTCCGTCCTGCAATACCGGGAAATACAGCAGTTGCCCTTCTGCGGTCGCGACGCCAAACGGAGTTCCCAAAACAACTGCTTTATTGGGATCCATATTGGCGTCTTCCCATGCAAACTTGCTGTTGATAAGCCAATACGCATGCGCTATTGCTGTGTTGGGTGTTGTTGGGACGTTCATTACCCAAAGGGAAGGGGCGCTTTCTTGTTGCCCTTCTGCGCTGGCGGAAACAAATCCGCCAACAAGCAGAAGGCATATTCCCAATAAAATCGCTAAAAGACGCTTTTTCAATTGAATTCCCTCCTGAATCCCCCGAACCCTGTGGGTTGCGGGTCAATCTTTCTTGCGCAATACTATTCCGCAAGGAACTCCGCCTCAAAGGACTCCACAAGCCCGTGAACAAGGTCAATCATGATCATGTACTCCGTGTTGCCGCGCACGCTGACCCAACCCTCATGTGTTCCGGGGTCATACAGGTTATTGCTGTCGAGCGGCTTGTTTTTAAAGTTGAGTTCCGCCGCCTGTGGGATGAAATCCGTCGCAAACGCCTGCACAAGCGCTTGCGCCTGTGCCATTGTTATGGAATTCTCATCAAGCACAAAATCATAAGATTTGTAACGGTATTTCGCCAGTTCCCCGGTTTCCTCGGCGATGAGAAACTCAATTTTATGTGCGGTCGTCGTTTCCGGCGGTTCCTCGTCGCTCCATTTGCTCCACAGATACAGCGTGCCTTTGTCGGTCAACCACGACCCGCCGTTGTCATACGCTTCCTGCCGAAAGTTCGGAAGGTTTTCGAGAACTTTGGCTGGCAAGTATTTTTGCAGCGTCTGCAACACTTGCTGCGGCGCAAGCGGATCCGTGGCAACCGGGTCTTTGCCCTCCCCGCTGGATGCGCAGCCTGTAACCAGCACCATTGCGAACGCCATTGCCAGTAGTACGGAGAAAAGTCGTTTCAGTTTCATAATTGGTAGTCCTTTCTGAAGTTAGCGTTTGGGTTATGCTGTTTGTTGTCCTTCTGTACCCCTGTGGAAGTATCGCCGTTGCTAGTCCATTGGAATCGCCTCCTTTCGTCGTCGTAAAGCAACTAAGCGGCTCAGTATGTTACGACCACGCTATAGTCCGTAAAGGTTTCATAGTTCGTGCCGGCATAGGCT
>JAITNG010000176.1 GCA_031290595.1 Oscillospiraceae bacterium
AACCACACAACCTAGCAGGGATACGACAACACTGCCGGAAAGCACTACAGAAAGCGCCACGCAATCCACTGCGCCCACGGCAGAAGCCACAACTGCAAGCGCACCCTCAACCCCGGCAACCACTCAAACAACAACAGAAAGCGCTGTGTCTACAACCGAAAGCACGCAATCCATCACAGAAAGCGCCGTGCCATCAGAGCTGCCAACACAGCCGACCGAGAGCAGCGCGTGGCTCCCCGCCCCTTCCGCATCTGCTACCACCGCCACCACTGCCGCCTTTGCTACTGCTGCTACCACCGCAGCTGCAACAGCCCTTGCGGAAGAAGTGCCGCTGACCAGTGCGGCGCCGACGGAAGCGGCGGTGGCCACGATGGCGCTTTCCGCCCTGGCGCTGCTGGCGCTCGGCGCAGGTGCACTGCTGCGCAAACGGAAGTAATACTATTCTGCGATTAAAAGACTTCTTTCGTTCAAACTTGTGCATTAACGTACCTGGACACGGCACGCCGTGTCCCTACAAACCAAGATAAAACGCTCGATGTACAGCTGTATTTTTATGTGGCTTTTTAGGGACCCGGCGTGCCGTGTCCAGGTACATAAAAATGAAGCACTGCTTTTAATTGAGGAACAGTATAAGGAAAATCCTGCCAATCCGGGAGAACGATGTAATGATTCCACCCAACCACCCGCAAAACCCCTGGGTGTTGCCGCCCATGCCGCAAGAATATGACAGCCGCCCCCCGCGGGGAAAATTACCACAGGGGCGGCGGCGGGTTTCGCTGGGGGAACTATTCCGGGGGTGGCGCGCTGTGTTTCTGTTTTTCGTCTTCCCGCTGCTGCTCTATCAAAATCTGGCGGGGAGCGATTCCTTTTTTGGCTGGCGGGCGGTTCTCATCCGTGCGGATTCCATGGAACCCGGCGTCCCCAAGGGTGCGCTGGTGCTGGCGAAAGAATTCCCCTACGAGGAACTGCGCGAGGGCGACGTGATCCTGTATCGCCTACCCGACGGCCAACTGAACACGCACCGCATTGTTGCGCGGGAATATGGCCTGTTAAAAACCAAGGGCGACCACAACCTGCTGGCCGACGCCCTGGCGGTGACGGAAGAGATGTATGTGGCAAAGGTGCGGTTTTCGATTCCGGGGCATTTGTAATACCCAAGGGCTAGCCTTGCACAGGCGCCGCTTCGGCGGCTTCTGTTTCTGCCGCTTCCACGGCGGCGCGTTCCGCGCGCAGTTCATCCAGGGTTTTGCCCGCCGCCAGCGCATCGGCCACTTCTTCGGCCGGGAAGCCGCTGACGTAGCACTGCTTATATTTCACCGGGACGCCGCCCCGGGTTTTGATCACAATATTGAGTGCAAGCACCAGCGCGAAGGCGAGGATCACCAGGTACCCGCCCAACCCCGCCTGGCTTTGCACCGCGCCGGGCAGCACGGCGGCGATTGCACTGCCGAACCGGGTGACGCCCAGCAGCCCCGTCGCTGCGCCCGCTATGCCAAGGCCGTTGAACAGCACGCTGCGCAAAAAACCCTTGGGCGAAGACGCCAGGAAGCAGGTCACAAGACCCGCAAGGATGCACACGACCACGACGATCACGCCCACAAGCGCCACCAGGAACCACTTGAACGCCGCGCCGAAGGCCGCCGTCCCCGCCAGGCCAAAGACGACGTCAAAATCCAGGCCGTCAAAAATATAGCCGAAGAGCTTGATAATATCGAACGTTTCTGTTTTATCAATATAGGGCGCGTTGATGGTCATCTTCACCAGCGGCAGGAACAGCACGCCCAGGGGCAGGAACAGCAGCACCAGGCGGGCTATCGCCCACTTGCTGCCCACGACCGCCGCCTTGGCGCGGTCAATCCGCTTTTGGAACCCCACATGCTCCAGTTCCACCTTGTCGGCGTCCGCCAACAGGCGCTCTTCCATTTTGTAATAGAGGATATTGGTGCCGCACGCCGGGCAGTTGACCTTCCAATCCTTGAGCTTCAGTTTTCTTCCACAATTTGGGTTTGGGCAGTAAGTTGCCATAGGGTACCCCTCCTTCAGTGTCTTTCACGGATGATTATATCATACTCTACGGAAAGAAACAAGTTTTTTTCTTTACAAAATGCAGATTTTCTGTTATACTGTTACTGTGCGCCGTATCGCGACCTAAACCGCGCCAGGAAAGGTTCAATTCAACATTATGGGCAAGCCGGTCATCATCACGGCAGATAGCTCCGCAGATCTCCCCGCCGCCCTCCGTGCGGAGCTTGGCATTCATTTCATCCCGCTCCTCATCAACCTGGAAGGTAAGTTTTACAAAGACTGCGTCGATCTTTTCCCCAAAGATATTTATACCGCATATAAAGAGCGCGGGGTGATCCCCAAAACAGCCGCCCCCTCCATCGGGGAATACAAGGCGTTTTTTGAAACCTGGACCAGCCAGGGCTGTGCCGTGGTGCATCTTTCGCTTTCGCACCAGCTTTCTTCGGTCAACCACGTGGCGCAGCTGGCCGCCGCCGAATGCGAGGACGTGCATGTGGTGGATACCATGAACTTCTGCGTCGCCTCCGGGATGCTGTGCGTGCTGGCCGCCAAGCTGCGGGAACAAGGCCTCCCCGCCGAGGAAATCGCCCGGGAGCTTTGCCGCATACGGAGCAAAGTGATGGCATATTATATCCCGGATAACCTGGTCTTCGTTTCCAAGGGCGGGCGCTGTTCGGCGCTGACGGCCTTTGGCGCAAATTTGCTCAAGCTGCGCCCCATGGTGACGGTCAACGGCAACAACGGCGATTTGAACATCGGCAAAAAATACCGCGGCTCCCTGGCCACCGTGCAGGAAAATTTCCTCCGCGACGCCATTGAGGCTTCCCGCGATAAAATGGATCTTTCCCTGGCCTTTGTGGTGCATACGCCGGACATGACCCCGGAGCAATATGAGCCGCTGGAGGCTCTGGCACGCGAGCTGCTGCCCGATGTGCAGCACTGGGTCACGAGCGATATGGGCTGCGTCATCGTTTCCCACGTCGGCAATGAATGCTTTGCGTTTATTGCCATTGAAAAAGATTGATAACACTAAAAAATAAATTAAAAACACAAGAGGTGATACCCATGGCAAAACCAGTCGTTCTTTCCACCGACAGCCCCGCTGATCTTCCGCAGGATTTGCAAGACCTGCACAAGATCCGCAGCATCCCCCTGTACGTCAACATCCTTGGGCGCAGCTTACGCGATAGCATTGATATTACCCCGCCGGAAATCTTCAATACATATGCGCGCAACAAAATCGTCCCCACCACCTCCGCCATCCCCGTCGGGGAATACCAGGCGCACTTCACTGAACTGCTCCATGCGGGCGCAAACGCCGTGGTGCATTTTTGCATCGGCGGCCTGATCTCGTCTTCCTACCAAAACGCAGCCATTGCCGCGCAGGATTTTGAGGATGTGTATGTGATCGACAGCGAAAGCATGTCCATCGGCATCACCCTGCAACTGCTGCACGCCGCGCAGCTGCGTGCGGCGGGGCGCAGCGCGGCGGAAATTGCCGAAGACGCGCTGCTCTGGCGCAAGCGGGTGCGCACAACGGCGCTGCTGGGTTCGGTGACTTACATGCGCCGCAGCGGCCGCTGCTCCGCCGTTTCGGCGCTGGGCGCAAACCTGTTGAGCATCCGCCCGGTGCTGGGGATGACCGACGGCAAGCTCGCGGCGCTCAAAAAGCTGCGCGGCAAGCCGCAGGACGTCCACCGGCAATACCTCGAAGACCTCTTCGACGCGCCGGAAAATATCGACCCGGAAATCGCTTTCCTCTACCACACCGGCATCAGCCCGGAAGAATTCCTGGCGGCAAAAGCGCTGGTAGAAAGCAAGGGCGTCTTCCGCGAAGTCCGCTCCGGCCACGCAGGCTGCATCACCTGCACCCACTGCGGGGATAAATGCTTGATTTTGATGTATGCGTATAAGGAAGCGGGAGCGGAGGCCACGGCATGAAGCGGATGCTTTCGGTTCTCCTCACCGGCGCTGCGCTGCTCACGCTTGCCGCGTGCAAAAATAGCGCTGCAATGGACGCAACTACATCCGCCACAGCACAAACACAAACTGCGCCCGCCGCACCGCTCGACGCAAAACAGCCGCTGGTGTATTCCCTGGTGGAACAGGAAGATTTCCGCCTGCCGGTGATCAACCTGGATTGCCCGGCAGCCAAAGAAATCAACAAGGCCATTGCCGAAACGCAGCCCGAAGAATACCGCACCAATGACTATGCCTATATGGTGAACGGCAATGTACTCTCGCTCGTAACATGGTCAACAGACCCCTGGGATGGCATTTATTTCACAGCCTATAATCTGAACATCCAAACGGGTGCGCCCATCCCCAACCTGGAACTGCTGCAACTGGCGGGCTTCACCGAAGAAAGCTACTTTGAGAACCTGCGCGAACGTGTGACGTTTTATTTCGATGCTTTTCTGGAAGACGACGGCAGTCTTCCGCCATACATTGAAGACCTCAACTATAGCCAAAGCAGGGAAATTGCGCTATCCCCCGCGCGATCAGGTGACCGGCACGGGCTGAGTGTTGATTTCCCGCTGTTCCTAAATGAAGAAAACCACCTGTGTGCGGTTCTTTTGCTGGAAGCCTTTGGCGGCGCAGACGGCGGCTATGAGTTCGTCTTCGACACAAGCCGCCCCACAAACGAGTTCGGGCAGCTTTGGGGGATGCGAACAGTCGACTGAACGGGTACCACAATTGATGCAAAGCGCAACCAGCGGCGGGAGGGTTAGCCTCCCGCCGCTGGTTGTGCTATCAAGCTCCCGCCCGTTTCAGGCTCTTCAATTTCAACGGAATTGATCGTGTTGCGCATAACTCACCTCAAAAAAAATAACGCAAAAGATATTGACATTTAATAACTTTCAAAGTATAATAGAGAGAGGAAGGGGAATGATACTTGCACAAGATTCACTACTATAAAAAGGCGAACGGGGAATCGCCCGTCGCGAACCACCTCCGCACGCTCGCTGAACAAAACGGCAAGGACAGCCGCATTAAGCTACGAAAAATACAGGAATATATCAACGCTTTAGCGGAATATGGCACAGCCATTGGCGAGCCGCAGATAAAGCATTTGGACGGCGAAATCTGGGAACTGCGCCCCCTGCGGGATAGGATTTTGTTTGCCGCATGGATCAATGGCGAGTTTGTGTTGCTTCATGTTTTCTTGAAGCAAACGCAAAAAACACCACAAAAAGAAATTGAACGAGCAAAGCGAGAGCTTGCCGACCTGAAAGAAAGGGGTTTTGATCATGAATAAGCAATACAACCGCGAACTGGAAACCGCAAAAGAAGAACTTGCGGACGTCAAACTTCGCGGTAGCGAGGCTTTGGGCGACTGGGAAGCGTTGGAGCGTGAACTTTTCACGCCGCAGGAAATCGAAGAAAGTCGTGTGCGCATCGCCCTGATGGGCGAGCTAATCAAAGCTCGTAACGAAAAGGGAATCACGCAGAAAAAGCTGGAGGAAATGTCCGGCGTGCGCCAGCCCGTCATCGCCCGCATGGAGAAAGGGCGCACCAGCCCGAACCTTGACACGGTGATTCGAGTGCTGAATTCTCTTGGCAAAACGCTCTATGTCGGCGATTTCCCGGCGCAACCCACAGGAACAACCGCCACGCAACCCCACGCATAGCTCTTCCAAGCCGCCTAACCGGGCGGCTTTTCCTTTTCGCAGCTAACCCGCGTTGCGCCGTCGCAGTCGGATTACCCGATCTTTGGCCGGGTAATAAATACTATTCCGCTACCAGTTCCGTCCCGTCGCGCAGCGTCAGCACTGCGCGTACCTTGCCTGCCCAGTCTGCGGGCAGGCAGGGGGTTTTCATCACCAATTTGCCGTCTTCTTCTTGCAGGCCTAGCATTCCTTCCACGATGGTGCGGTAATACCACGCCGCCGCGCCGGTGTAGAGCGTCCAGCCCGCCTGGCCTTCCTTGCCCGGTGCGCCGGAAACATCCCCGGCCAGGGCGTAGGGTTCGCCGCGGTAGCGGGCAAGGGCTTCCGGCATGTTGCAAAGCTCTGCCGGGTTGAGCATTTGCAGCAGCGCCCAGGCTTCGTCTGCGCGGCGCTCGGCCAGCAGCGCCAGGCAGAGCCAGACGGCGGCATGGGTGTATTGCCCCCCGTTTTCGCGGATCCCCGGCGGGTAGGCGTTGATATAGCCCGCCCGCTTGCCGTTGCGGGTGAAGGGTTCGCGCAGCAGACGCAATATGCGGTGTTCCGGGTCGGCCAGGCGGGCGACGGCGGTTTCCAGCGCCTGGTTGCGGCGCACGGGGTCGGGCATGTGGCACAGCGCGGCGAAGGCCTGGGGCAGCAGGTCGATGGAGCAGGGTTCGTTGCCGCTGCCACCCATGGGGCTGCCGTCATCCCAAAAGGCGCGCAGATAGCGATCCCCCGCCCAGGCGTGCGTATCAATTGCCGTGCGCAGCCGGGCAGCCTCCTGCAAATACCGTTCGGCGCGTGCTTCGTCGCTTTGCAGGCGGCAGAGCGCCGCCGTTTTTTCGAGCGTCTGCGCAAGGAACATCCCCAGCCAGACGCTTTCGCCCCGCCCCTTTGCGCCCACCAGGTTGAAGCCGTCGTTCCAATCCCCGCCGCCGATGCGCGGCAAGCCGTGTTCGCCCATGGCGCCCAAAGCGTGTTCCACGGCGCGGATGCAGTGTTCATACAAACCGGCCTTTTCGCAGCTCTGTGGGTAGAGGGCGTAGCGCTCGGCCTCCTCCGCCCGCAAAAGCGCACCTTCCCGGAAGGGGATGCGGGTATCCAAAATGCCGGTATCGCCGGTCTTTTCAACGTATTCCGCGCAGACGCAGGGGAGCCACAGAAGATCATCGGAATAGCGGGTGCGCACGCCGCGCACGCCTTCGCCGGGGATGCGGTGCCACCAGTGCAGCACATCGCCTTCGGGGAACTGCGCCGCCGCACAGCGGCAGATTTGCACGCGCACAAGTTCCGGGTGCGTCATGCATAGGGCGCTGACGTCCTGGAGCTGATCGCGGAACCCCCATGCGCCGCCGCACTGCGAGAACCCTGTGCGGCCAAACAGGCGGCTGTGGAGGATCTGCTGCGGCAGCCAGGTGTTGATCATATGATTGAGCGCCGCACTGGGGGTCGCAATGGTGAGCCTTGCCCGCGCATGGGCCATGGGGTCGCGTTCGGCCACCAAGTGCGCACAGAGGGCGGCGTTGCGCCCCTTGCCCCAGGCCAGTGAAAACGCCGCCGTGACCTCTTCGCCCGGCGGGATGTTGAGCCGCCGCCCCACCGCCGCGCAGGGGTCGGCCTGTGGCCAGCCGCCGCCGCCCCGCCATTGCCCTTTGCAGAAAGCCGCCCGGTCGGAGCAAACGAAATCCGCGCCGCCCGCAAGCAGCAGCGCCGTGAACCCGCCCATGGCGGCGTCCGGGGCGTGGAGCAGTGCGCCGTCGGGCAGGGCTTCGCCCAAAATGGGGCTGTGCGGTTCCCGGCGCACGCCCAGGACGGGTTCCAAATAATAGGCCAGTTCCGGGGTCAGGCTGCGGTCGGTGCGGTTTTGCAGACGCACATCGCAGCGTTTGGCGCAGCCGCGTTCGGGGACGTAAACCGTGATTTCATACGCTAGCCCGTGCAGTTCCCCAAACCAGCGGGCTTCATGCGGGTAAAATTCCGCACGGCTGCCGGGCAGCAGATCATAGAGCCGGTTGCCAAAGCGCAGCAGCAGCAGCTCGCCGCGGTTATCGGTGCAGGGGTCGTTATACCAGGGGGTGAGCTTATTTTCACGCGCATTGACCGCCCAGGTGAAGCCCAGCGCCCGGTCGCTGACCAGGGTACCAAAGCTGCGGTTGGCCAGGGGCAAGCACCAGGGGACGGCCGGACGCGCAGCAGCCGGGATGGTGAAGCCATCCTGCGTGAACCCCGCCGCCGCCGTCGGATCCTCCCCCGCCGCCACCTGCATCAAAAAGCCGGGAACTCCGCCCATAGCAGAAACATCTGCCAAGGGCTTCATCAAGGCTCCAACCGCTGCGGCACAGCCAACCAGCCCGCCGCAGGCGGCGTAGGCGGGGAGGGCTTGGGCTGCCGGTTGGGGGACGTGGTTCAGGTTGACCAGATGCACGCCGCCGCGTTGGTTGGCCAGGTGCTGGCAGCCTTCGCGGCGCAGGGCGGCGTGTAGGGCGTTGGCGACGGGGGTGTCATAATCCCCGCCTTCGCGGTAGGCCAAAACCAGTTCGCAGGGCAAGCCCGCTGCGCGTAGGCGGCGGAATAAACTCAGATAAGGCAAGGCCGCGCTCGCATCCTGCTCCCCTTGCAGGAGGAAATAGAGGTATGGCTCGTCGCCGGAAATCCCCAGCGGCCAAAGCGCCTGTTTGCGCGCCGTGTTTTGGGCGCGGATCTCCAGTTCCTTGGGCGTGGCGGGGGCATAGAAGAACAGGCGCGGCAATACGCTTTCGGCCAGCGCCGCCGCCATTTCACCTTCGCGGAAGGGGCAGGGCGCACCTTGCCGCCGGGAACCGCGCCGGTGTTCCTCCTCCCCGCGCAGACGGTGCAAGCGGCTGGTCGCCTCCTCCGGCTCCGAACCCGCGCAGAGGTAGAGGCTGAATTCCCGGCTCTCGCCCGGTTGCAGGGCATAGGGAACCCGGAACGCACCGCAGCAATCGGGGTTTCCGCTTTGGCTGCCGTTGGCGTCTTCGGCCAAATCAGGCTGCCCGGCGCCACCCGAAAATGCGTGTGTGCGTAAACGTTCGCAGGCCGCTTGCACGCCACGGCTCAACGCCGCCGCAAGGCAGAGGGTTTCGCCCTCCGCACGGTTGCGGGTGAAGGTCAGCACCCCCTGGGCGGGGTCATACTGATCCTCCAAAAAGAGCTTGGAAAACGCGGGGTGCGCCGCTTCTTCGTTCAGGGGCGCCAGGCTGGGTTCAAAATAGAGGGTCAAATGCCCGGCGGCGGGTTGCCTGGCCGTGTTTTTGAGCGTATAGCGCCGTTCTTCCGCCGGGAGCCGCGGATGCACGCTCGTGCGCGTGCAAAGCTGCACCCGCGCCCCCGCCAGGGTGTGCGTCACTTCGTTTGCGCCGAATTCCGCCGTGCGCGTTTGCTCGCTTTGGGGCGCGTCGTCTTCGTGCAAAAAGGCCAGCACGCCCCCGGGGCGGCGCAAAAGATCGGGGCTGTGCCGCAGGACGCTTGCGCCCTGATAGAAGGATACGCTCGCGCCCGCATCGGTGATCACGCAGCTCCATTCGCCGTTGGTCAGCAGCCGTGCGTGCGGGGCGGCGGGGTCGATCCCGCTCAAAACCGTGCGGCCGGAGCCAAAGCGTTCCTGCGGCCGCCGCGTTTCGCGGATCTCAACATCGCGGAACACCGACGCATGATCCGGGATGCGTTCCAGGAGTAGGCTCCTTGCGCCGGCCATCTCTTCATCTTCCAAAAAGCGCCGCCGCAAAACGCCGCCCTGGAGCGTGTTCAGCGCGGCGAGGAAGCTCATGCCCACGTGGTGCGCCATGTAGCTGCGCACGACGGCGTAATCCTGCCCGGCGGTGCGCCCGGGGGTCGCGTCCGCCGCTTCATAAAAGCCGCATTTCCCCCAAAGCTCCATGCGCTCAAAGCGGCGGAGGTTCGCCAGTGCGCTGCGGGGCGCAAGCTGCATCGCCAAAAAGCTCGCGTAGGGCGCAAGCACCAATTCTTCATCCAGCCCCCGGCGCAGGCCGAGCTTTTGCACGCCGTGGGCTTTGTATTGGTAGTTCAGACCTGCGTCAAAGGCATAAAAGCCGCTTTCGGAATTCCCCCAGGGCAGGTGCGCGCCCTGCCGCCCCAGGGAGCGCACGCGCTTTTGCTGGCAGCCGAGGCTGAAGCGCAGCGCTTCGTAGCCCAGGGTTCCCCGTGGCGCGGGGAGGAAGAGGTAGGGCATAAAGTATTCAAACATGGTACCCGTCCAGCTGACCGGGCCGGTGAAGCGCCCGCTGCTGGCCAGGGTGCGCCCCAGCGCCCCCCAGTGCTTTTTGGGGATCATCCGCCGGGCGATGGCGTAATAGCCCGTCATCCGCGCTTCGCTCATCAGCAAATCATAATAGGAGGCCGAGGGCTTGCCGGTGGAAAGATCGACCCCGATGTGGAACAGCCGCCGCCGCGCGTGATAGAGCGGGCGCAAGTCGCAGCCCTCTTCCAGCAGCCGCAAGCGCTGGCAAAGGGCGGCCAGGCGCGGTTCTTCCGGCAGGTATTCCCCCAGGCCGCTGCGCAGCGCCCGCAAGCAGCAGAGGAAGTTGCCGCTATCCACCGTGGAAACATAGCGCGGCTCCAGCGGGCGGAGGGTGCGCGTGTCATACCAGTTGAGCAGATTGCCGTGCCAGCGTTCTAGCTGCTCGATGCTGCCAAGGGTTCGCTCCAGCCGCTGCGCCAGCTGCGTTGTGCTTAAAAAATCCAGATCCCGCGCCGCAAGCGTGCAGAGCAAATACAGGCCGAGGTTGGTCGGCGAACTCCGGGGCGCAACGCGGTAGACCGGGGTTTCCTGCACATTATCCGGCGGCAGGAAGTTGTGTTCCTCCGTGCAGTAGGTTTCAAAGTAATTCCACATGGCGGCGCAGTAGCCCGTCAGGCGCTCGCGCTCTTCGGGGTGCAACTGCGTCTGGGCTGCCGGGCGTTTGCGCGCCGAAAGGGGGGCGAAAAGCAAATCGGCCAGCAGAACCAGCCCCAACAGGCGCTGCCACGCGCCGCCAAAAGCCAGCAAAAGCCCCCCGGCCAACAGGCTTGGCAGGAGGTCAAGCCAAACGCCGCCGCCGGTTTCCCCCTGGGCGGCGGTCGTCCATTCCAGGCGCTTTTTGCCACTGACAAAGCTGCGCCAAAGCCCACGCGCCGCGCCCGCCGCGTTGGCCCAGGCCGCCTGTGCCAGGGTCAGCAGCTGGAGGGAGCCACGGACGAGGTCGCCCAGGGCGGCGGGCAGACCCCCGGCATAATAGCGGCGGGCAAGCATGGCCGCACCGCCGCCGCCCAGCGCCCGCAGGGCGGAGAGCAGACAGCCGCCGCAAAGCCCCAGCACCGCCGCCAGGCACAGTGCCGCCGCCACGCGGGGCGGCGCCCAGAGCGAACACAGCAGCGCCAGCAAGCAGCCGGGGGCGAGCAGGGAACGCCGCAGATTATCGAACAGCTGGTAACGGTTCAGGGGGGGCAAGCCGCGCTTTTTGCGCAGGAAGGGGGTGTTTTGCCAATCCCCGCGCACCCACCGTTCCTGCCGGGTGAAGTAACTCCGCTGGCGGCCTGGGAAGCCGTCGGTCAGCTGCACATCGGCCATGAACCCTGCACGCAGATAGCCGCCTTCCAGGACGTCGTGGCTCAACACCTGTTCCGCCGGGAAGGGGTGCGCCGCAGCCACCGCCAGGAAGGCGTCAATATCAAGCAGCCCCTTGCCCGCAAAGATGCCGGAACCGAACAGATCCTGGTAGCGTTCCGAAACCAGGTTGGCGTAGGGGCTGATGCCGCCCTCCCCGGCCATGGCGTGGGCGAAGGGCGTGGCCAGTGCGCTTTCCAGGTCAAGCCCCACCTGGGGCGCTAAAATGCCGTAACCCGTGCGCACGCGCCCCAGGGCGGGGTCAAACTGCGGCTGGTTGGCCGGGTGCAGCGCGGCGGCCACCAGCTCCGCCGCCGTTTCCAGCGGGAGCTGCGTGTCGGCGTCCAACGCCAGGATGTAGCGGCAGCTTTGTAGTTCCCGCTGGTCGCCGCAAAGGGTGAGGAAGCCCTCCCCCGCCCCGGTTTCGCCCCGGAGCAGCCGCGCCAGCTGGAGGACTGCGCCGCGCTTGCGTTCCCAGCCGCAATACTGCCCCATGGTGGGGGAATACACGCGCGGGCGCAGCGCCAGCAAAAATCCGCCGCCGTATTTTTGGTTGAGCCTGGTGACTTCCCGGCAAGCGGCGGCAATGTCCGCCGCATCCTGCGGCTGCACCGGCAGCGCCGCCGCTTTCAGGTCGGCCAAAACGCAGATGAGGACGTTTTCGCCGCCGTTGGAACCCGCCAGTTCCTCCATCCGCCGCCCGAGTTCCTTCGCCTTTGCCGCGCCGGGCAGGAGGGTGGAAACTGTGATCACGGTGCGCCCTTCGGGGGGGATCTTCCCGCCGAGTTCCAACCGGGGGAGGGGGACGGGCTGCACGCCGCGCAAAAAGAGCGCTTCCAGCAGCACCCGGCAGACCGCCCACAGGGGCAGCAGCAACAGCGGCGCGGCGAACCACGCCCCCAGCAAACAGGCGGCAACCGCCGCCAGCGGAAGGGGCAACAGGCTTTCGAGCCACAGCAGCGCTTTGCCGCGCCGGGGGTGCGCCGCACCGCGCAGCAGCGGCACGCCGATATGCCGCGCAGGGTCGCCTTCCTGCCGCCCGGCGGTTTGCGCAAGCAGGGCGCGGGCTTCCTCTTCCGCACTGCGCCCGGCCTTGGCGGCGCGGGCGGCCAACAGGCGGCGATAGAGCGCACGGCTGCCCTCCTCCATGCGGTGGTATGCCCCGGCGGGATCCTTGCGCAAAAGACGTTCGAGGGGGTTGATCTGTTCCAGGATCGCATCAAAATCCAGATCGGGCAGGGTGCGGAAGGCTTTCACCGCGCCACTGAGCAAGGCCGTGCGCTGTTCCGGCGGGGCGCTGCGGCTGCCCAGCGCCGCTTCGGCCAGGGCGCAGCGCAGCGCCAGCGGCGTCCATTCGGCCTCCGCGCCGCTGGGCTTTGCCCGCAGCAGCGCTTCGGTCAACTGCTCCCCGGTGGGGAGGTTTCCCCCCGCGCAGATCTGGCGGCACAGCGCCAGCATACGCATCGGCTGCGCCGCGCTGCGGTCGTGGCGCGTCTGCTGCTTTTCCACCGTGCGCAGTTCACGCAAAACAGAGCGGGTTTCCCGCTCCAACATATAGTAATTATCCCGCAGCCATTCGGCATAGGCGTCGCCCTGCGCCCGCAGGGAACTGCGGTAGCGCCGCCGCAGACCGCGCAGGCTTTTCGCGAGCTTGCCGCGATATTGGCGCAGGCTCTGTTTCATGTGCCAACCATCCCTTTCATGCAGATTCCGCTGCTGCTATTCTTGCCCATTTCAAGCAATATATGTCAATGCTTTTCTGATTTATTGCCTGTAACCGGCAATCCCGGATCGGGGTTCAAAAAGAAGCGGCAATTTCTTGCATCAAAGCATTGAAGAACCTTCCTGCCTATGGTACAATTCATGCACGAACGCCAAAAAGAGGGAGAAAAGAAAGATGAAACGAACTGCAATCACCAAAGCACTTGCCCTGTTGCTGGCCGCAACGCTTTGCGTGTTGAGCTTTGCCGCCTGTGGCAAAGCCGACGCCGGCACAAAAACAACCGACCCCGCCGCCGGCACGGAAGAGGAAGCCAAGACCCCCGTGCTGACCCCCGAAAGCACCAAAATCGCCCTGTTGCTTTGCAGCGCTGAAATGAAATCCGCCTCCGCACGCGCTGCCTGGCTCGTCCTCGAAAAGTTCAGCAAAGAAACCGGCATCCAGGTCAAGTGGTGGATGCTGCCGACTTCCGACGACCTCAAAGAGAACCTGGATGACATCATCGCGCAGGGCTACAACATCATCATCACCAACAACGGGTTGCACACGGAATACATCAAGGAACGCTCCCCGGATCTTGTTGACGTGACGTTTGTTGCCATGGAAGGCTTCTTCACCCCCAAGGGCGAAAATGAAGCGCTGGCGAACCTCCCGAACCTGATCCAAGGCACCGTGCGCGCCGAAGAATCCGCCTTTATTGCCGGGTATTTGCTGGCCAAACGGACGGAAAACGGGAAGATCGGGATGCTCAACGGCACGAAAAACCCGCCCGGTTTCCAGATGGAAGCAGGGTTTCGCGCAGGGGTTGCCTATGCCGAACAAGAGCTTGGCAAAACCATTGAAACCCGCATCGAATATGTTGGCAACGGCTTTGACCGCACCGGCGGCAAAAACACAGCGAACCTGCTGTATAATTCCGGCTGCGATTTGATTTACATCTGCGCGGGCGGCGAAACCGACTGGGGTGCGCTGGAAGCCGCCAAGGCGCAGCAAAAGCCCTGCATCACCGCCGGGCACACGTCTTACATCGCGCCGGAAAGCGTAGTGGCCGAAGTCCTCAAGAGCAAAGACCCCGTGCTGACGGCGGTTTTGAACGGCCTCTATTATGGCACAATGGAACGCGGGCAGGTGTTGGATCACGGCCTGAACGACGGCTCCACCGGCCTTGCCAAAACCGCGCTGACGGATGCATTCTTTGGCGACGCGCTGCTCAAAGAGCTGGAGGCCGTCACAGCGCAGATTCAAAGCGGCGCCATCCAGGTTCCGCAGGATTTGAATCCCTGAAGTACAGTGGGAAAGTAGAAACGAACCCGCAGGCTTTGGCGCTTGCGGGTTCTCTCTTCTCTAAAAAAAATAATATTTTCACGCATCACCCTGCAAATTCATTTGACAAACATGCATTGGTGTGGTAAAATAACGGGTAATGCACGAAAGGAAGGTTAAACAGGTATGAAAACCGCGCAAACGTATCTCAACGGCAACACCTACCCCGGCCGGGGGCTTCTCATCGGCTTGCATTGCGACGGCCAGAACGCCGTGGTTGCGTATTTCATCATGGGGCGCAGCGAGAACAGCCGCAACCGCATCTTCGTCAAGGATGGCAGCGGCCTAAGGACGCGCCCCTATGACATGAGCAAGCTCATCGACCCTTCGCTGGTGATCTATTCGCCCGTGCGCGTGCTGGGGAACCAAACCATCGTCACCAACGGCGACCAGACGGATACCATTTATGAATACCTGCGGGATAACAAGGACTTCATCGAAGCGCTGCGCACCCGGGAATATGAGCCGGACGCGCCTACCTTCACCCCCCGCATCAGTGGTCTGCTGACCAAGAGCTACAACAGCTTTTCGTATCAACTGAGCATCCTCAAAGCGAGCGAAAGCGCCCAAAAGACCTGCCAGCGCTTCTTTTATGAATACGATACCCCGGTGATCGGCGAAGGCCACCTGATCCACACCTACAAGTGCGACGGCAACCCGGTGATCCCCTCGTTTGTGGGCGACCCGGTGCGCGTGGCAATCAGCGGGAGCATCGACGCCTTCACCCGCACGCTCTGGGCGGCGCTGGATGAAGACAACCGCGTGGCGCTCTTTGTGCGCTACATCAACCTGCTCACGGGCGAAACCCAAACCAAAATAGAAAACAAGAACCAATAATGCTATGATCCTACCCATAAAACGCCGCCGGTTGGAGCAAATCCCCGGCTATATGCATCATACCGAGAGCTTTGGCACCGTGGACGGGCCGGGGCTTCGGTATGTTTTTTTCCTCCAGGGCTGCCCGCTGCGCTGCCTCTATTGCCACAACCCGGATGCGCTTGCGGCGGGCGGCCAGCGCACCACGGCGGGGGAAGCGGCGGCACAGGCGACCGGCCTGCGCAATTTCATCCAGGGCGCGACGTTTTCCGGCGGGGAACCGCTCTGCCAGCCGGAATTTGTGGAGGCCACGGCGCTGCTGCTGCGCGAGCAGGGCATTCCATCGGCGATTGACACCGCCGGTGCGCCCGACCTTGCCAAAGCCCGCCCCGCCATTGATGCGGCGGAGCTGCTTCTGCTGGACATAAAGGCGGCGGAGCATGAAATGGCCGTGCGCCTGACGGGGCAGGGCAACGAAGCGGCGCTGGCCACGCTGGATTACTGCGAACAAACCAAAAAGCCTGTGTGGCTGCGGCACGTGTTGCTGCCCGGCTGGACCCTGGAACAGACGCAGCTGGAAAAACTGGCCGCGCTGCTGCTGCCGTATACATGCATCCAACTGGTGGAGCTGCTGCCCTTCCACAAGCTGGGCGAACCCAAATGGGAGCAGCTAGGCCGCCCCTACCTGCTGCAAAAAACCCCCGCCGTCACGCAGGCAGAAGCCGCATGGGCGAGGGGGATTTTCGCAGGGGTGGGGCTTCGGGTGCAGTAGGGGGGCGAGAGTTTGTTCATCAGGCTTCCCAATATAAAAAGGGCAATAATCACGACACCAAACGTTATTTTAAAACCCCGGCGCGCCCGAGGCACGCCCTACAAAAGTCCGGCCAAAGGCCGTTTACGCTGTTCCCCTCTGTGATGCTTGCCCAAATTAAAGGCTTATTTTCCACCCCGGCGTGGCCATGCCGCGCCCTACTCTGTTGGCGCCAGTGGCGCTTTGTTGACCTGCCTTTTACTGCTGGTTGGTTTTGTTGACAAAACGGCCACTGGCCGCATCGGAGTAGGGCGCGGCATGGCCACGCCGGGGTGGAAAATAAACTTTTCGTTTTCAACAACCATTCAAGAGGGAATGCCGTAAACGGCCTTTGGCCGGACTTTTGTAGGGCGTGCCTCGGGCACGCCGGGCTTTAAAATACCGCCTTTTTTATTGCAGAAAATATAATACTATTCCACATCTAAAAGACTTCTTTCATCCAACCTTGTGCATTATCGCAGGCACCTGGACACGGCACGCCGTGTCCCTACAAACCGGGATGAAACACCAACGTACCTCTGTATTTTTATGTGCCTTTGTAGGGACACGGCGTGCCGTGTCCAGGCCTATACCTAAACTGTCCGGGCTTATGCTTACACCCTGTCCGGCTACCTACACAAGCACCGCTACCAGCGCTTGCACGCCTTTTGCCGCTGCATCCAGCAGCCAGTTCAGCAGCGCCGTTGCCTTCCCGAAGCTGTTGGCATACCAGTCGCCGCCTTGGGTCAGCGTTTCGCCTTCGCGCAGGTCGGTTGCTGCGGAGCTGCCCAGGGTGTAATAAATCGTGGTGGCAAAGCCGTAACGCTCGGTTGCGATGCTGGCCGATGCACCGGCATATTGCGCTGCGGGCGCACCGTAGCGGATGTGCCGGTAGGCGGATTCCATGCTGAAATAGAGCGCCTTTGTGGTATCAATGGCGTTGCCCGCCGCGTTGCGGGGCGGCGCAAGGATCGTGACGGGCGCGGGCTGGCCGTCGCCGATGCGCCCCTCGGCGCGGTCTTCCACGGCAAAAACATTTTCCTTGCAGGTGACGCCGCTGAGGTCAAGGTCGCCGACGGAATTATAGCCGTTGCGCACCAGCACGCCCACGCGTATGTTGCCCTGGGTGGAGCATTGTTCCAGCAAAAGGCCGGAACAATCGGGGGCGTCGTCAAAATAGAAGCCGCCCTGGTAGCTGCTGTTGGCTTGCACCCGGCGCAGGGTCATGTGCTTGCCGGGGTAGAGCGAAACGATGTTGACCGCGCCGCGCTGCCCGCCCAGGCAAACCACATCCTCGGCGGTGAAGTTATCGCCATAGATGCGCAGGGCGAAATCGCAGCCGAATTTTGCGTTGACGGTCAGGTTTTTGAGCGTCACATTGTCGCCCCGGATGGTCAAAACGTCCTCCTTGCGGTCTTTCAGGCCGCTGTTGAGGCTGTCGCTGTATCCGGCTTGCAGGGCGATGGCCGCGCCCTCTCCCCTGCCCTGGATGGTGATGTTGCTGAAGATCAGGCCGCCGTCAAAGCTGCCCTCCGCCAGGCCAATGGGCAAGGTCGTGACGGTGCCTTCAATCTCAATCAATTGAACTGCGTCTGCGTCCGCCGCATCGGCACGCACTTTTTCGATGGCCTGTGCCAGGGTGCCGCTGAACGGCTCCGTGGCGCCATTGAGATAAATCCCGCCGGTCATTTTGGCCGAGGCCATGACGCAGGTTCCGGCAAGCAGAACCAGGGTCAAAAGAATAGACAGCGTAGCTTTTGTATAGCGTTTCATGTTGTGCGTATACCTCTTTCTTTTGTTCGGCTTTTTCACCGTTGCACACGCCCGCTGGCGTTGCCGCCAGCCAGCTTGCGAACTTCATCTGCGCTGACGAGGTTGTAATCCCCTTCGATGGCGTGCTTGAGGCAGCTGGCCGCCACGGCGAATTCCAGCCGCGCCTGCGGTTCCTGCCCTTCGAGCGTAGCGAAAATCAGCCCCGC
>JAITNG010000005.1 GCA_031290595.1 Oscillospiraceae bacterium
AGTATTGCGATACCTTTCCCCTAGCGGCAAGGTACACGGTTTCCGGCACATAGAACTGCGCCTCGGAACCCGAACCCGCCTTGACCTCCGTTTCCGCCTTGCTGCCGGCCAGACCCGGCACCATCAGGACGGAAATGATCATCAGCAGCGCCAGCAAGAAGCCTAAGCTCCTGCGTGCCACCCGACCGGTCGCCTGGATTGCGGTCGTCGTCTTTTTCATACAAACATAGCCTCCCTTTGCAAGTTAGGTAGAATGCACCAATTGAGAATGATGCAGTATCCTAATATGCATTATACACGCTTCCGCAAGTCTTGTAAATACCAAAAAAGAAAAAAAGGCAAAAAATTTTTACAAAGTAGACACAAATTGCCACAAAAATCGCTTTAGCGCGTGCGTTTTGACGCTTTCACCCACGAAAACACAAAAAGAAATGGCAGACACTGGGAAAACCTCCCGATGTCTGCCATTGCTGTTTGATATTCGCCTTGTGCTATTTGAACTTGCGTTTGCGTGCTGCTTCCGATTTCTTTTTCTTCCGGACGGACGGCTTCTCATAATGCTCTCTTTTGCGCACTTCTTGAATAATTCCGTCGCGGGAGGCTTGTTTCTTAAACCGGCGCAGAGCGCTATCCAGCGTTTCGTTCTGCTTCACCGTAACCTGGCTCATCTGATTTCCCCTCCCCTCTTGTATTGGAGCAATAACTGCTCATACTTTACTCCAACATTATACTAGAAACGCTACTGTTTGTCAACCCCCAGATTTTCAACACTTTTGCGCCCCCTGCGGGTGCAGAGCAGCGCGGCGACCAGCGCCGTCAGCGGCGCCATGGCGATCAGCGCGGTGCTTGCGCAAAGCCCCTGGCCGATTTCGACGGCAATAAAGTCGGAATTCAAGAAGCGGTTGATCTGAATCCCGTAGCCGGTCAGCGCAATCAGCGAAGCCAGCGCCCCGCCGGTGAAGGCGAGGATCAGCGTGTTGCTCATCGTCCCGGTCGTATCCTTGGCGACTTCCATCCCGGCCTTATAAAGTTCTTTGAGCGAAAGCGCGTTGTTGTTGTTGTAGATTTCGTTCACCGCCGATGAAACCGACATGCTAACGTCCATCACCGCGCCCAGCGAAGCAATCAGCACGCCCGCAAACAGAATATATTCCACCTGCAACCCCGTGTGCGTGGAAAAATAGGTGAGCATCCCCAACTGCTGCGTGTTGTAGCCCGAAACATTGGCGAGGTAGGAAAAAACGGCAAACAAGCCGCCCGCAATGCCAAACCCCGCGCAGGTCGATAAAACAGACGCCAGCGTTTTCTTGTGGAACCCGTTGAGCAGCAACAGCGAAACGCCCGAAGTCACCGCAGCGGTCAAGATGGCGCACCAAACCGGCGAAGCGCCGTTATAAATCTGCGGAATCGTGAAGCAAAAGATCATGATCATCGTGAAGACCAGGCCGCAAAGCGCACGCAGCCCCTTGCGCCGGCAAATCAGCAACAGCGCCACAACAAACAGTCCTGCGATGAAGAGAATCCCCGGCATACGATAAAAGCTGGTGAGCTTGCAATACAGCGCCCCGTCGTCGCGCATATCGACGCTCACAATCATGGTGTCGCCGGTTTGTGGGTATAGATAGCTATCCGCGACAATAAAGTTCTCCGCTGTCACCGTTTCGCCTTTGTGTTTTCCGTCCAGCAACCGCAATTCCAGGTATTGGTTGCCGTACATCCTATCGCCGCCGGTGTTGGGCGGCGATAGGTCTGTGTCATCTGTTTGCGTGACCAGCGCCCGGCAATATTGCACACTGGGGTCCGCCAGGCTGATAAAACTCGAGAGGGAATTGCGACCCAAAACAATGAACAGTGCAGACAGCGCAATAACAACGCCATAAATGATCATGTTTTGCCGTTTCTGTTTCACTTACGATTCCCCCTGTTGTTGCTTATGCCCTCCGGCTTTTTTGCCTGACCACCACGGCGACGCCGAACGCCGCAAGCCCCGCGAAGGCGACGAGCAAAAGCACGGTGCGGCTGCTGTCGCCGGTATCCGGCGTAATCGCCACCGCTATGGAGGATACTTCATCCACCGCCGTAGCGACTTCGGTCGGCTCTTCCGCAGGGCTGCCCGGGAATTCCGTCGTGGCCAGGTTTGCCCCCGGCAGCGTCGCTACATCCAGCGTGAAGGTCGCAGAAAGATACTGGTCGCTCACCAGCCCGTAAGCATCCACCGCATGGACTTGCAGTTCATATTCCGTGCCGCTCTTCAGCCCGTCAATATCGGCGCCAATCGTTTTCGGCATAGGCAGGAAGTAGTATTCAGAGAAGGCTTTGTAGGTGACGTCGGTTTTCCCCGTGGCCTGGTTGATGAAATCGCAGACGTAGGAATGCACGATGTCGCCCACCGAATTTGCCGGAATAAACGCCTGGTCAAAATCCATCCGCACGGAATTTAGCCCCGCCTTGTTGACCGTCAGCTTTGCGCCTGCGGCAAATTCCGGCTTGCCCGCCTGCGCCGTGCGCACCGCTGTGGTGTAAGGCAAATCGGCGTCCGCAAGGTTATCCGCCGTGGTGAAGGTCCAGGTCTGGTCAATCCAGGATTTGGAGATGAAGTCGTAGTTATACACCGTCACCTGGTTATCCGTGACGTCCAGCACCAGCCCCTGCGCCGCGTTGCCGCTGTTGGGCGGCACGCTGCCGTAGGTCATGCCGGTTTCCAGTTCAAAATATTTCAGCGTGACGGTGTTGATGGCGGTAAAGCCGCCGTCCTGCCAGATGCTCAGCGGGTTATTGTTGGGGGAATGGATATGCCCCGCAAAGGTGACGGCGCGGGGGTGCGCCTGGAAGACTTCTTCCAGCCCGGAGCCGTACCATTCATGCGAAACATAAAACGTATCGCGGATCGGGTGATGGAAGAACACGAAAATCGGCTTATCCGGCGATTTGGCTTCCGCCGCCTTGAGCTGCTCTTCCAGCCACTTCACAATGTACCGATAAGCGCCGGTGTTGAAGACGGTAGCGCGCATGTTGTATGTGTTCAGCGTACCCTCGCCCGGGCTCACAGTGATGAAGGTGTAGCCATTCACGTCATAAACCGCGTTCGCCAGGTCGCCGGTTGCTTTTTCAAAGTTCGCCCACTGGTTGGCCTCGTGGTTCCCCATGGCGGCAATCAGCTTCACATCGGGGGAAAGATTGACGTCTTTGATGGCTTTCCACGTGTTTAGATCCGATGAACTGCCGGAATCCGACAGATCCCCCGCAACCACGACGGCGTCCAGCTTGGCCGCATTCGGGTCGGTGCTGGTGCCGCTGAAGAATTTGAACGCTTCCGCCAAACGCGCCTGCGTCGTGAAGTTGACCGCAGTGACGTGCGTATCCGAAATAACGCCGAACACAACATGATCCGTGCCTTCACTGGTACCCAGCGCCTTGGTCGGCCCCGCAGCGGCCTTTTCGGCTGCCACAGGCGCTGCCGCCACGGGCGCTGCATCGTCGGTTTCCGTAGCTGCTGTTGCGAAGAGGATAGAGTAACCGCCCACCGCCAACGCCAACGCACCCGCAGTGACAAGCGACAGAACTTTGCGCAAGGATTTTTTGCTTTTTCCCATTTCCATATTCCCCTTTGAAATTAATTTGGTCAAATTGATTATAGCACCCGCGTGAGCGAATGTCAAGCGCAACACAAAAAATTTTCCGGGTTTTATTGCTATTATGTTTATGTTGCTATATGTATAATATCATTTAACAACCAGGTTGACCAGCCTGCCCTTGATGTAAAATTCCTTCACCATCTGCTTGCCCGCGATGGCTTCGGCGGTTTTGGGTTCCGCCTTGGCCAGCGCAAGCACCTCGGCTTCCGGCAGATCCGCCGCAATCACCAGCTTGCCTTTAAGTTTGCCGCACACCTGCACCGCAATTTCGATGGTCTGTTCGGTGCATTTGGCTTCGTCATAGGCCGGCCAGCTTTGGTCTGTGACCCGTCCGCCAAAGCGCAGCTGTTCCCAAAGCTCTTCGGTCATGTGGGGCGCAAAGGGGTTGAGCAAAAGCAAAAACGTTTTCAGTTCGCCCCGGGTGATGCTGCCGCTTTCATAAATACCGTTGAGCAGCGCCATCAGGGCGGCAATGGCGGTGTTGTGCTTGAGCGCCTCGGTATCGAGCGACACCTTGCGGATGGCACGGTGGAATTCGCCCTCAAATGCCGGGCGGTAGCCTTCGCCGGGGGTCAGCAGCTCCGTTAGCCCCCACACGCGCTCCAAAAAGCGGCGGCAGCCCTTGACCGATGCGGAATTCCAGGCGGCGGTCTTCTCAAAATCACCGATGAACATGATATACAGCCGCATCGTATCCGCACCAAAGGCGTTGATGATGTCATCCGGGTTGACGACATTGCCGCGGGATTTGGACATTTTTTCGCCGTCCTCGCCCAAAATCATGCCCTGGCTGGTGCGCTTGGCGTAGGGTTCGCTCTGCGGCGCCACGCCGATGTCATACAAAAACTTGTGCCAAAAGCGGCTATAGAGCAGGTGCAGCGTGGTGTGCTCCATCCCGCCGTTATACCAGTTGACGGGCATCCAGTATTCCAATGCCTCTTTGGATGCCAGCGCAGCGTCGTTGTTCGGGTCGCAGTAGCGCAAAAAGTACCAGGAAGAACCCGCCCACTGGGGCATGGTATCGGTTTCGCGCCGGGCGGGTGCGCCGCACTGGGGGCAGGTGGTGCTGACCCAATCCGTCAGCAGCGCAAGGGGAGATTCGCCGGTATCGGTCGGCTCATAATTTTCGACCATGGGCAGTTGCAGCGGCAGCTGGTCTTCCGGCAGCGCGACGGTGCCGCAGTGGGGGCAATGCACCACGGGGATCGGCTCGCCCCAATACCGCTGGCGGGCAAACACCCAATCCCGCAAACGGAAGTTGACTTTTTCGGCGCCGATGCCTTTCTCGGCAATCCATGCCGTGATCTTTTTCTTGGCCTCGTCCACGGTCAAGCCATCCAAAAAGCCGGAATTGACCATTGTGCCGGTTTCGCAATCGGTGAAGGCTTCTTTTGCCACGTCGCCCCCCACCACGACTTCCACAACAGGTAGGCCGTAGGCTTTGGCAAACTCCCAGTCGCGGGTATCATGCCCCGGCACGGCCATGATCGCGCCCGTGCCATAGGAAATCAGCACATAATCCGAAAGGAAAACAGGGATTTCCGCGCCGTTGACCGGGTTGATTGCCGCCACGCCTTGCAGACGCACGCCGGTCTTATCTTTGTTGATCTCCGTGCGCTCAAAGTCGGATTTTTTCTGCGCCGCACGCCGGTATTCTTCGACTTCAGCAAAGTTGGCAAGGCGTTCCTTCCAGGCGTCAATCAGCGGATGTTCGGGGGAAATGACCATGTAGGTCGCCCCGAAGAGGGTATCCGGCCGGGTGGTGTAAATTTCCAGATCGTCGCCCGCAGTGGTGGCAAAGCGCAGCTGCGCCCCGGTGGAGCGGCCAATCCAGTAGCGCTGCTGGCTCTTGACGCGGTCAATGTAATCCACGCCATCCAGGTCGTCATTGAGCCGCTGGGCGTATTCGGTGATCTTGAGCATCCACTGGCTCTTGGTTTTGCGGATCACCTCGTGGCCGCAGCGTTCACACACGCCGCCCACAACCTCTTCGTTGGCCAGCACGCATTTGCACGACGTGCACCAGTTGACCGCCATTTCTTTTTTATAGGCCAGCCCGCGCTTGAACATCTGGAGGAAGATCCACTGCGTCCATTTATAATAAGAAGGATCGGTGGTGTTGATCTCCCGGCTCCAGTCATAGGAGATGCCAAGCGCCTGCACCTGTTCCTTCGCGTGGGCGATGTTGTTGCGGGTGACGAGTTCCGGGTGCACATGGTTTTTGATGGCGAAATTCTCGGTCGGCAGGCCAAACGCATCCCAGCCGATGGGATACAAAACATTGTAGCCCTGCAAACGACGCTTGCGGGCGACAATATCCAGCCCGGTGTAAGGCCGGCCATGGCCGACGTGCAGCCCCGCCGCAGAAGGATAGGGGAACTCAATGAGCGCATAGTAGGGCGGCAGCGAAAAATCCTGCTTTGCGTGGAACACGCCGCTTTCTTCCCAGCGCCGCTGCCACTTGGCCTCAATTTCTTTGGGATCATAGGGTTTTGAAGGCATGGGGATCAGACCTTTCCGTTATGTTCTGGTAAGTATAGGCAGCGCCGCCGCGCCAAAATAGTAAGCATGATTACCACCCGCCGCCAAACAGGTGCACCTCTCTGGCGGTTGAGATAAAGCCGACAATAAAGATGATAAACACCACCAGGAAGACCAGCGTAAATATAGTCCTCACGACGCCTGAGAAAGTATCAGGCGGCTCCGCCTCGCCCGGCGACGGCGATGGAACCGGCTGCCAAACATGCGGCGGCTCCGGCTTCGGCTTCGGCTCAATATAGAGCGGGTTCTTTGCGGATGTTCCGCAGTATTCGCACGTCACAACGGGGTTGGCGGCTTCAACAGGCACCGCCGCCCCGCAGGCGTCACAATGGACTGTTAGGGTCGGCATGGGGAATCCTCCCGTCAAAAAAATTTTTCTACAGCGCCAGTTCCACGGTTTCGGCGTCTTCCCACAGGCGTTCCAGGTTGTAGTATTCGCGCTGCTCCTTTTGGAAGATATGCACCAGCACCGTACCGTAATCCAGCAGCACCCAGCCGGTGGCGCGGCCTTCGATTCCGCGCGGAACCACGCCGTGGGTCAGCTTCATCTCGTGTTCCAGCTCTTCGGCCAGCGCCTTGACGTGGGTGGTGCTGGTGCCGGTGGCCAATAGGAAATAATCGGCCAAAATGGTCTGTTCCGTGGTGTGGATGGCGGCCAGATCAACGGCCTTTTTGTTATCCAGGATTTTTGCGAGGGTCTGCAAAAGTATTTCTTGGGTCATGTGATTCTCCTTCTAAATTGAGCAACTCTTCATACCAGGCCAGCGAGGCGGGGTGCACTTGCCTTGCGCCTTCCCGCTCCAGCTTGGCGAACACGCATTCGAGGATGTATTTTGCCGCCGCTTCCAGGCTTTGCGCGGCTAAGATGCGCACGCGCTCCACATCGGGGTATGCGCGGTCGGCGGAAATCAGGTCGGCCACAAAGACGACTTTTTCGAGCTTTGACATCCCGGCGCGCCCCGTGGTGTGCCAGCGCACGGCGGCCAAAACATCCGGGTCGGTCACGCCGCATTCCAGCGCAAGGTAGGCTTCCGCCGCAAAGGCGTGCCAGATTTTCGGTGCGCACAGGTCGTCCGCCGTCAGGGGTTTTTGATAGCGTACACAGAGCTGCTGCTGCGCTTCCGGCGCGGCATATTTCATGCAGTCGTGGAGCATCCCCGCCATCCAGGCCTTTTCGCTGTCTACGCCGTTACGCTGTGCGAGTTGCTCTGCGGCTTCGGCTACGCATTCGCTGTGGCGCAGGCGTTTGGGCGGCAGCAGCGCCGCAACAAGTGCGTGCGCATCGGCGCGGGATTGCACTTTTAAAAGCATTGGCCGGTCATTCACAATCAAAAAGTCCCTTTTCTTTTATATAGTGCAGCGCGGCGGGGGCGAGCCAGGGGGAAACGTCCTCCCCAGCCCCCAGCTGTTCGCGGATCTGCGTTGCGCTGATCGCGAGCGGCGCAAAGCCGTGCAACAGGCGCACCCGCTCCGGCGGCAAACCCGGCGGCAGCGCAAGGGGCGCGGCGTCGCGCTGCAAAACGCAGAGCGTGGAGAGGCCTAAAATGCCCCGCCAGTCCTTCCATTGCGTGAACCTTTGGAGCTGATCCGTGCCGGTGAGCAGGAATAGCGCCGCCCCCGGTTCCTGCGCTTGGATCTCCCGCAGGGTATCCATCGTGTAGCTGACCCCGGCGCGGCGCAGTTCGAGGTCGCTGACCGCAAAGCGCGGGTCGCCCGCAAAGGTCAGTTCGCACAGCCGCAGACGATCCGCCCCCGCAGCGCCGCGCAAAGCGGCACGCAGCGGCGGAACATTGGCGGGGGTGATCCACAGCTTTTCGAGCCGCAGCTCTTCCGCAAAGAAGCGTGCGGCGGCCAAATGCCCCAAATGCGGCGGGTTGAACGAGCCGCCAAAAACACCGATACGGTTCATTTCAGGCTGATTTTGCGCTTGAGGAGCCAGTTGGTGAGGCAAAAAAGCGCGGCGGTGAGGGCGAGCATCAAAATGCCCGTCGTCAGGTTGGGCGCAGCGGTCGCATTCACGGATCCCTCAACGGAAAACAGGGTGAGCTGGAACGGCTGCACTTCGGGCAATAGCTTCGTCCCCAGGCCAATGAAGAGGCCGCTGCCCACGCCCGTGATGATCATGAATAAGAAGACCCAAAGCCCCGCTTTGTTGGCAAAGGGGCGCACGTGGCTGACGGTCAGTACAAAAATCGCCGCCATCATCACCAGCACATAGACCACCAGCAGGTAGACCAGCATCAGTGCCACAAACTTGATCACCGCGCCCAGGCTGGGGAAGTAGATCAGGCCGCTGATGCCCTGCTTGAACTGTTCCGCCGATTCAGGCGGAAGCTGTTCGAGCATCTC
Organism: Oscillospiraceae bacterium; assembly: GCA_031290595.1. Taxonomy (GTDB): domain Bacteria; phylum Bacillota; class Clostridia; order Oscillospirales; family Acutalibacteraceae; genus WRMQ01. The sequence goes on from JAITNG010000005.1 coordinate 8,526, forward strand.
GTCGCTGATGTTGTGGGCAAGGTTGCTGAAATTGCGCATCATGACGAACAGCAGACCGCCGCTCACCAGGCTGTTGAGCACCAGCCAGGCCATGTTGCACAGCAATTTGGAAAGCAGCACCTGCTCGCTGCTGGCCGGGAGCGAGAACAGCAGATAGCCCCGTTCCGAAAAGAACGCGCGGTTGGTGCTGACCAGCACGATGATCATGCCAATGAGCTGCGCCGCCCAGGCAATCAACGCAAGCAAAAGGTTCAGCAGCATGGCGACGCCAAACTGCGCTGCGCCGATGTTTTTTGCGGAAGAAAGCAGCGTCACCAACGCGCCCACGGCGGCGCAGCCAAAAATCTGCCAGATGAACAGGCGGCCGGATTGCAGGAAATCATGTTTAAGTAGCTTAGTAAACATAGGGGAACACCTCCTTGAATAGTCCGTCCAGGGTCTTCCCCTGCGCTTCCAGGTTGGCGACGGCGTCGTTGAGCAGCACCTGCTTGCGGCCAATCATCAGCGCGACGTCGAACACCCGCTCCATGTCATAGATCATGTGGGTCGAAAGCAGGATCGTTGAACCCTGCGGCCGGTTGTTGAGGATCGTATCCATGATGAACTGGCGTGCGGAAGGATCCACCCCGCCCAGGGGTTCATCCAGCACATAAAACTGTGCGCTGCGGCACATCACCAGCAGCAGCAGCAGCTTTTCCTGCATCCCCTTGCTCATGGTCTTGACCTTCTGCTTGGGGTCAAGCTGGAAGGCTTCGAGCATACGGAAGGCCTTCTCTTTTTCAAAGTTCGCATAAAAATCGCCAAAATAGCCGATGGCCTGCTGGCAGCTCATCCAGGGCGGGAGGAAGCTCTTATCCGGCAGGTAGGCCACAATGGCCTTGGTGTGCGCCCCCACGGGCTGGCCGTCGATGCGCACGTCGCCGGAATAGTCGTTGATCATCCCGGTGAGGATCTTCATCAGGCTGGTTTTGCCGCTGCCGTTGGGGCCCATCAGGCCGATGATCTTCCCCGCGGGCAGGGTGAGGCTGATGTCTTCCAGCACCACCTTGGCGCCGTAGGACTTGGTAAGCCCTTTGATTTCAACCAGGTTTTGGTTTTCCATAGATACCTCCTTAATATAAAACAAAAACATTAAACGCTAAATGCTAACCCGCGTCTTCCGCTTCCTTGATCACCGCTTCGGGGATCGCTTCACCGTGGCGGACGAAGAGGATCGCCGCAATGGCCAGCACAAAGGCAACGGGGCTATAGTAAAACAGCGAGAGGTAGGTGCCGCTGAAGATGCGCACAAAAGCGTAGACGATGGGCGAAGCGATTTGCGCAGAAAAAGTCGCGGTGTAATAGTAGCCGGTGAAGGTGCCAACCTTGGCCAGGCCGCCGATTTCCAGCACCAGGGGGAGCGTGTTGACGGTGATGAGCATATTGGCAAAGCCCGCCAGCGCCAGCACCGGGAACATCAACCCATTCAGCGCCTTGGTCACGTTTTGGGCGGCGGGTTCGTTGCCATAAAGGAACGCATCCAGCGTCAGCCCGTTGGCCTTGACCAGCGAAAGCAACGAAAGCAGGAACACCACCAGCCCGGCGGCAAACAGCGCCAGCCCGGCAAGGATCATCTTTTTGCGCCCAAAGCGCTTGCCCAGGTTGCCCGCAGGGATCGCCGCCAACACCGACACCACCGCCAGCACCAGCAGACGCATGGTCGCCGCGCCCGTGTTCAGGTGCAAAATCTCTTCGGCAAACAGCGCAAAAAACGTGGTGATCGCGTTGACGCCGCAAAAGAGGAAGAACAGCCCCGCCAGCATAAAGAGCAGGCTGCGGCGCTCGCCGTGCGCCAAAGCCTTCATACCGCCGGTTTGCTTTTCGGCCTTTTTGGCTTCCTTGGCGGCTTTTTCGGCCACTTTGTCTTCGCGGGCGGGGATCACCTCGCTGCTGATCAGGCGGCTGTCTTTTTCCTTCACCTTGAGCATCACCACCAGCATCCCGATGATCATAACCACCGAACCGATGAGGAAGACATAGGGGAAAACCGCGAACTCTTCCGAAATATTTTCCTTGAAGTAATCGCCTGGCAGCCCTTTGAGCTTCAAATAGATCGCGCTGACGACCATCCCGGCCGCCATGCCGACGCCGGAACCGACCGCACCCATAAAGTTGATCACACCGTTGCCTTGACTGCGCAGCTCCGGCGGGGTGAGATCAGGCATCAACGCCACAACGGGCGCACGCCAAAGGCTCATGACAAACACGAAGAGGATGATGCACACCATCGTCGCCGGAAGTCCGTTCATCCACGGGATGAGGGCGAACAGCAGCGCCGAAAGCGGTGCGCCGAAGAGGAGAAACGGTCTGCGCTTGCCCAGGCGGGATTGCCACCGATCCGAAAGTTTGCCGAAGGTGGGCTGGAAGATCACGCCGAATATGTTATCGAACGTCATAATCACGCCGATGAGCAGCGGCACGATGGTGAACGCCCCCGCCGCTGCGTACTGGCTCTTTTGCCCCTGTGCATCCATGAACCTGGAAAGCATTTCGATGCGCTCCAGTCGGCTGCTCCAGCCCGTAACGACGGACGAAGCGGAGAGTAACTTATCGAGGATCTTCGTGATGTACGGGTCATAGATCGCCCAAGCCACGCAGGTTCCCAAAAAGCCGAACCCCGTCAGGATGGTCTTCTTGTAATCCAACTTCAGTTTGCCCGCAGCCTTTGTCTTTTCTGCTGCCATTTCTAGTTTCCCCTTTCCTTTGGTCAAATTTTTTACGCTTCCGCCAGGTACTTTGCCTATATTATACCGTTCGCGGGCGCAAATAGCAAGGGGTAAAGCGCGAATTCATGAAGAATTCACGAAGAATTTATATTTTGCTTGACTTTTTCTTTCCCCCTGTGTATAATAAAAGTCTGAAATTGAATACACTAAAGACTGTGATGGAAACAAGACGCAGTGCAAATCTACAGAGAGTTGGCGGTTGCTGCGAGCCAATGACGGGCACTGCGTGCATAGCTCATTCCGGAGTCGCCGCGCCGAACAGACGCAGGGGGGTTGCCCCCGCGCCCCAGTAAGCCCGGACGCGTGGACTGCGTCAAAGGTCGGGGTCTTGTTGGAGGCCTGCTGAGGGCGGAGCATCAGCTCTGCCGAATTAGGGTGGTACCGCGTGGAATACACCGGGCAACAATTGTATGTATTCTTCGCCCCTGAACTGCATCCCCGGTGGGGGTGTGGTCGGGGGCGTTTTTTTGTTGGGGTCTATTACAGAATAGGAGGGGTTCACATGGGCAAACAACCGGGCTGCCGCCTGATCTTGGCAGGGAAAGAAGAGGCGCATTCATCGCAGGTATTGGCAGGCTTCAAGCTGCTGGAACGCAGCGGCCAACTCCACATTGATGCATTTGCACTCGAAGACCTTCGCCAAAAGGGATATTACGCCCACCGCAGCATTGTGGAGGTGGCGATTGCAGGGCAGCGGCTGGCATACGACACCGGCGACGGCTACCAAAGCCTACACCGCCCGGATGTTTGGGATGAACAGCTGGAGCGCGTAGACGCCTACTT
>JAITNG010000041.1 GCA_031290595.1 Oscillospiraceae bacterium
AAAAAGGTGATCATCTTGGATTGATCCTCCGCCGTCAGGTGCGTATCGGTGAAGGTGAGGATCTTGAATTTGCCGTCCGCGCCATACTGGAGCTTCGTTTGCGCCGGCGCCGCCAGGGATGTGACCGCCAGCGCAGTGAAACAAAGCGCCGCCGCGCAGAATGCCGCCAGGATTTTTTTTGCTGCTTTCATATGCGTTCTCCTACTGTCCTTTTAAATCTCTGTCGCATTTGTGTAAATCAATTCAGATACCTTTTGGCGCATGAGGTAAACCACCGCATCGCGCTTGTTGCCGAATTCATTTGCAATCAACTCTTCATCCGTCACTTCCGTCATATCGCTGCCCTGGTTCGTGTAATAGTCGCGGATTTGCGTCAGCAGCGTTGTGTAGTCCTCTTCCGTCACGGCGAAGCCTTCCTTCTCTGCGACGGCATAAACAAAGAGTTCATCTTTTATTTGCGTATCCGTCTGGTTATCGAAGTAATCCTCCCAAGTATCGGTGACGGACTGCCCTTCCAGATACTCCTGGCGGTTAAAGCTGGATTCCTCTTCCAGGGCGCTCACCCGCTCTTCAATAGCGCCAAGATAATAATTCCGCTCGTTTTCCGGTAGTTTAAGGATTTCCGCATTTTCAAAGGCGGCTTTGTATGCAGCCTGCACATCATAGGGCTGTGCCAGTTGGGTTTTGACGTAGGCCAGGAGATCCTTCGCAGTGGTGATTTGCCCGCTGGTCAAAGTGTTGACCGCCTCATCCGTGATGGCGAAAGAGCCGATTGTGTGAATCGTGCAGGTGAACTTCACCTCTTTGCCGTTGTATGCCTCGTTGCCGTAATCTTCGGGGAAGGTGATGTCAAAGCTGAACGCCTTGCCAATCCCCTTGCCGATCATCTCATCTTCAAACCCCGGGATGAAGTTTTCGCTGCCAATTTCCAGGGCATAGCCTTCGCCCTTCATGCCCGCCAGTGTTTCTTCGGTGAAGCCTTCCCCCGTACCCTCAAAATCAAAGTAGACCACATCGCCTGTTGCAACAACCGTTTTGCCGGGGGTCTGGATCACGCCCATCTGCGGCGCGGTAGGGTTTTCGCTGCTCTGGAAATAGCTCTTGGCCGTCGTCAGCACCTCTTCATCGGTGATGGAAGCGGCTTTGCCCGTGTATTCCACGCCCTTGTATTCGCCCAGCTTGATGTATTCCGAAAGTTTATAGGCGCTGTAGGGCGGCGTGGCCAGCGGATCTTCATCTGCCAGGCTTACTACGCCTTTGTCCTTGCTGAACTTGTCCTTGATTTTTTGGAAGGTTTCCTTGGGGGAACAGCCCGCCAGGGTGGCCATCAGTAAAATGCCGGCCAAAACCAGCGCCAGGCTGCGAAGATACTTCTTTTTCATGTTGAAATCTACCTTTCTCGCATTCGCACATACTTTGATACAAGCATATTATATCATCTTTTTTGGGAAAACGCAATCCAATTCCAGCAATTTGCAGAAAAAAATAGCGGCGCGGCGCAAAATGCCGCCCCAGCCGCTTGACTTCCCGCGATTACTGTGCGATAATAAAGAAAACACCCACAAAAGAGAGGAAGTGCCGCTTGAGCCTCCATGGCCGTTTCAGCGCCACATTTGGCCACCTGCCCGCCGAAAAGCAAGCGCGGGTATTCCACGCTGCGGGGGAAGAGTTCGCCCTGCGCGGCTTTGACGCCGCCAAAATGTCCGCCATCGCGCAAGCGGCGGGGGTCAGCGTGGGTTCGCTTTACCAATATTTCAAGAATAAACAGGCGCTCTATTTGGCGGTGATGCAGGGCAGCATTGCCGAAATGGAGGAACTGCTGACCGCGCTTTCGCACGTGGAAGAGGATATTCTCATCAAGGCCGAGCGGATCATTCGGGAAATCCAGCGGTTTTCGCGCAAAGAACAGCTGCTCATCAAGCTCTATCAGGGCGCGACGGCGCAAAACGACCCCGTGCTGGCCGCCCGCCTGGCCGCCGAAATTGAATCCGTCACCGCCCGCATCTATCGCCAGGCGATCCACGAAGCCCAGGCCGCAGGTGACATCCGCCCCGATATTGACGCGGATTTTGCGGCCTACATGCTCAACAGCCTTTTCATGACGCTCCAGTTCTCGTATTCCTGCGAATACCACACCGAACGGCTGAAAATATACGCCGGGGCGGATGTGCTGAACCAGGATGATTTTGTTGTGGAACAAATGCTGAAGTTCTTTAAGGCAGCGTTGCGATAAAAAATTTTGCAGGAGGTCAAACCCTATGTATGCTCTGGCGTATGACATCGGCACCACCGGCGTGAAAACCTGCCTCTTCCGCATTGGGGAACAAATTGAGCTGCTGGCGGGCGTCAGCGGCGGCTACCCGCTCTATGTGCTGCCCGGCGGCGGCGCGGAACAGGAGCCGGACGAATGGTGGGGCGCCATGTGCAGCACCACCCGTGCGGTGCTGGCCGAAACCGGCCTTGACCCCGCCGAAATTGCGGGCATCTCCTTCTGTTCCCAGATGCAGGGGCTGGTGCTGGTGGACCGGGAGGGGATCCCCGTGCGCCGCGCCATGAGTTACATGGATCAGCGGGCGGGGGAAGAACTGCGCAAGGGCATCGCCTACGGCCCCCAGATTGCCGGGGCGAACATTGTGCGGCTGCTGCGTTCCCTGCGCGTCACGGGCGCGGTGGCCGCCAGCGCCAAGGATCCCGTCTGGAAATACAAGTGGGTGGAAGCCCACGAGCCGCAGGTGTTTGCAAGAGTACACAAGTGGCTGGATGTGAAGGAAGCCCTGATCGCCCGCATGACCGGGCGCTGCATCATGACCACGGATTCCGCCTTTGCCACGCTGCTCTATGACATCCGCGCCGGCCACCGGGGCTGGAGCAAGGAAATCACAAAAATGCTGGGCGTGCGCCCGGAACACCTGGCCGAAATCATCCCCTGCACGGCGGAGGTCGGCAAGCTGCGCCGTGCGCAGGCGGAAGAACTCGGCCTGGCGGAAGGCACCCCGGTCTATGGCGGCGGCGGCGACGCTTCGCTGGTGGGCGTGGGCGCGGGCGCGGTGGAACTGGGCGACACGCACATCTATTCCGGCACCTCCGGCTGGGTTTCGACGGTCGTGGGCAAAAGCATGGTGGATACCAGCGCAATGATTGCCGCCATCGTCGGCGCACAGGAGGGCGCTTTCAACTACTTTGCCGAACAGGAAACGGCGGGCAAGTGCGTGGAATGGGTCAAGGATCACCTGGCGTTGGATGAAATCAACCTCTATTTGAGCCGTGAATTTGACCTCACGCACCCTGCGCCGGATATGGAAGCCGTCTACACCAACCTGTATGATTACCTGATGGCCGTGATTTCGGCCGCCCCCGTCGGCGCGGGCGGCGTACTCTTCACCCCCTGGCTCCACGGCAACCGATGCCCCTTTGAAGACCCCAAGGCACGCGGCATGTTCTTCAACATCAGCCTGGAAACAGGCAAGACGGAGATGATCCGCGCGGTGGTGGAAGGCGTGGTCTATCACCTGCGCTGGATGCTGGAAACGCAGGATAAGAAGATCACGACTTCCAACCCCGTGCGCTTTGTGGGCGGAGGCGCGCTTTCGGATGTGCTGTGCCAGATCGTGGCCGATTGCACCGGGCGCACGGTGGAAACCGTAGCCAGCCCGCAAAACGTGGGCAGCGTGGGCGCGGCGGTGCTCATCGCCGTGGGGCAGCGCTGCATCGAAGACGTGGCGCAAGCCAAGCGGTTGATCCCGGCAGTAAAGACGTTCCCGCCAAACGCAGCCAACAAGGCGGCGTATGACAGGAACTACGAAGTATTCAAGCAACTCTATGCGGCAAACAAGAAGCTGTTTGCGAAGCTGCACTAATCCAGCACGCTGAACGTGTAGATCTCCGTGCCGTCGGTTTCCACCCGCACAGCAAACCCCTCGCCCGCCACAACGGGCGGGGTGTTTGCTGTTGGTTCTTCCGTGTCTTCCGCCACGCCGTTCTTTTCTTCCAGGATTCTTTGGGCAAGCGCCGGGTCGGCCTTTGCGGAATCCAGTGGCAGCGGGAACAACACACGCACGCCCGCATATGCCGGATTCGGCGCAAAATCGCCCGTCGCTTCATCATATGTATACATTTCGTGTGCATAAAACGGTTGATCCGAAACATTGAGGTACACGCCCCGATCCGCAAAGGGCGACAGTTTTTCGCACGAAACAAGATAATAGCGCACGCCGTCTTTTTCGGCGGCGGTGTGGCCGCCGGCAAAGCTGCCGTTTTGCCACGGTTTCAGGCCTTTGATCAGTGGCCAAAGATAAAATTCTTCCTCCGCAAGCGGCGCACCGTCCGCCCGGCGCACCGCCACGACGGCATAGAGGACGCCTTCCTCTTCCGTGACGGACTGCCCGTCGTTTTTGACCTCCAACGCGGCCAGATCCCGGGCGGGCGCTACGCCGAGCAGCGTTATTTCATATGCACCGGCGGTTTGCGTTTGGTTGATCACCATTGCATCGGGGGCGCGGAAGGCTTCCGCAATCTCCGGCGCGAAGAGTTCGGCGGCTTTTTCCGCCGAAAGCAACCGCGAAACGGCGAAGGCGGTGACGGCGAACGCGCACAGCAGCGCGGCGGCAAGGGCTGCGAAGCGGAGCGGCTTTTTAGACGTTTTCATAGGCTGGGTTCCCTCCATCATTCTTGATTTGAGTTTGCTGTTCAGTGCATCGCCGGGTGCATCGTTTGAACGCAGCGATGTGCGCAGCAGTGCATCGAATGTTTCGTCATGCATCGTTTGGATCCTCCAATCGTGTTTTCAGGCGTTTACGCGCCGTGTGCAGCCTGCTTTTCACCGTGCCGGGCGGGATGCACAGGATGCGGGCGATTTCTTCCACCCGCAGCTCCGCCGTGTAATACAGCGCCAGCGGGATGCGGAATTTTTCCTCCAGCGCGGCGACGGCGGCGACGATTTGGCGGCTCTGCTCCTTCTGCACAACCGCATCCGCCGGTGCGGGTTCCGGGGACGGAACATCGACCGCATCGTCCATCGGTTCCGTTTGCCGCAGCGCATACTTCCGCCGGTTGGAGCGCCAAAGGTTGACGCACACCTTGAAGAGATAGCTGCGCACATCCCGGCCGGGGTCGAGGCTGCGACGGCGTTCAAATGCCCGCAAAAAGGTTTCCTGATAGAGGTCGTCCGCATCGTTGGGCGAAAGCCTGCGGCAAAATTGATAGAGCGCGCCGCCGTAGTCATCCACCAGTTTGCAGAATGCAGCATCGTCCATGCCGTCCCTCCCTCTTTACGCGCATTTTTTGGGTACCCACTTGTAATACGCTTTTGCGCCGTGTTTGGTTCATTTGTGCGCAAAAAAATGCCGACCGCGCCAATGCTGGCAAGGCCGGTATTTTTATTGACATGATTTTATGGAGCCGCTTCCACCACCGCGCCGTATTGCGCCGCCAACGTCTGCACGGCCTGGCGGTCTTCCCGGCTTTTGCAGCGCACCAGCGGCACGCCGTTGCAGCGGCGCAGCATCGCTTCCAGCGCAGCATAACCGCCGCCCGCAAAATCGAAGCACAGCGGCAGCTGGCTTGCGCCTTGCAGCTGTTCCACCAGCGCGGCGGCACTTTGCGGGTCTGCGCCCGCCGGGGTTTGCAGCGCCAGCAGCTCTGCGCCGTCGCCCTCCAGTTCCATCGCTTCGTCGCAAATATCCTCCCCAATGCCGCTTTGCAGGGCTTCTTCCACGGCGGCGGCACTGAAGGCGGCGATTTTGGCTGGCTCTGACCCCAAAACCAGCGTTTTGCGGGCGCTGCACAGGGTGATTTCGTCCTTCCCCTGCGGCGGCACGGGTTTACGCCCGCGCAGACGCATGGTCAGCGCTGCTATGTGCGCCGGGGTGGTGCCGCAGCAACCGCCTTGCAGCGCCGCGCCCAGGTCGAAGATCACCTCGCACTGCTGCGCAAAATCTGCGGGGGTCATATCAAAATAGCTGCGGTCGCCTTCCAGCCGCGGCAGCCCCGCGTTGGGGTTGGCGATCACGGGGATGTGCGCCAGGCGCAAAATCTCCGGCAGCACGCGCAGGGCGCGTTCGGGGCCTGCGCCGCAGTTGACCCCAAAGGCTTGCGCCCCCAGCGCTTCCATCATGGTGACGGCCGCAGCCGGGGTGCCGCCGGTGAGCAACCTGCCGTTTTCGGCAAAACTCATGGTGACGGCCAGCGGGAGGGCGGGCGCACCCTCCTTCGCCCCCAGCACGGCTGCCTTGGCTTCCAGGGTATCGCTCATGGTTTCCACCAGGATCAGATCCGCACCCGCCGCCGCGCCGTAGGCCGCCGCTTCGCGGAAAATCGCCACAGCGTCTTCAAAGGCGAGGTCGCCGTAGGGCGCAAGCAGCTTGCCCGTCGGCCCCAGGCCGCACGCCGCCCAGGCGCTGCCCTCCCGCCCGGTTTGGCGGATCGCCGTCTTCGCGTTGGCCACGGCGGCGAAGATCAGGTCTTTCAGTGCAAATGCCCCGCCGGGGGGGAAGTGGGGGGAATTTGCGCCGAAGGTGTTGATTTTGAGCAGCTCCGCACCCGCTTCCAGGCATTGGCGGTGGAAGCCCACCAGCACATCCGGCCTGCGGATGTTCCATGTTTCAGGGCGTTCCCCGGCGGCCAAACCGAGCGCCTGGAGCGTAGTGCCGGTGGCGCAGTCAAAAAAGACGACGCGCTCACGTGCAAGGGTCGCAAGATGCAGGGGCATGTCCAAGACCTCCTTTTGGGGGATTTATTTTTGCTGGGCTTTAGCGAAATGGTGGGGTGCTTTGGGCGAGGGATATTTTAAAGCCCCGGCGTGGCCATGCCGCGCCTTACTCGGATGCGGCCAGTGGCCGTTTTGTCAACAAAACCAACCAGCAGCAAAAGGCAGGTCAACAAAAGCGCCACTGGCGCCAACAGAGTAGGGCGCGGCATGGCCACGCCGGGGCTTTAAAATTACGTTTTCTAAAAGCAAAACAGCATAACAACATAACAACTAAACACTTACTTTCGCCGCTATTTTATCAGAAAACACTATCACAGGTTCCGCACGACCGCCAGTTCCACCGTCGCCGCCAAGTGCGTGCAGGCGGCGGCGCATTGCTCCAGTTGGGGGAGCGCCAGGTTCCAGCGGCTGTTGGCTTCGCGTTGAACTAACGCTTGCAGCGCTTCGGTGTGGATGGCGTCGCACGCATCTTCCAGTGTGCCGATTTGCCGGATCAGATGCAGCATGGCGTCCGAACTCTTTTTGCGGTAGCAGCGCAATCAGCTGCACAATGCATTCCGCTTGCTCCGCCAACGGCTCTGCGGTTGTGTGCGCGGGCGGCGGGATGCGCGTCAGCTGGAGCGCGAAGATGCGCCGCAGGGCGCGGGCGGCGCAGCGGACGATAGAATCCAGCGCCGTTGCAATCCCCATGACGTCGCCGCGTTCCAGGGGCGGCAGAAAGTCTTCCAGCACCGCCCCGGTCAGGGCGTGGCGCAGCGCAGCGCTTTCTTGCAGCGTCGGTTGCAGCCGCTCCAGCGCCGCGTGCAGGGCGAAAAGGTCGTATTGCCCCAGCACCCGCCCAAGGGCTTGGAGGGCGGCGCTTGCCAGCTCGCTTTGGCGCGTCAGCTGCGCAAAGTAATCCGTTGGCCTCTGTTTCATATAATCCATGATCCTCACGAAAACAGTTTTAGAAACAACCCTGCCATACCCCAGCCGATCAATCCGCAGCCCGGGAAGGTCAGCGCCCAGGCCAGCGCCATTTCGCGCACGACGCTCCAGTTGACCCTGCGCAGGCTCCGCGCCGCGCCCACGCCCAGGATGGCGGTGGTCTTGGTGTGGGTGGTGCTGACCGGCAAGCCGCCGAACGAGGCCAGCAGCATACAGGCCGTTGCCGCCAGATCCGCCGCAAAACCTTCGTGCGGTTCCAGCTTCACCATGTCCATCCCGACGGATTTGATGATGCGGTAGCCGCCCACAGAGGTGCCGGCCGCCATCACAAGGGAGCAAAGGAGCATCATCCAAAGCGGGATGGTGAAGGAGGTCACATCCGTGCGCCCCCCGGCCAGGAATATCCCCAGCAAAAACACGCCGATGAATTTTTGCCCATCCTGCGCGCCGTGCATGAAGGCGCTGCCCGCCGCCGCCAGCACCTGCCCATGCCGGAACCAGTCGCCGGTTCTGCGGCGTTCCATCCGGGCGGCCATGCGGTTCATGAGCCGCCCGCAGCCCAGCCCCAGCGCAAAGCCCAGCGCGGCGGAAAGCGCAAGGCCGTAAAGTACCTTCCTCCATTCGCGCCCGTTGACGCCCGCAAAGCCGCGGTTGATGGCAATCGCCGCGCCGGTAAGCCCGGCGATGAGCGCATGGCTTTCACTGGTCGGTATGCCGAATGCCCAGGCCGCGACCGCCCAAACAACAATCGCCGCCATGGCCGCGCAGAGCGCCGTCACCGCGCTCCGGCTGTCGCCGCCAAAGCTGACCATATTGTAAATCGTCTGCACAACAGTCGCGTTGCAGGCGGTCATGGTCAGGATGCCCGCAAGGTTCATCACCGCCGCCAGGGCGATGGCCGGCCTTGCGCGTAAACCCCGGGTGGAAACGCAGGTGGCTATGGCGTTGGGCGCATCCGTCCAGCCGTTGACGAAGACAACCCCCAGGGTCAGCAGCACCGTCACGGCCAGCAACGGGTTCCCGGAAAGGGCTGCAAGGAAGTCCGCGAATGAGATGCTCAAACCGGCCGCTCCTTGGTGTGTTTTTGGAACACCAGCACACAGCGAACGTG
>JAITNG010000044.1 GCA_031290595.1 Oscillospiraceae bacterium
GCGGCACAGCCGCCAAGCCGCACCGCAGGTGCCGCAGGTGCCTAGTCTAGGAAGTCGTGGAAGGATTTGGGGAGGTCTTCTGCGAAGGGGAGGGACGCTCCGTCGGGGTTGTGTTCCGGGCTGGAACGCACGGGGGTTTCCTCGTCCGTCGAAAGCTCTGCCAGCAATTCGGTTTCCAGGCGTTCGCGCAACCGCTCGTTTTCTTCCAGGAGGGGCGAGAAGCGATCCTGCGAAAGGCGCTTGTTCATCCCGTTTTGGATGGAATCCAGTTCGCGCTGGAAGTTCGCCAGGTTCCGGCGGATGGTATCGGTCGTATCGTTGAAGCTGCGGCCGATGGTATCGAGCTGTTCGAGCATCGAACTGGCCGATTCGCTCACCCGGCCGATGTTGCGGCTGGTTGCATCGGTGATCACCTGGGCGGTCTTGAGGTTATTTTCAACATAGAGGTTGGAATAATTGAACGAAGCCAGCACCATCGAACGCAGCACATCGGCGTTCTTTTCGCCGGAAAAGCGTTCCAGGTCGCTCACCTGCGCCCGGAGGGTATCCGCTTCCGTTGTGAGCGTCGCCTGTGCTTGCCGCGCCGCCGATTCCGCCTGTTCCAGCGCAGCGATGCGCTTTGCCTGGCGGTAGTTCTCCTGCTCCGCTGCAACGGTGCGCTCGCTCTGCGCAGCCTTTTCCTGCTCCGCCACGGCCAGCGCTTGCGCCTGCGCAGCCTGTGCCTGTTCCAGCGCGGCCTTGGCGTCCACCAGGGCGGCCTTCTCCTGCTCCAGCGCCGCAATGCGCTGCGCGGAATCCGTCTGCGCTGTTTCAACGGCGGCGGTCAGCGTGGCCAGCCGTTCTTCCAGGCCGGGCAGCTGGGTTTCAAAGCTCCCTTTTTCCTGCTCCAACGCCGCGATGCGCAGCGCCAGGTTCTCTTTTTCCAATTTTAGATGTTCCGCCGCAGCCAGCTGCGCCGCTAGGGCAGCCTTTTCGCTTTCCAGGTTGGCCAGCTGCGCCGTTAGAGTCGCTTTTTCCGCTTCCAGCGCGGCCAGTTGCTCTGCCAGGGCGGATTTTTCAGTTTCTGTTGCGGCCAGTTGCTCTGCCAGAGTTGCCTTCTCGCCTTCTGCCGCAGCCACCTGTGCTTCCAGGGCGGTCAATTGTTCATCCAGGGCGGCTTTTTCACCTGCCACGGTGTCTTCCAGCGCTTCGGCGCGTGCCTGCAAGGCGGCGCGTTCGCTGTCATATGCCGCCTGGCGGGCAGCATCCTGCGCCTGTTGGGATTCCCCGGCAGTGCGGAGCTGATGCTCCAGCGCGGCGTTTTCCTGTTCCAGCGCGGCGATGCGGTGCATCCAGGCCTGGGCGGCGGCTTCCTGCTGCGCCAGCTGCTCCTGCATGGCTTCCACATCCGCGCCCGTGGCGGCGTAGTTCTCTTCGCCATGGTCTTCCCACTGCGCTTTTTCGACCTGGAGCGCGGCGGTGTTCTCTTTTTCGGCAGCCAGCTGCTGTTCCAGCTCGATGCAACGCGCTTTCAGCGCTGAAAGCTCCTGGCTATCCGCCGCATAGGGGACTTCCTGCGTCAACCAGCCCGGCGCTTCCTGGGGTGCGCTGCCCGCGCGTTCCACCTGCTCCTCCAGTTCCTGGTTGCGGCTGACCAGCGTGGCCTTTTCGGATTCCAGGCTTTTGGCCTGGGTATACCATGCCGCTTTGGCGGTTTCGGTTTCCTCCAGGCGTGCCAAGTGTTCCTGGCATTGCAGCTTGGCCTGGCCTATGTAGTTTATAACGTCATCACGGTCAAAGCCGTGCCGCCCACGCGGGCGAAAAGGATATTCCTGTTCCAAGGTGATTTCCCTCCTGCTTTATAATATCGGCGCAAAATATAGAATCCAACAGTATTATTATAACGCATGGGAACGGACTTGTCTATATTTTTTATGAAATTTTGCAAGGAAAATTTGCACAGAACACAAGATATGGTACTTTAACGCGGTAATATGGGAAAATATTGCCGCGATTGACATTCCCCGCAAAATGCGATATACTACTAATAATCAAAATTGAGCAAAGGAGCTACATATATGCCGAACGAAGCGAATGCAAGCAGGAGCATCCCCCGCCGGTTTGCCCACCGGGGTGTGGCGCAGGCCGCGCCGGAAAACACTTTGGGCGCGTTTGAAGCCGCCGCCGCGCTGGGGCTGGAAGGGATTGAGCTGGACGTCCACCTTTCACGCGACGGCGTGCCGGTGGTGATTCACGATGCGAACCTCACCCGCCTGACCTGCGGCCACCCCACCAAGCACAGCAATGCCCGCGTGGCGGAACTGGACTGGGAAGCGCTGGCGCAGATTGAAATCCCCTATGCCAACCACACCCTCAACGAAGATCCTTCTGCCGATGCGGAAAACGAGTTCCTGGCGTTGCTGCCCGGGCGGGTGTTGGGGCAGGAATTCAACCGGGATTTTCAATCGGCCTATGCGACGGAACCGCGCATGGCCAAGCTGCTGCGCCTGGCCGATTTTTTGGATTGGTTTGCCGCCAGCGCCCCGCCCGCCATGGAAGCGGAGCTGGAGGTCTGCGCAAGCGGCGTAGCCAAGCCGGTTTTTGAACTGCTGGAAGGTCACCCCGCCGCCGGGCGCTGCATCCTGTTTTCCGGCCATCCGGGTCATATTGGCGAAATGCAGACGCTCGCCGCTCGGGCGGGCAAGCCAAAGGGCTTACGCCTGGGGGCAAACCTGCGCCAGGTGGACGAAGACGTGCTGGAAGACATCGAGGGCATGGATTTGTTTGAAGTGGGTCTGAACCCCGGTCACTTTACGCGTGAAGACGTAGAACTGTTGCGTGCGCGTAAAATTGAAGTGCTGGCCAACCTGATGGATACCCCAACCTGGTGGAAAGAACTATGCACCCTACAATGCTACGGCTTCAAAACAAACTACGCCTCCGCTTTTAGTCGCTCCGCGCTGTCGTTTGGGGCTATATAAAATATGTAAGGGCACGGCATATTGCCGCGCCCGCGCCAAAAAAATTTGATCAACTGCGCGTTGAACGCGGCACAGCCGCCAAGCCGCACCGCAGGTGCTATTGGATGGCGTCTAGGACGTTGCTGAAGGTTTTGAAGGCGCGGTTGACGGTCTTTTTGGCTGCGTGCTGGTAGCCGGGCTTTTTGAGCGCGCTGCCGGCCAGGCCTACCGCGCCGCCAACGGCCATGCCGATGCCAACCCCCTTGGCGATTTGCGTCTTGTGCATTGCATTCATGCTGTTCCTGCTCCTTTCGGGTTCAGAGTTGGAAGGGTTTTGCTTCCACGCTCATAGTGTAACCAGCGGATCCAAAAAATAAAGGGGATATTGCACATGGAAAGTATTGGTAACCCCGCAAACCTGCACATTGTGCTGGTGGAGCCGGAGATCCCGCAGAACACGGGGAACATCGCCCGCACCTGCGCAGCGACGGGCGCACACCTGCACCTGGTGGAACCCCTGGGCTTCCGCATCGACGACGCAAAGCTCAAACGCGCCGGGCTGGATTATTGGCATCTGCTCAACATTACATATTATAAGAACCTTGCGGATTTTTTTGACCGCACGCCGGGGCCGTATTGCTACTTTTCAACCAAAGGCAAGCAAGTGTATTCCGATTACGCCTACCCGCCGGAGGTCTATATGCTCTTTGGCAAAGAAACCGCCGGGTTGCCCGAAGCCCTGCTGCAACAGCACCCGGAGGACGCCCTGCGCCTGCCGATGATCAGCCGGGCGCGGAGCCTCAACCTTTCCAACACCGTGGCCGTCGCAGCATACGAGGTGCTAAGGCAGCGGGGGGTAGGGCTGGCGGTGGGCGGGTGATTCCCCACGATTTTGCGGGAAATTTTGGGCAATTTGCCGAATATGCAGAATTTGGTTGACATACACAGCGGGATGTGCTATGCTAAAATCACTATACATAAAGGAGGATTTCATCATGTTCGTCGGGCAAAAACAAGATCCTGTGAAGCTAGTGCTCCTCAGCATCGTTACCTGCGGCATCTACTACCTCTATTGGCTTTATAAAGTCGGCGAAGAGGTCAACCAGGCGCTCGGCAAGGAAGCCGTCAAAACCAGCCTGGTCTGGATTTCCATCATCTGCGCCCCGATTTCCCTCTATTACCTCTATACCCTCGATTTGGCACTGGGCGAACTCGCCCAGCAGCGCGGCCTGCAATGGACTTCCAACTTCCTGATCTGGGTGTTACTCAGCGTGTTTGCGGGCATCGGTTCGTTCATCGCGATGTTCCAGGTGCAAACCTTCCTCAACCAAGTTTGGGATCAATATGCACCGCCGCCCCCGCCCTATGTCCAATAGGGAACAAAGAATCGCATACGTGAGGAAGGCTGCAAAACCTGCGGCCTTCCTCTTGGTTTATATGTTGATCTGCCGCCTGGTGACCGGCACCATCTGTGTGGCGGAATCCAGCATCGGCTTGCCCTGCCCCGGCTGCGGCCTGACCCGCGCCTGGAAGGCGGCGCTGCACCTGCAATGGCGCGAAGCCTTCACCTGGCACCCGCTGTTCTGGCTGGTGCCGGTGATTGCGGCGGTCTGGCTGGGGCAACTGGTATGGGGCAAGCAAAAAAGCCCGCGCTGGCTCACGGTGTTTTTGATCACTTGCTTTTCGGTTTTTCTTATAGTCTACGTTGTGCGCATGGTACTGTATTTCCCCCACACCGCGCCAATGGCGACCAACCCGGATTCCTTCACCTGGCGGTTTGTGCGTGCGCTGCGATGGCTCTGGGGGAAGGTTGGCTGAACGGCCGGGCTTTAAAATAACGTTTTTATTGCAGAATGGTATTGCCAATCACGGGTTGCATTGTTGTTTTTGGGTTGCACGGCGCAACTGATAGTGCTGCCCTATCAGCACCATGTTCACAAAACAGAGGGTATACCCGATTCATAATCGCCAAGGGAAGCGGATCAAAAACCTGCGTTGGGGGCTATGAGCCGGGAAAAACGTTGCGGGAATTCGCAAGCCGCTGATAGGGCAGCGCTATGAGCGCGCCGTGCAACCAAGAAACAGCCTGGTATAAAAATTGGAGCATTGCAATTTTATGGTTTGGCAAATCAAGCAACCGCCACGTCGATCTAATCTTCACCAAAGCACCCCAAGAAAGCGACCAAATGGTTGGGATCGAAGAGATTGCGCTTGAGGATGCCGGAGATGGGAATCTTGAGACCGAGCTTTTGCTTATAT
>JAITNG010000063.1 GCA_031290595.1 Oscillospiraceae bacterium
TTGAAATTAGGAGGAAACATGAACATGGCAGTCAAGTACGTATACCTGTTCAAAGAAGGCAGCGGGAAGCTGCGCGAGCTGCTGGGGGGCAAAGGCGCAAACCTGGCGGAAATGACCAACCTGGGGATGCCCGTCCCGCAGGGCTTCACCATTTCGACCGAAGCCTGCACCCGTTACTATGAAGACGGCAAGCTGATCGGGGAAGACATCCTTGCCCAAATCGAAGCCGCGCTGGCGCAGACCGAAGTGATCAACGGCAAAAAGTTTGGCGACCCCCAGAACCCCCTGCTGGTTTCCGTGCGTTCCGGCGCAAGGGCTTCCATGCCCGGCATGATGGATACCATCCTCAACCTTGGCATCAATGACGACGTGGTGGCCGGCCTGATCGCCGGGAACCCCGCGCCCGGCTTTGAGCGCTTCGTCTACGATTCCTACCGCCGGTTCATCCAGATGTTCAGCGACGTGGTGATGGAGCTTTCCAAAAAGCGCTTTGAGGAAATCATCGACGACCTCAAGGAGCAAAAGGGCGTTACAGAGGATATTAAACTCGACGCCGCCGATATGAAAGAACTCGTCGCCCGCTTCAAAGCCTTCTATAAGAAGGAAAAGGGCGTGGAATTCCCCACCGACCCCAAGGTGCAGCTGCTCGAATCCGTGCAGGCCGTGTTCCGTTCGTGGGATAACCCGCGCGCCAACGTCTACCGCCGCATGAACGAGATCCCCTATAGCTGGGGTACTGCGGTCAACGTGCAGCCCATGGTTTACGGCAACCTCAACAACGATTCCGGCACCGGCGTTGCGTTCACACGCGACCCCGCAACCGGCGCAAGAGCGCTCTATGGCGAATACCTGATCAACGCCCAGGGCGAAGATGTGGTGGCCGGCGTGCGCACGCCCAACAAGATTGCGCAGTTGGAACAGGACATGCCCGAAGTATACGCCCAGTTTGTGGACATCGCCAATAACCTGGAAAATCACTATAAAGATATGCAGGATATGGAGTTCACAATTGAAAACAAGAAGCTCTATATGCTCCAGACCCGCAACGGCAAGCGCACCGCCGCCGCCGCACTGAAAATCGCGGTGGATTTGGTGCAGGAAGGCCAGATTGACAAAGACACCGCCGTGCTGCGCGTGGAACCCCAGCAGCTCGATGCGTTGCTGCACCCGCAGTTTGACGGCAAGGCCATCAAGGCCGCGACGCCCATCGGCGCGGCGCTGCCCGCTTCGCCCGGCGCCGCCTGTGGCCGCGTGGTGTTCACCGCAGCGGAAGCCAAGGACTGGGCGACCCGCGGCGAAAAAGTGATCCTCGTCCGGCTGGAAACTTCGCCCGACGACATTGAGGGCATGGAAGCCGCCGAAGGCATCCTCACCGTGCGCGGCGGCATGACCAGCCACGCGGCTGTGGTTGCACGCGGCATGGGTACCTGCTGCGTTTCCGGCTGCGGCGAAATTGAGATGCACGCGGCGGATAAATATTTCGCCCTGGGCGGCAAGCAATACAAAGAAGGCGACTATATCTCGCTCGACGGCTCCACGGGCAAAATCTACGGCGAAGCGCTCCCGACGGTGGAAGCCACGATTTCCGGTGATTTTGAAGTGTTCATGGGCTGGGCGGATTCCCGCCGCACGCTCAAGGTGCGCACCAATGCCGATAACCCGCGCGATACCCGGCAAGCCGTCAAGTTCGGCGCAGAGGGCATCGGCCTTTGCCGCACGGAGCACATGTTCTTTGAGGGCGACCGCATCAAGAGTATGCGCAAAATGATCGTCGCCAAGGATGAAACCGCCCGCCGCGCGGCGCTCGCAGAGCTGCTGCCGTATCAGCAAAAGGACTTCACCGAAATGTATGAAGCCCTGGAAGGCCGCCCGATGACCGTGCGCTTCCTCGACCCGCCGCTGCACGAGTTCCTGCCCCAAAAGGATGATGAAATCGCCGAAATCGCGGGCGAGCTGGGCATCACTGCGGCGGAACTGAAAGCCAAGGTGGAGTCGCTCCACGAATTCAACCCGATGATGGGGCACCGTGGCTGCCGCCTGGCCGTCAGTTACCCCGAAATTGCCGAGATGCAGACCACTGCCGTGATCAACGCCGCCCTGGCGGTCAACAAGGCCTACCCGGCCTACGGCATCGTGCCTGAAATCATGATCCCCCTGGTGGGCGAAGTGAAGGAACTCAAATACGTCAAGGATATTGTGACCAAGACGGCGGATGCAGTCATTGCGGCCTCCGGCACCGATCTGCACTACAAGGTCGGCACCATGATTGAGATCCCCCGCGCAGCCATCCTGGCCGACGAAATCGCGACCGAAGCGGAGTTCTTCAGCTTCGGCACCAACGATTTGACCCAAATGACCTTCGGCTTCAGCCGCGACGACGCCGGTGCGTTCCTGGACGCCTATTACAGCGCCAAGATCTTTGAGAGCGACCCTTTCGCCCGCCTGGATCAAAACGGCGTTGGCAAGCTGATCAAGCTGGCGGTTGCGGGCGGCAAGGCCACGCGGCCCGACATCAAGCTGGGCATCTGCGGCGAACACGGCGGCGATCCTTCCAGCGTCAAGTTCTGCCACAGCATCGGCCTGGATTACGTCTCCTGCTCCCCCTTCCGCGTGCCGATTGCAAGGCTGGCAGCCGCCCAGGCGGCGATCAATAGCCAAAAATAAGCGAACCACTTTCAAGCAATGAAACCCGCTCCGTTGCCGTCATGGCGCCGGGCGGGTTTTTTCATTGCTTCATTTAATACCATTTCTCAATCCGACTATCCCTTCAACAACTCCAAACGAAGGGGCTTGGAATCCGTGACGGCATCCAGCAGGTGATCGAACAAAACGGGCTGCATAAAGCGGCGATTGAAGCGGTAGGCGATTTCGTCGAGATAGCGTTGCAGGTATTTTCGGCTCACGCCGTGAAACGTGCCAAGAATGTCTTCTTTGACGTTTGAAACGATCGTGTGCAGCCAGATGAGCATCTCTTTTTCGGTATCAAAAATCTGCCAATTGTGATTGTATTTCTCGCGCAGAGCTTTCTGATAACTTCGCAAGGCGTCGCTTTCAATCGTTGAACCGGGCGCGATCGTTTCCGCCGCAAATTTTCCGACGGTCGCCCCTTTCAAGTTCGGTACAACGCGCAGTTTCATGAACCGTGCAATGCCCCTCTTGTCCTTCGAAACCGCCAATAATACTGGGGTTTTGTCCGTGCCGCGCCCTCTTTTTCCGCCTGTGTGCGTGCCGCCAAAATAGCTGTCATCGAACTCCACGCAACCGTCGAGCAGATATTTTTCGTCGCGACTTCCCATCGCCGCTCTAATGCGGTGAAGCAAAAACCATGCCGTTTTGTAGGTCACATGCAGCTGCCGCATGAGCGCCATCGCCGAAATTCCGCGCTTGTCGACCGCAACCAAATAGATCGCCCACAGCCAAGTTTTGTACGGCAGCGGACTTTTCTCCATCAAAGTGCCGACTTTTGGAGTGGTGTGGTGCTTACATTTGTTGCACTGATAGACGTTCGCACCTT
>JAITNG010000091.1 GCA_031290595.1 Oscillospiraceae bacterium
ATGCACTACTATTAAAGTATATAAGGGGAAACATCGTCCTATGGATGGGAAGAAGAGAAGCGGCAAGCCGCCCGGGGAAGTGTTCCGGGGGTTTTCAAAAGACGCCCTGGCGCTGCTGGAAGCGCGGGGTCTGCGTGCGAAGGAACTGCTCCTTTGCGCAAGCGGCGACATGGATAACGAGGGCAGCTACTGCGCCGCCTGGGTGGCCATGGATCGCGAAAACCTGATCATCGCCATGGGCAAAGAGGCCGTCTATAAGCAAAAGGGCAACAAGCGTCTGCGCACCAAGGCTGAACTCTATAATTTTAGCTGCACGCCCCTGTGTGACATCGAAAAACTCAGTGTGGAGCGGTATTCGACCACCGGGCGGCTGATTGGCCGCCAGGGCGGGGAAGACGTCGCCCTGCTGCGCTTTTCCATTGGGAAGGCCAAGCAGTTCCAGCACCTGTGCGATTTGCACAGGGCGCTGCGCGAGGGCAAGGATACCACCGCCCTCCTGGAAGAAGCCAATGCGGAACTGCACTGCCCCAAGTGCGGGGAGCGCTACCCCAACAAAAAGAATATCTGCCCCCACTGCGCCCCCAAAAGCTCCACAACCAAGCGGCTCTTCCGCTTTTTTGGGGGCTATAAGAAGCAGGTGGCCACGATTTTGCTGCTGATGGTCGCCTTGACCGCCTTTGACGCCGTGATGCCCAAAATCGGCACCGAAATGCTCTTTGATAAGGTGCTGGGGGGCGACGGCGGCGCTTACACAACGGCGCAGCGTTTGGTGATGCTGGGCTGGCTGGTGCTTGCGGTCGTGGGGCTGCGTCTGCTCAACCTGGTTGCCCGCATGGGGACGGATTACATCCAGGCAAGCATCGTCCCCCACGTGATTTATGACATCAAGCTCAAAATATTTTCAGCCATGCAGCGGCTTTCGGTGGGCTTCTATTCCTCCAAGCAAACCGGCTCTTTGATGGAGCGGGTGACGGAGGATGCGATGAACATCCAGTATTTTTTCACCGACGGTCTGCCGTTCATCTTCCTCAATACATTCACCCTGCTGGGGGTGCTGGGGATGATGTTTTACACCGACGTGAAGCTCACGCTGCTGGTGCTGGTGGCGCTGCCGCTGATCCTCACGCTGCTGATGCTGGGCGACCGGATGTTCCGCAGGTTGCACCACAAGGTGTGGGCCAACAGCGCCGCGCTCACTTCGATGGTCAGCGACAACATCAACGGCCAGCGGGTGATCAAGGTGTTTTCAAAAGAAAACGAGGAAGCGCAGCGCTTCGGGCGGTTCAGCGGCGCACTGCGGGCGGCCGAAATCGCCCACAGCGACCGGGAACAGACGCTCTTCCCGGTCTTCACGGCTCTGATCCTCTGCCTGACCACGATTGTGCTGGCGCTGGGGGGCAACGCCGTGCTGAACGGCACGCTCAAGCCCGGCGAACTGATCGCTTTCACCATCTATATGAACATGCTCAGCGGCCCCATCGAATTCCTCTCCTGGGTATCCAACTGGTGGGCGCGCTGTGTGGATTCCGCCCACCGCGTGTTTGAAATCACAGACACCGAAGCCGAAATTGAAGAGCCGGAACACCCCGTGCTGCTCGCACCCTTCCGGGGCAGTGTGGAGCTGCTGGAGCTGGACTTTGAATACGAACCCGCCCGCCCGGTGATCAAAAAGCTCAACTTGCGGGTGGAAGCCGGGGAGATGCTGGGCATTGTGGGCAAAACGGGCGCGGGCAAAACCACCATCGCCAACCTGATTTCGCGCCTATATGACCCCAAGGCCGGGTGCGTGCGCATCGACGGAGTGGATGTGAAGGCGCTTTCCATCGGCCAGCTGCGGCAAAACATCGGCCTGGTCAGCCAGGATATTTATCTTTTCGCCGGTTCCGTGGCCGCAAACATCCGCTACGCCAAGCCGGAGGCCACAGTTTCGGAGGTGATGGCGGCGGCCAAGGCGGCGGCGGCGCACGATTTCATCATGAAGCTGCCGGACGCCTACGAAACCAGGGTGGGCAACGGCGGGCAAGCGCTTTCCGGCGGGGAACGCCAGCGCGTTTCGATTGCCCGGGCAATTTTGCAGAACCCCAAAATCCTGATCCTGGATGAAGCCACCGCCGCCATGGATACCGCAACCGAGCGCAGCATCCAGGAATCCCTGGGCAAGCTCAAGGCGGGGCGCACCACCATCGCCATCGCGCACCGGCTTTCCACCCTGCGCGACGCGGATAAGCTGGCGGTGATCGAAAACGGCCAGCTGAAGGAATGCGGTTCCTTCGACGCGCTGCTCAAACAAAAGGGCGAATTCTTCAACCTTTACCAAATGCAAAACCAGGCCATGGCGGCCATGGCCACGATAGACGGCGTTGAAGCCAGGGCGGATGACCACGAACACGGGGCAAACGACAGACGGAGGAAACGATAATGCATAAAGACAAGCCACAGGCAACCGCAACCGAACCCGAAGCCCTGCGGACGGAATTCACGCCGCCGGAGCGCTGCCGGTTTTATCGCAACCCGCGCGGCTTTTTGGCGCTGGAACTCGACGGCAAGGACTACAAGCGCGTGCAACTGACCCGCGCCATGCCCGTCACCGCCCCGGCGCAATACATCACCGTGGCGGATATGGAAAACAAAGAGATCGCCGTGCTGGAAGACATTGCAGCCCTGGCCGACGACGCTCGCGCCCTGGTGGAAGAGGAACTGGGCGTGCGCTACTTTTGCCCCAAACTGAGCAGCATCCAAAGCGTAAAAGAAAAAATGGGTTCCTATTATTTTGACGTGATGATCGGCGACTTTGCCAAAAGCATCACGGTCAGCGACATCAGCAAAAACCTGAAGCAGCTCGAAGGCGGCCGCATCCTCCTGCTGGATGTAGACGGCAACCGTTTTGAAATCCCCGACGTATACGCAATCCCCCGCAAAAACCTGCGGATGCTGGAGCCGTACCTGTATTGACAGGGCTTGCTTTTGCGCCGGGGGTGTGGTACAATATGGGTGGGAAAACAAGATGAAAGGGGCGACTGGTTTATGGCAAAGAATGCATTGGGTAATGCGAGAAAAGCCAAGCAAGATGAATTCTATACGCAACTATCAGACATTGAAGCGGAAATGCATCACTACTGGGAACAGTTCCGGGGCAAGGTTATTTTCTGTAATTGCGATGATCCTTACGAAAGCAATTTTTTCAAGTATTTTGCTATGAATTTCAAATTCTTGGGGCTTAAAAAACTGATTGCAACCTGTTATGCCGGTTCGCCCATTGCCAACACGCAACTATCCCTGTTTGACGATGAAAGCGAAGAGAACAAAACCACAAGAGCGCCGCATAAAATCGTGATCAATGAGGTAGAGGACTACAACGGCGACGGCGCTGTCGATCTTGTGGACGTTGAATGGCTGCTGCGGAACAAAAAGAACGCTTTAACCCGGCTGGAAGGCGACGGCGATTTCCGTTCGCCCGAATGTGTGGAGCTTTTAGAGGAAGCAGACATAGTTGTAACAAAC
>JAITNG010000119.1 GCA_031290595.1 Oscillospiraceae bacterium
GGATCACCACCCCGGCGACCGAAAGCGCCGCACCGGCCAGCGCCGCCGCCAGCACACGCGGCAAGCGGACGTAGCGCAAAATATGGAGGGCGGTGCTGTCGCCGCCCCAAACGGCGGCCATGTGCAAATTCGCCGCCCCCAGCAGCAGCCCCAGCAGCAGGGCAAACAGCAACACGCCGCCAAACAGCGCCAGCCGTGCGTTAGCTTTGCGCATAGAGCGCCTCCCACAGCAGTTCGTAGCTTTCCGCCCAGCGCTCGTTTGGCTTTTGGTGGAACAGCTCCTTGGGCAGCAGCGCATAACGGTGGGTTTGGACGGCGGTCAGGCTCCCCCAGGCGGGGCTGGCGAAAAGGTCTTCCAGCGCCTTTGTCGCCTGGGCGTCCGAACCGCCCATGGTGGTGGCGAAAATATAATCCGGGTCGGCCTGTAGGATCACCTCCAGGCTCAAATCTTCGAGCAGCCCCGCGTCGCTATCGGTGATGTTGACGCAGCCCAGGTCGCGGAGCATCGCGCCCGCCATCGTGTCGCTCCCGCGCGCGCTGACCTTCCCGGCGCTCGCCCGCAGGAACAGGATGCGCGGCGGGGTTTGCGCTCTTGGCCGCGCCAGGATCGCATCAATTTTCGTCTGCACATCCAAGCCATAGGTCTGGTATGCCGCCGCGTCGCCCGTCAGCTCCGTGCATGTTTTGAGCATGTCCAGGTAATCCGCAAAGTGTTCCACCGAAAAATAGCGCACCGCAATGCCCGCGGCTTCCAGCGGCGCTTTCAGCTGCGCATGGGCGGAAATATCAGAGGAGAGCAGCACCAGGTCGGGTTGCAGGGCGATGATTTTTTCCAGGCTCGGGCTGTGCAGTGCGCCGACGCTTTCCGCCTGGCCGGGCTGCACAACGCCGTTTTCAAACGCATCCTCCGTCGTGCCAAGCAGCGCCCCGCCCGCCAGCAACCACAGCTGCGCAAAGCTACCGCTGGCGGCGACGGTACGCTTGGGCGCCGCCGGAACGGTAGGTGTTATATTGTGATTTGCGCAACCCACTGGCAACAACAACAAAAATGCCGCCAAAAGCAATATGCATAAACGTTTCAGTCGTGCCATCAAAAACCTCACTTGGCAAGTAATTATAAACAGTATAGCATCAATAGCGTTGCAATGCAACTATTTTTTAGCTTGCGAAGGCATCGTGCGCCGTGCGGGCGATCAGGTCATCCTGCAAATCGCCGGAAAGCTCGCAGAAATAGGCGCTGTAGCCCGCGATGCGCACAAGCAGGTTGCGGTATGCATCCGGGTTGGCCTTGGCTGCCAGCAGCGTTTCCTGGTTGATGACGTTGAACTGCACATGCCAGAGCTTCAGATCGCGCCAGCCTTCGATGAGGGCGACCAGGTTATCCGCCCCGGTCTGCCCCGCCACACAGGCGGGGGTGAGCTTCAAATTCAGCAGCCGTGCGGCGCGGTGCGAGCGGTCGTAATTCTTGGTGGCAAAGTTGGAAAGCAGCACCGCCGTGGGGCCGTTTGCATCCGCGCCCTGGCTGGCCGAAGAACCGTCGGAAAGCGGCGTCCAGGCCAAACGGCCGTTGGGCGTGGCGGAAATCACCTTGCCAAAGGGAACGTTGGAAGTGAACGGCACATAGCGCAAATCCAGCCGCACGCCCAGGGTTTTTCCATAGCTTTCCGTGAACGCGATGGCCTCCCGGTCAATGATTTTGCCGATGGCGTCGGGGATTGGGTCGTCGTTGCCGTATTTGGGCGCGCGCCGCAGCCATTGCCGCAGGATTTCATCGTGCGCAAAGTTGCTTTGCAGCGCGGCCTGCAATTGCGGGAGCGTGACGGCTTTTTCTTCAAACACCAGCTTTTGGATGGCGGCCAGGGAATCGATCACCGTGGCGTAGCCGATGCACTCAAAATAGCCCAGATCAATCCCGCCGGGGATGAATTCGCTGTGAATATCCTTCTGCGCAGCCATGGCGCACGCATTCAGGCTGGAAGCCAGCGGCGCGGCAAAATGGCGCTCGCGCAGCTTGTTGACGTGGTATTGCTGCACAAAGGCGTGTTGCAGCAAATACTTTTGCTGCGCCAAATAGGCCGCGAAGAATGCATCAAACGTGGTGAAGCTCCCGGGTTCGCCCGTCGGCGGGGTCAGCTGTGCGCCGGGGTATTTCAGCATTTTGCCGTTGTGGAGCGTCAGCTCCAGCGCAGCGGCAAAGTTGACGTAGGCGCAGGGGGAGGTGAAGGTATCGCGGTTGGGCATACGCACCTCCGCGCAGCCGGAAACCGCATAGTCGTAGGCCTCTTCAAACGCTGCGCCCTTGGCCAGCAGGAGGGGGACGACCTCTTCATCGTTGATCAGCTTGGGGAAACCCGTGCCATCCTTGATGGTTTCGGCCACGGCATAAAGGTAGCACCGGGGCGAGCGAGTGTGGATCCGCGCCGCCAAATCGGGGTAATTCAGCGGGAATTCCCGCTTGGATTTTAAGATCAGATAGCTCAGGTCGTTCGTAGCATCCTGCCCTTCCGGCGTTTGGCCGCCGACGGTGACGGCTTCCCAGTGGGCGTAGCCCTCGTTGAACGCCCCGCCCGCTTTGGAAAGGTAGAGGTCAACATACTGCGCCATGTTCACCCACAGGCATTCCAGCAGTTCCTGCGCGGCCTCCGGCGTGGTCGCGCCCGCCGCCAGATCCTGCTGATAATACGGCCACAGGTATTGATCCATGCGCCCGTTGGAAATGATGGTGCCGGTCTTTTGTTCCACGCGGGAAAATAGTTGGATGAACCACTGGCTCTGCACGGCTTCATAAAAGCTGCGCGGGGGATTCGCGGGGACGTGCGCACAGATTTCCGCCAGGCGGCGCAGCTCAGCCTTGCGCACCGGGTCTGTTGCCTGTGCGGCAAGTGCGTCTGCCAGCGCGGCGTGGCGCTGCGCCCACAGGATGATCGCTTCCGCCGTCAGGATCACGGCCTCCAAAAAGGGCTTCTTTTCCGCCGTATGCACGGGGTTGAAGGGATCCAGCGCGGCCAGCGCCTCTTCCGCCTCCTGCTGGATGCCCAAAAAGCCCACGCGCAGCGGCTTCACATAATCATGCACCCACTGGATGGACGAGCGGAACGACGCGGTTTCGTTCACAATGAAGCGGGAGGAATGCTCTTCATCCCGGTTATAGGTGAGGGGCTGGGTTTGCGCCGGGATAGCGGCGGCCAGGGCTTCGTGGAAGGTGCGCCCCGCCCAATAGGGAGCGATTTCTTCCAGGATCACCTTACGCGTGGGCGCGTCCAGATCAAAGGGGGAGCTTTCGCGCTCCGCGATGGATTCAATGGCCTGGGCGTAAATATCGCCGTCCAGTTCGGGGTAAAGCACGCCGTAGCGCTGCCCCGCGCCGATGCGCCCGGCCAGCAGCTGGCCTTCGTCAATATAAACCGAAGCCTGTTCGGCATAGTGGTGCAGCGCCTTTGCCCAGCGCAGCACAAGGGGCTGCCCTTCGGTCTGCCGGAAGGACTGCGTAAAATACAGCGCCCGCTCCGGGTCAATCACCGGGCGTGCATCGCGCACCGTTTGGAGCAGCCGCCCCACGCGCCCCTGTT
This sequence comes from Oscillospiraceae bacterium, assembly GCA_031290595.1. Lineage (GTDB taxonomy): Bacteria > Bacillota > Clostridia > Oscillospirales > Acutalibacteraceae > WRMQ01. The sequence goes on from JAITNG010000119.1 coordinate 3,570, forward strand.
TTGCGTCGCCCTGCGCCAGGCGTTGTTCCTGCGGGGAATAGATAGCATCAGCCATGCCCAAGCACCTCCGTATCCACAATGTGCAGCACCGCATCCAAAGCCACAAAGGCTTCGCGCAGCTGCTCTTCGGTAATATTCAGCGGCGGCGTAATGTTGATGTTGTTTTCGCGCCCGTAGGTCGAAAACCCGTGCGCCCGCAGCTGGCCAAATATTTTTTTCATCACGCCCGCTTTGTCGCCGTTGAACGGCACAAGGGGTTCCTTGCTCGCCTTGTCCTTCACCAGCTCCACTGCCGAAAACAGACCGATGTAGCGCACATCGCCCACACAGGCGTGCTTTTGCTTCTGTTCTTCCAGCAGTGCGCCCAGCACCGCGCCCAACTGCGTCACGCGGGCAAAAATGTTGTTGTTTTCGTAATATTCCAGCGTGGCCACCCCCGCCGCACAAGCCAGGGCGTGGCCGCTGTAGGTCAGGCCGAACTGGAACACGGTATCCTGATAATACTCCGCGACGGCCTGGCTCACCAGCACGCCGCCCAGCTGCACATAGCCGCAGGTGACGCCCTTGGCAAAGCTGACAATATCGGGCGTGATGCCCCAGTGCTGGTAGCCGAAGGCGCGACCCGTGCGGCCAAAGCCCGCCATCACCTCATCGCACACCAGCAGAATGCCGTATTTGCGCGTGAGCGCCCGTAAACCCTGCAAGTAGCCCTCCGGCGGGATGATCACGCCGTTTGCCCCCGTGACGGATTCCACGACCACCGCCGCGATTTGTGCGGGGCCTTCGTATTGGATTTGCTGTTCCAGCTGGTCAAGGTAGGTCTGCGCCGTGCCGCCCGTGCGGTAGACATACGGGTCAAAGAACTTCAAAAAGCCGTTGGCCGCCGGATTTTCAAGCGCAAAACGGCGCGGATCACCCGAAATATTGCCGCTGCCCAGGGTGGAGCCGTGGTAACTGCGGTAGCGCGAAAGGATCTTTGACCGCCCGGTGACGGTGCGCGCCATGTTCAGCGCGGCCTCGTTGGCGTCGGAGCCGCCGCAGGTGAAGAAGACCTTCGCGAAGCCCTCCCCTGCCAGCTCCACCAGCTTTTTGGCCAAAACGGATTTTGCTTCAAACGCATGGGCGGGCGCAACATAGCTGAAATCCTGCATCTGCTTTAGGATTGCGTCCTCAATTTCCTGCACGCGGAACCCCAGGTTGGAACAACTGAGCTGGCAGGACATATCGATGTAACGCTTGCCGTCATAATCCCAAAAATAAACGCCTTCGCCCCGGGCAATCGCCAAAGGCGCAGCGCTGCCCGGCAGCCAGGGGTGCTGGTTGTATTGGCGGTCGAGCGCCAACACTTCTTCTTTGCTAAGTGGAGGGGACATGTTGCACCTTCTTCTTTTCAGATATAAACAGGATGGCCACAAGGCTCAGTGCCAGCGCCGCGATGCAGTAGGGGAACAAAATACTGATGCTGTAGCGATCAGCCAGCCAGCCGCTTGCGATGGGTGTGACGACCATCGCAAGGGTCATCACCGTGTTGAACACCCCCGTGGCCGAACCGATCTTGCTGCCGTCGGAAAGTTCCAGCATATAGGGGTAAAGGTTGACCAGCGCAATCGAAAATCCGCCGCCCGCCAGGAAGAAGCTCAGGAACATCGCCGCATTCAGCGACGGCTGTAGCCCCGCCAGGGCGAACGCGGCCATCATGACCACGACCCCCAGCAGCAGCAGCGGCTTGCGGCGGAAGCGCTTGGCCAGCAGCGCGGCGGGTACGGCGAAAGCAATCGCCGCAACCAGCGTGAGCGCCTGGGGAAGCACAAACTTTTCTTTTGAGAGCTTGAGGAAATCCACGGCATAGTTGGAAAGGCTCGAAACCAGGCCGTTGTAGGCGACATAGAAGAAGAACAGACCGGCGAGCAGGAACGCACGGTTCCGGGGCTGCGCCCGGGTCGCACTGCCCTGCTCCTGCGCGGCTTCCGCCTGTTCCGGCGGCTGCCAGCGGCGTTCCTTCACCGTGCAGATGAACAGCGCCACCAACAGCAGCATCAAAACAGAAACGGCATAAAAAATGCTGCTAAAGCCCCGGGGGGTGAAGATCGCAATCAGCCCAATGCCGATGGCGGTGCAAAAAATACTGACGATTTGCGTGAGGGCGTTGGCCGTGCGCCGGTGTTCCAGCGCGGTGAAATCCGGCAGCAGCGCCAGCGCCGCCGGGCGCGAGAGCGCAATGGCCGCCAGCGCCCCGGTGAGCAGCACAAGGAAAACCCACTTCGCCCCCAGCCCCAGCGCAAAGCCCGCGCCGCCCCAAAGCAGCGCCGCCAGAACGCCGCCGACCAGGATGAACGGCGTGCGCTTGCCGTGCTTTGATTTGCTGCGATCCGAAAGCCAGCCGAACAGCGGCAACAAAAACAAGCCCAGGATGTTATCCAGCGCCATCACCACGCCCTTGGCCGTGAAGTTCAGCCCCAGGCCGCCTTCGGCGGGGTCGGCGGTCAAAATGACCGGCAGGCCGTTATCCAGCACGGCGTTGAAGATCGAAATCCAGGCAAAGGCCAGCGATATGGTCAACGTGCGTGCAACCGAGAGCTTTGCCTGTTGTTGCTGCGGCTTTTTTGTGGCAAGTTTGCGCATCAGGGTTCCCTCCGTTTCAGTCTGCCGCGCAGGGGGGCTTCCATGATACTTGGCGCAAGGCCGAAGCATAGATCGGAAAATTTGCACAGCAGACGGTTGTTGTTCAAATAGGCATACGAGAGTTTGTTCAGGTTCTGCGCGATGCTTGTGAAACTGGGGGTGCTGCCGGGGATCATTTTCACATGGCGTTTGCCAAAACACAGCGTAAATGTGCGGCTGGCGCAGCTTTGGATGGGGCGGATGTGCAGCGCCAGCGTGCTGTCATCCTGCCAATGGGCGTAGCTGTAAGTATCAAACGAAAACCCGGAAAGCGCCACGTGGCCGGTGCGGTATGCGCCGTCCAGCCCCAGCGGCACGCTGAGCTGCCAGCGCCCGTCCTTGCCTTCCTGCCAGCTGAACTGCACTTCGCCCTGCGTAAAATCCAGGCGAACCGCATCGATGTACCCCGCCCGATCCAGGCTCATTTGGTTGACCGTCATGGGCAACAAACTCAGCGGGAAGCCGATGGCGTTCAAAAAATGCTGGCGGCGCAGGTGCAGCACGGCGCCGTTCAGCTGCGCTTCCAGCGGGCTGCGTTTGGCGACCGGCGGCGCGGAGAAGCGCGTGTTTTGCGCCTTTACGCGCAGGGCTTGCAGGGTTTTTGCATCCGCAGCCGTGCCTTCGGCAACAAAGCCCCGGGGGAAGTGCGGATAGATCACCTCAAAGGGCTTTTGCTCGTCGGCGTCCGCGCCAAAATAGACGAACACCGCGTCATGGTCGCGCATCGCCATGCCCTGCTGGCAGAACATGCCCCGCGCCGCAAAGGTGTTGGGCAAGCGGCACATCCAAAACTGATAGCCGTACCCCACGTTGGAATCCGCCTTCAGGTTGGCTTTGTTTTCGGCTTGCGTCTTGGTCGCTTCTTCCGCCCACCAGGCGGGGATCACCTGCTGGCCGTTCCATTTGCCGCCATCCAGGTAACACTGGATGAACCGTGCGCTGTCTTCGAGCTTCCAGATGATCCCCCAGCCCCCGGCGGGATTCCCGGCCTGATCGGCTTCAGTGAACGGGACTTCGATGCCCAGCGGCGCAAACAGGCGCGGTTGCAGATAGGTAAACATGCCTAGCCCGGTGAGTCTGCGGATCAGCACACTGATCAAATAGGCGTTTTCGTTGGTGTAGTGGTAGACCTCGCCCGGCACATCGCGCAGCCTGGAGTGCAGGTAATCCGCCACCCAATCCGTGCCTGCGCCGCTTTGGTGGAACACATCGAACACCAGCCCCGTGGTCATGGTCAGCACATGGCGGATGGTGACGTCATCCCAGCCCTTGGGCGCACGCGCCGGGCGGTATTCGGGGAACAGATCGCACAGGCGGCTATCGAGCGCAAAAAGCCCTTCGTCAATCGCAAAACCCGCCGCCGTCCCAGCGATGCTCTTGGAAAACGAATAGATCGAGTGCGGGATCTCCGCCGCATAGGGCTTGCGGTATGTTTCAAAGGCAACCTTGCCGTGCCGCAGGATCATCAACCCATGGTATTCCAGCCCCTGCCTGTCATATTCTTCGAGCAAATCCAAAATCGCCTGTGACGATATGCCAACTTCCTCCGGCGTCGCCGCCCTTGGGAGGGTTTGTTCCGCTTCCTGCAACACTGCCATATTTTTACACCAGCCCCTCAAAGCTAAATTCGCCGCCCTCGGTCATGAACCGGCTGTAGGCGTCCTTGATGAACTGGTTCACAACGGCGGGATCCGGCACCGCCGCACGCATCCCATAGAGCGCTACGCTGGGGGTCAGCTGTTCCGGCGCGGCCTTCACTTCGGCTACCGCGGCCCTGAGGTCGGCCAGGAACGCGTCCTCCACCCCTGCGTGCGCGGGCGTAACCATAAAGTGCAGGCAAGCGGGGTTCACCTGCTGATCCACCACCCAGCCCCTGTGTTCCAAATGATCGGCCAATGCATGCACATTTAGATGCGTTGCGCCAAAGGCGAAAATGCCCGCTGGCGGGTCGCCTAAAATTTCAAGTTCCGGGATGGCGCGAACGCCTTCGAGCAGCTTCTTTGTCGTCGCCAGCACGCCGCGTGTGATTTCCAGATAGCCTTCGCGGCCGATGAACTTCAGCGCCGCCCAGGCCGATGCAATTGCGCCGCCGGGGCGCGTCCCCGTTGCGCTGGGCGAAATGAACAGCCCGCCCGGCCAATCGCCGTAGGCAAAATACTGGTGCTTGCGGATCTCCGCATTGCGATAGAGCAACGCCGAAACCCCCTTGGCCGCGAACGCATATTTGTGCAGATCGGCCGAAATGGAGGTCACGCCCTCGACTGCAAAATCAAAATCCGGCACATTGCCGCCCAGTTCTTTGATGAACGGCAGCGTGAAGCCGCCCAGGCATGCATCCACGTGCAGCCGCAAATCATGCTGCAACGCCAGCGCGGCCAGCTCTGCAATCGGGTCAATCACCCCATGGGGGTACTGCGGCGCGGAGCCGAGCAAAAAGATGGTGTTGGGCGTGATCAGCTGTTCCACCGCCGCCACATCGACGCGCAAATCCGCCGCAAGGGGGGCGTGGAGGAGCTTGACGCCAAAGTAGTGCGCCGCCTTTTCCACCGCCGCATGGGCGCTGGCGGGCACCACGGCTTCCGGCTGGGTGATGTGCGGCTTCAGCAGCCGCGCTTCATCGCGGTATGTTTTGACCGCCATCAGGATGCTTTCGCTGCCGCCGCTGGTGAGCGAACCCGCCACCTGCCCATCCCCGTGGAACAGATCCGCCGCCATGCTGAGCGTTTCGGTTTCCAGGCGCTTCAGGCTCTGGAACACGAACGGGTTCAGGCCGTTGGTGTGGAAGAACTTGCGGTAGACCTCTTCCGTCAGCGCCGTGATCTCTTCCCCGGCATAATAGACCAGGCTCCACGTTTTGCCGTGCTGCCAGTCGCCGTCCGCCGCGCGGTATGCATCCAGGCTTTGCAGCACTTCTTCTTTGGGAATCCCCCGTTCCGGGAATTTCGTGTTCGCCATATAAAGCACCTCATTCATACTATTTCTATATGTTTTAATACATTATAACTTGCGCACCGAAAGTTGTCAAACAGAAAATTGAACCACATTCCCATAGGAATATGGCGATTTTGCTGAAAGGGCAAGATTTGCTTGACTTCCCGGCATAGAATTTGTATAATGCTAGTATATCTATATAATAAAAAAGGGGCTGATGGTTTGGCTTGGGGATTTGCGTTGCCCACCGCCGTTTATTTTGGCCGGGGCGAAGTGCAGCGTTTGCCGCAACTGATCGCGGGTCGCCGGGCGGCGCTGGTGCATGCGCGCAGCGCGGGTGTTCCGCCGGGGGAATACGTTGGGCGCTTTAGCGGGATCCGCCCGAACCCCACGCAGCAAAATGCGGCGGATTGCGCGGCATTTTTGCGCAGCGTGCAAGCGGAAGTCGTTGTGGCGCTGGGCGGCGGCAGCGTGATGGATTGCGCCAAGGCGGCGGCGCACGGTCTGCCGCTCATTGCGGTACCGACCACGGCGGGCACGGGCAGCGAGGTGACGAACATCAGCGTGCTGAGTGACGATGTGACGCACCAAAAGGTGCCGCTGGCCGACCCGGCGCATTACCCGGAAGCCGCCGTAGTCGATCCGCTGCTCACGCGCACCATGCCCCCCAAGCTAACGGCAGAAAGCGGCATGGACGCGCTTTCGCACGCGCTTGAAGCCCAATGGAGCATCCACCACAACCCGGCCAGCGACGCGCTGGCGCAGCGGGCGGTGGAGCTGCTCTTCACCTGGCTCGAAAGCGCCTTCCGGGAGCCGGAAAACCTGGACGCCCGCAGCGCGGTGAGCGAGGCTTCCCTGCTGGCGGGGATGGCGTTTTCACAGGCGAAAACCGCCGGGGTGCATGCCTGTTCCTTCCCGCTCACGGCGCGCTACGGCCTTTCGCACGGCGCGGCCTGTGCTTTTACCCTTGCCGCATTTGCGCGTTTGAATTGGCGGGATGACGCGCTCGCTTTGCGCCTTGAACGTCTGCAAGCGGCGCTGGGGATCCCCCAAACGCTGGCCGAAGCGGGCGTCCCCCGCGCAGAGCTGCCCGCGCTGGCTTTTGCATGCACCCAGCCGCGCAACGCGCAAAACAACCCCGTCCCGCTGGACGAGGCGACGATTTTGACTTTATTGGAGGGGCTTGCATGAGCGTAGACTACAAGGCATTGAAGAACGGCGGCTTTATGCGGCAGGTGCAAAAAAATAACTTCTCGCTGCGGCTCAAGGTCGTGGGCGGCAACCTCACGGCGGAACAGCTGGTCACGATTGCGGAAATCGCGCAAAAATACGGCGCGGGGCGCGTGCATCTGACCTCCCGCCAGGGGGTGGAAATCCCCTTCATCAAACTGGCGGATGTGGAAAACGTAAAAGCCGAGCTGCTGGCGGGCGGGGTGGAAACCGGGGTCTGCGGGCCGCGTGTGCGCACGGTGACGGCTTGCCAGGGCAGCGAAATCTGCCCCTCCGGCTGCATCGATACCTATCCCCTCGCGTGTAAAATTTCTGAGCGCTACTTTGGGCGGCAGCTGCCCCACAAGTTCAAATTCGGCGTCACCGGCTGCGTGAACAACTGCCTGAAGGCGGAAGAAAACGACCTGGGCGTGAAGGGCGGCTACGAAGTGGAATGGCTGCCGGAAGCCTGCACGCTCTGCGGCGTTTGCCTGAAGGCCTGCCGCGAAGGCGCGATTGAACAGGCGGGCGAAAAGCTGGTGCTGCACAGCGAAAAATGCAACAACTGCGGCCGCTGCGTAAAGAGCTGCCCCTTTGATGCGTGGAAGGGAACGCCGGGCTATATTTTGAGCTTTGGCGGCACCTTCGGCAACCTGATCGCCAAAGGCGAAGAGGTGCTGCCCATTGTGCAGGATACAGAAACGCTCTTCCGCGTGGCGGATGCGGCGCTGGCTTTTTTTGACCAGCATGCCAACCCCAGCGAGCGCTTCCGCGTGGCGATTGAACGCGCGGGCTGGGCGCCGTTCAAACAGGCAATAGAGGAGGCGTACCATGGCTGATTTTTTGATTGACGAAACCGTGGACATCACCGACGTGGTTTGCCCGGTCACTTTTGTGAAAGCAAAGGTCGCGCTGGAAGAACTGGACGACGGGCAGATCCTGGCGCTGCGCATGAACGACGGCGAGCCGGTGCAGAACGTCCCCCGCAGCATCAAGGAAGAAGGGCATAAAATCCTGAAGCTAACGGAAAACGACGACGGAACCTATACGCTGCTAGTAAGAAAGGTGGGCGACTAAAATGAAAATCACCATCGCGGGCGACAAAAAGGAATACCCCGAAGGGTTGACGGTGGCGCAGCTCATTGCGCTGGAACAGGTGGAAACGCCGGAATACGTCACGGTTTCGCTCAACGATGATTTCGTTGCCGGCGGCACGTTTGAAGCCACGGTTTTGCAAGAGGGCGACAGCGTGGAGTTCTTGTATTTCATGGGCGGAGGGGCTGCATAATGGCATTCACAAACGAACAGCTGGAACGCTATTCCCGGCACATCCTGTTGCAGGAAGTGGGCGTAAAAGGGCAGAAAAAGCTGCTCCAGGGCAAAGTGCTGATCATCGGCGCGGGCGGCCTGGGTGCGCCCGCCGCGCTCTATTTGGCCGCCGCCGGCGTGGGAACCATCGGCATTGCGGATGCGGATGAGGTCGATCTTTCCAATTTGCAGCGCCAGGTGATCCACGCCACGCCGGATATTGGCAAGGCCAAGGTGCAATCGGCCAAGGAATCCATGCTGGCCATCAACCCGGAAATCACGGTCAACACGTATTACAGCTACGTTTCGGCTGAAAACATCCTGGGCTTGATTGCCGACTACGATTTCATTATTGACGGCACCGATAACTTCCCCGCCAAGTTTTTGATCAACGACGCCTGTGTACTGGCGCAAAAGCCGTTTTCCCACGCGGGGATCATCCGCTTCAAGGGGCAGTTGATGACCTATGTTCCGGGTTCCCCCTGCTACCGCTGCGTCTTCCGCGAACCCCCGCCCCCCGAAGCCGTACCCACCTGCCGCCAGGCCGGGGTGATCGGCGCAATGGGCGGCGTAATCGGCTCCTTACAGGCGATGGAAGCGGTCAAATACCTGATCGGCAAAGGCGATTTGCTCACCGGGGCGCTGCTGACCTACGACGCGCTCAAAATGGAGTTCCGCAAAATCAAACTGCCCGGGCGCAACGACTGCGCCGTGTGCGGCGAACACCCCAGCATCCTGCAACCGTTCGATTATGCGCTGCCAAGCTGCGACCTGAAAGCAGAATAGAGGGAATCATGACAATTCAAATCACGCAGGCCGATTATGCGGCGCTGCTCGCCCACGCCCGGGCGGAACTGCCCAACGAAGCCTGTGGGCTGCTCGCCGGGCAGGCGGACGGCACGGTGCGCCGCATCCAAAAAATATATTGCCTGACCAACACCGACCACAGCCCGGAACATTTTTCGCTTGACCCCCGGGAACAACTGGCGGCGGTGAAGGATATGCGCGCCAACGGGCTACAGCCCCTGGGGAACTTCCATTCCCACCCCGCGTCGCCCGCCCGCCCCTCGGCCGAAGACATCCGCCTGGCCTATGACGCAAACGCCAGCTACCTGATCCTATCGCTGGCAGGTGAAGCGCCGGTGCTGAAGGGGTTCAGGATTGCGGGGGGCGCGGCGGAAGCGGTGGAGATGCTGGTGGTATAGCTTCGCTCGCCGTTAGTTTTTATTTGCAGCTAAAATACAACACAGGAAAAGTCATTCGTTATTTTTTGCATAAGGTCGTCTGTTAATTCAGTTTCGTTTTCGGCATTAGCAATCATAAAGCACGCTGTGTCCGTTTCAAGCATAAACATAAGGCTAATATTTAGCGCGTTGTTGTAGGCCACTCCTGCTGCAAAATACCAAATCACATCATCTTTTTTATATTTTTGAACATGCTCCAAGTTTCTGAATAAATCCAACTCTGCATCGCTGATTCCATAGAATACGGAGCAGAAACTACCATTAAATTTGTAGTTTTCTATGGTCAGCGTTTCACCTGTGAGAGGGCCGAATTGAAGTCCTTTTTGGTTCGTTGTTGGATCATAAGATACCACCATGCGAATCGCTCCATTTACCGCCAAAATCTTCGGTATGTATTTCGGTGTATCATCCCACTGAAAGTCGGCGCTTTCCGCAGCGGCATCAAATTGACTTTCAAGCCACCCAATTTGTTCAGCCGATAGCTGAGGATCTTGCACAGGCGCAGCGCAACAAGTTAGCGAAAACAACAGAGCTATACAAATTAGTATGTAACAAAATGTTTTCATTGTGAATCCCCTCTCTAAAATACCACACAAGAAAAGTCATCCATCATTTTACGCATAAACCCTTTGGTTAATTTAGTTTCATTTTTGACATAGACGGCCACAAAACATGCTGTGTTTTCATCAATAAAATACATTAGATTCACCAATAAACACGACTTTTCTTTTGCATATCCTTCTGCAAACCAACATTCAATCCCATTTATCATATGCTTTTCAAATTCCGTTGCACTATCTATTTCTTGTCTGACTTCTTCATCCAGTCCATACGATATTGCACAAAGAGAGAATTCGTAATTATCAATGGTTAAAGTTTCGTTTCCCTGCGCAGGCTCAATAGAAAGTGTCTTTTGTTTTGATATTGTATCAATTGAAACTCGCAAATGAACAGCTCCATCTACCGCCAAAATCCTCGGTATGTATTTTGGTGTATCATCCCACTGAAAGTCGGCATCTTTCAATGCAAAATCAAACTGCGCTTCGAGCTGACTTGCTTGCTCCTTGGTCAATTGAACCTGTGTATTTTTATGGAAATAGGCCAAGGCCAAGATTATGCATATGATCAGAACGACCGAAGTCACGGCCAAGGCAATCTTCCATGGGTTCTTTTTCATTGTTTTACCCCTCCTCA
>JAITNG010000178.1 GCA_031290595.1 Oscillospiraceae bacterium
GCGCCCAGCAGAGCCGTGACGCTGTCGCTGATGCTGAGGATAGCATCCACAATCAGCTGCAACCAGCCCCAGGCACCGCCGAGCAGCTCGTGCGTACCGGCAGCCGTGCCAAACAGGACGCTGAGGATCGAAAGTACATCCAACATGGTATGACCTCCTTTCGTTAGTCTTAACTAACCCTTGGGGTTTGCTTTCGGTTAGCTCTCGCTAACCCATAGATAGTTTAACAGGTTTTGCAGGGCTTGTCAAGGGGAATTTCAAATTTTTGCCGCGCGGGCGCGGACGCCCGATTTTGGGGCGGCAATTCCGTTGACTTTTGCCCCAAGGTGTGCTATTATAGACGCCGGGCTTTAAATAATATACTTAAGATACAGTGGATTGCAGGAGGGATTATTTTGGATTGGTTGGAAGAATTGAAGGCGGCGTTTGCGCAGGAATTTGCACAGGCGGCCGACGGGGCGGCGCTGGAGCAGCTGCGGGTCAAATACCTGGGCAAAAACGGGCGGATCACCAAAGCGCTTGCGGAACCGGGCGGCGCTGCCAGTGCGGAGGCGCTGCTGGAGATCCGCAAGGAACTCAACACGCTCAAAAAGGCGGCGGGCGCTGAAATCAGCGTCAAAGCGGAGCAGCTGCGCCAGAGCGCCATCGATGCTGCGGAGCTACAGACCCCGCGCTACGATACTTCGCTCCCCCTGCGGCTCGAAAAAGGTTCCTATGCCCCCATCACGCTGATCCAGCGGGAGGTGGAGGCGATCTTTGAAAGCATGGGCTTCACGGTGGAAGATTATGCGGAAGTCACGGACGAATACAACTGCTTTGAAGCGCTGAACATCCCGCCCTACCACCCTGCGCGGGATATGCAGGATACGTTTTACCTCGAAAACGGGCAGGTGCTCAAGACGCACACCTCCGCCGCGCAAAACACCATCATGCGCAAATACGGCGCACCGCTGCGGGCGGTGTTCCCGGGGCGCTGCTTCCGCAACGAAGCCATCGACGCCAACCACGATAACACCTTCTTCCAGATGGAAGGGATGATGATCGACCGGGATATTTCCATTTCCAACCTGATCTATTTCATGAAGATCATGCTTTCCGAAGTCTTTGGCCGCCCGGTCAAGGTGCGGCTGCGCCCGGGGTTCTTCCCCTTTGTGGAACCCGGCTTTGAGCTGGACATCAACTGCCTGATCTGCGGCGGCGAAGGCTGCCCCTCCTGCGGGCATTCCGGCTGGCTGGAACTTTGCCCCTGCGGGATGATCCACCCCAACGTCCTGCGCCACGGGGGGATTGACACGGAGCAATACACCGGCTTCGCCTTCGGCCTGGGGCTGACGCGCCTGGCGATGATGAAATACGGCATTAAGGATATACGCGATCTGAATTCCGGCTCGCTGAAAGTGCTTGCGCAATTTGTTTGAATTTTTTTGATGCATGAAGGGAAGAATACGCCATGTTGATTTCGATGAACTGGATCAAAGATTTTGTTGACCTGGAAGGTCTTGATGTTGCCGCGCTGGTCAACCAGTTTACGCTTTCCACCGCAGAGGTGGAGGACGTTTACCACAAGGGCGAACGCATCACGGGCATTGTGACGGCCAGGGTTGTTGCGGCGGAAAACCACCCCAACAGCAAAAAGCTCCACCTGCTCCGGGTGGATGACGGCGGGGCGGTGCATGACGTGGTTTGCGGCGCGCCCAACGCCAGGGCGGGCATCATTGTCGCCCTGGCAAGGCTCGGCGCACAGGTGGGCGACCTCGCCATCAAAGAGGTGCAGCTGGCGGGCTACCCCTCCCGGGGCATGTGCTGTTCCGAAGCGGAACTGGGCATCAGCGCCGACCACACCGGCATCCTGGAATTCCCCGAAAACACCCCCCTGGGCGTGGATATTAAAGAGATCCTGCCCGTTGATGATGTTGTGTTTGAAGTGGATAACAAATCCCTGACCAACCGGCCGGATCTTTGGGGGCATTACGGCATCGCCCGCGAATTTTCGGTGCTGACGGGCAGGGCGCTGCGTGCTTTGGATGTATTTGACCTGACCCCCTACGAAAATCTGCCCGCCGTGGCCATCGAAGCCGAAGACGGCGGCCTACTCTACCGCTACACATCCATTCAGATGAAAAACATCAAACGCAAATACAGCACATCAAAGATGCGGATCCGGCTGTTTTATTGCGGGATGCGCGGCATCAACCTGCTCACCGACCTGACCAATTACGTGATGCTTGAACTCGGCCAGCCGATGCACGCCTTCGACGCCGCAAAGGTGGACCGCATTGAAGTGCGCCGCTTTGCTGAAGCGTTCCCCTTCCGCACCCTGGATGGCGCGGAGCGCACCATCCCGCCCGAAGCGCTGATGATTTGCAGCGGCGGGCAGCCCGTCGCCATCGCGGGCATCATGGGGGGCGAGGCCTCCTCCATCGGCGACGATACGTCTTCCGTGCTGCTGGAAAGCGCCAACTTTGACGGCGTAAACGTCCGCCGCGTTTCGCAAAAACTCGGCCTGCGCACGGATGCGAGCCAGCGCTACGAAAAAACCCTTGACCCGGAGCTGACCGCCACGGCGGTGGGGCGTTTTGCCCAGTTGCTGCGCGAAGCCGACCCCGGTGCGGAAGTGACCACAAGGCTGACCGACGTTTATGTGAAGCGCTTTGCGCCCATCGCCTTCGGGGTCGAAAAAAGCTACATTGACCGCATGGCGGGCGTGAACGTGCCGGAAGAGCAGATTGAACGCACCCTGCGCGGCCTGGGCTTCGGCCTGGAACTGGCGGACGGCCGCTTGCAGGTGCAGGTGCCAAGCTGGCGGGCGACCAAGGATGTTTCGATCCCCGCCGATATTGTGGAAGAGGTCATGCGCGTCTATGGCTACGACAACATTGAACCGTTGACCACCAAGAGCGCTTTGCGCCCTGTAGCGCCCGCGCCGCAAAAGCTGCTGCGCGAGCAGGTGAAGGATTGCCTGGTGGAACGCTTTTGTTTGCACGAAGCGCACACCTATATTTGGTATAACAGCGTGCGCTGGAAGAAACTCGGCTTACCCGCCGAAGACGGCTTGCGCCTGAGCAACGCCCAGGCCGCCCAGTGCAGCGTGCTGCGCACCTCCATCCTGCCAAGCCTGTTGGAATGCACCGATAACAACAAGAACACCCGCCCGGATTTCGGCCTGTTTGAGGTGGGCAAAATCATCGACGGCGCAAAGCCGGACGGCGCCGCCAACGAGCGCGAGGCGCTGGGCATTGTGCTGTTCAGCAAAACAGCCGGCGAAAAAGAGCTTTACCTGCGTTTGCGGGATATAATTGCCTCCCTTGGCGAACGTCTGCGGCGCGTGCAATTCACCTTTGCTGCTGCGGAGCCGCGCTACCCCTGGCAGCACCCCAAAAACACTGTATCCATCGCGGGCGGTGGGCAGGAACTTGGGTTCCTTTCGCTGCTGGCGGCGCGCAACCGGCAGCTGATCGACGGCAAGGCCGCCATCGCTGTTGCGCAGCTGGATATGCAGCTGTTCACCGCGCTGGCGGCGCAGCCCCTCGCCTACCGCGTGCCGCCCAAGTTCCCCGGCATCAACTATGATCTTTCACTGCTCCTCCTGCCCGAACTGCGCTATGCAGAGCTTGAAGCGGTGCTGCGCGGCGCCGAATGCCCCTATTTGCGCGAAATCACGGTGATCGACCTCTATGACGGCGAAAAGGCCAGCATCACGCTGCGCCTTGCCTTCCAATCCGATGAAAAGAGCCTCACCTTTGAAGAAATCAAGCAGTATGTGGACGAGATGCTCCGCCAGCTGGGCGAAAAGGGGATTTACCTGAAAGCATGAGTATTTACGCATATACACTTTTTGATAAAAATATTGTTTTGGATATTGGCAGCGGGAGCGTGCATGTGGTGGATCCCGTTGCCTATGCCGCCATCACCCAATGGGCGCAAACGCCGGAAAAAGCAGCCCTGCGCACCGCCCTGCAAGCGCAATTCCCCCAGGAACCGCCGGAAGAATTCGACCTTCTTTTGGAAGAAATCAACGTGCTGGTGCAGCGCGGAAAGCTCTTCGCCCCGGAAGCGGCGGCGGGCTTGGATTATGCAACCCTGGCGGCGCAAAAACGCGCAACCAGGCCGGATTCCGTTAAGGCGCTGTGCCTGCACGTCGCCCACACCTGCAACCTCGCGTGCGAATACTGCTTTGCCAAGGCCGGGAACTACAACGGCGCAGCCGCGCTGATGCCTTTTTCGGTCGGCAAACGCGCCCTGGATTTTTTGATCGAACAATCCGGGGCGCATAAGAATTTGGAGGTCGATTTCTTTGGCGGCGAACCGTTGATGAACTGGCCGGTGGTCAAGCAGCTTGTCGCCTACGCCCGCAGCCTGGAAGCGGCGCACAACAAGCGTTTCCGCTTCACTCTGACCACCAACGGCGTGCTGCTCGACGACGAAGTGACCGCCTTTTGCAACCGCGAGATGGAAAATGTGGTGTTGAGCCTGGATGGCCGCAAGGAGATCCACGACCGTCTGCGCCGGTTCCCCGGGCAGGGGGGCGGCGGGAGCTACGATTTGGTTGTGCCAAAGTTCCAGCGCTTTGCCGCAGCGCGGGCAGCGGCGGGCAAGAGCTATTATATGCGCGGCACCTTCACCCACGCAAACCCCGATTTTTGCGCCGACGTGCTGCACATGGCCGCGCTGGGGTTTCACGCGCTTTCCATGGAACCCGTGGTCTGCGCCGCCGATAGCCCCCACGCCTTGACGCAGGATGACCTGCGCACCGTCATGGCCGCATATGAACAGCTTGCCCGCGAAATGGCCAAACGCGCCGGGGCGCCGGAAGCATTTACGTTTTATCACTATACGCTTGATTTGCAGCACGGCCCCTGCCTTTATAAGCGGGTGACGGGCTGCGGTTCCGGCACGCAATACCTTGCTGTGACCCCCGAAGGGGCGCTTTACCCCTGCCACCAATTTGTGGGCGAAGCGCGGTTTTGCATGGGCGACGTTTGGCAGGGCGTCACCAACCATGCGCTGCGGGCGGAATTCGGCGAATGCGACCTTTACAGCCGCCCGGAATGCCGCGAATGCTGGGCGCGGCTCTACTGTTCCGGCGGCTGCGCGGCCAACGCCTACCACGCCTGCGGCAACATCAACGGCATTTACCCCACCGGCTGCGAACTGTTCCGCAAGCGGATGGAATGCGCCATCTGGCTGGCCAGCGAAGGCGGGGGGTAGATGCGGGGCGGGGTAAGAATTTTCCTCATCTAAAGCAGTGCTTCATTTCAGGCACCTGGACACGGCACGCCGTGTCCAGGTGCGTTAATGCACAAGGTTGAACGAAAGAAGTCTTTTTACACTATTCCTCAATAAAAACATTATTTAAAAGCCCCGGCACGCTTCCCCACAGAACGCGTGTCGGCCTTCTTTTTTGCGGAACATTTTTAGAGGTACTGGCACTTGCCAAGCTCCCGCCGCATACCATGAAGATAAAGAACGGGGGGTGCGGTATGGGCGGCGAAGCGGATTTCAATCGGGCGGAACAGTGCGTGTTTCTGCGTTCCAACAGCGCGGGGGGCTGCGTTTCCTTCCTGCATGCGTTGCCGGGCGATGCGGGCGGGCGTGTGGTGCTGCTGCGCAGCGGCTACGGCGGGGCGGCGGAGGCGCTCCTGCGGCAGCTGACCCGGCGGGCGGCGGCACTTGCGCGGCGTCCGCAGCTCCTGTTTGACGGCAGCGGGCGCGAACACCCCTGTGCATTGTTGATCCAAGGCGACGGGGGGCGCGAGGGCGTATGCTTCCTGGAAGCCGAAGCGCCGTTTGCAATCGAAGCGCGGTTGCCCGGCGGCGGCGAAGAGGTGTTTTCGCTCGATGCTTGCCGCGAAAACGCCCTGTTGCGCGAACGCCGGGCGGAGCTGCGCCTGGCCGCCGAGGCCTGGCAGCGGGAATTGCAGCACGCCGCGCGGTTTTTACGCGCAGCCGCCGCTATGAAGCGGAACATGGCCTACGTCACAGCTGAAACGCTGGATCTTGCAAAGATCAAGCAGTTCGCCTCCCGCCTGGCTGCGCGTAAATTCCCGCCGCCCGGCGGCCATGTGGGGCGCGAAAGCCGCCGGTTCCTCACCGGCCTGACGGGGCAGGGGCTGCTCCTGCGCAGCAGCAGCCTGGCAAGCCAGTTTTCGGATTCCGTGGTGCTGGAAGACGACACGGGCGCGGTTGCGCCGCTGCTGTGGGATTTGCTGCGGGCATACGCCCTGGGCAACGGGCTGGATGTGATCAGCTGCCCCTGTCTGCTTGCGCCGGAAGCCGCGCCGGAGCATCTGCTGTTCCCCGCGCTGGGGCTGGCGCTGCTCACCGCCAACCGCAGGCACCCCATCGCGCCGGAAGGGACGCAGCGCGTGCTGGCCGGGCGGTTTTATGCCCGCGAGGCGTTGCAGACGCACCGCTGCCGTCTGCGCTTTTGCCGCCGTGCGCTGCGCGAACTCCTGGCGGAAAGCTACAAGGCACAGGCGGCGGCGGAAGAAGCCAAAGCCACCCTGGACGCCATTTATACCCCCACGCTGCGCCCCGGCGCGATTGAAAGTTGTGCGGAGCAGCTGCTACCTGCGTGATTTCCCTTGCCTTTTCAGCTTTTTCATGCTATAATCTGAACATCCTAAGAAGCATAGGCGGGGAACGGTGAAACGTGAAGCGTGAAAAGATAAGCCTGAAAAGTGAAAAGCGCAAGCGCGAAGCTGCACGCATCGCCGGGGTCGCGGTGCTGCTGCTGGCGGCGCTTTGCGTTGCCTTTGCCCTTTGGCTGCGTGCGGAATTCCGCACACCGGGCAGCGCTTGGGCGCGGCAGCCGGTGCTTTTGCGTATTCACCTGCTGCTTTGGGGCGAACCTTCCGCCAATTTTGAACCTCTGCCCGCCCGGCGCGACCCCGCAAGCGCTCTGCCGCTGCTGCGTCTGCAAGCGCCGCCGGAAATCCTGCTGCACGAGCGGCAAAAGGGCGTCGTCAGCGTTGCAGAAGCCGGTGCATATGATCTGCCCGCAACCGCCATGCAGATCATGGGGCGCGGCAATTCCACCTGGGAAGGCAAGCAGAAACGCCCCTATCAGCTTCGCTTTGATGCCCCGGTGGGTCTGCTGGGCATGGGCGCAGCCCGCAAGTGGATTCTGCTGGCGGATGCACTGGATAAAAGTTTGCTGCGCCCTGTGATCGCCCACAAGATCGGGGAATTCATCGGCATCGACTGGGTACCTGCGATACGCCCGGTGGAACTGGAAATCAACGGCAGTTATTGGGGCGTATGTCTTTTGACGGAAAAAGTGGAGGTAAGCCCGGAACGCCTTGCGCTCCCGGCGGGCAGCGTTTTGCTGCGGGCGGATGTGCGGGCAGACCCAAGCGCATCGTGGGCGCTGGGGCAGGGTGTGCGCATCGAGCCGGAATCCCCCGCCTGGGGCGAGATGAACGACGACGCGCGCAACAGGATTCAGCAGCAATTGAGCGCGATTGACGAAGCCGTTTATCACGGCAACCCCGGCGCATGGATGGAATACTTTGACCTCGACGCGCTGGTCAACTGGTTTTTGCTGGAAGAGCTTTGCAATAACCTGGATTCCGCCCTGATGGCCAGCGTCTATTTCTCCCTTTCGCCGGAAGGGAAGCTGCGCTTTTGCACCATCTGGGATTTTGACCTTTCCATGGCCAACACGGGGGTGCAGGGGCTGCCGGCCTACACCGGCTGGGCGACGGCGCTGAACGGGCGCGGCTGGTTTGCCAACCTGACCCAACGGCCAGAATTCATGGCGCTGGTGCAAGCACGTTATGCGGAACTGGTTGCACAGGGCGTCTATGCGCAAATCGACGCCTGGATCACCGAAGCGGCGGATACGCTTGCGGTTCCGCAGAGGACGAACTACCAGGCCTGGCCCATCACGGAAGATTTGCCCCTGGAGGTGTACTTCACCGGCGACTGGGAAGAAAACGTGCAATACGTGCGCGATTATTTTGTGCAGCGCAGGGCTTGGCTGGACGGGGAATTGGCGGAGGATGGGTGAAAGCACGGCTATCTGTCAATATTCCACTTCTGCAAATCGCTGTGTATATTTTCCTGCAATGTAATGGAATCGTCAACGCCAACGGTTACGACCAAATTGGGCTTGCTTCCGCTGGCGATATAATAGCTGCCATTGCCCGCATCAAGCAATTGCCACTGAAGGGTGGCGTCGTCCGCTTTGCGAAAATAAAGATTAACCACAAGCCCCGCCTTGGGCGAAGCGCCCCAAATATTCAGCCAATAGCCAAGGCTGCCCAGCGAATGAATGCCGTAGGCGCTTCCGATGCTTTCTGCTGTGTATTCTGCCGCCGTTGACGATTCGCTTAAATAAAGGGCTGCGTAATAGATTTCCTGCGCTTTGTACTGTTGCTTTTGCGCGCTTGCCGCAAGATACTTCCCGTTACCGACATTTTGCAGCGAAAATGTGCTTCCCGCGAAGACGTGCGTCACGCTATTGCCCGCCTCCCGTGCTTTTGCCGAAGTGAATTCTTCCTTCGGAATCTCAAGATCCGGCGGCAACTCCACTGTCTGCGTTGTCGTTGCGGTCGTCGTCGTTGTTGTTGTTTTGGTTGGGGTCGTTGTTTCCGGCTCTGTCCGTCCGGCAACGGCAGTCGGCTCGTCTTGGCCGAAGCCCGCAAAAACAAGCACAGCTTTGTAGTTGCCGGAGAGATACAGATAGTTGCATGCCGCAATCAACAGCACGAGTACCGCGGCCAGCACTGCCCATAGTGCCACATGTTTTTTCTTTTTGGGTTCCTGCACCTGCGGCACTTCAACCGGATATGGTTCTTCACAGGGCGGCGGCGGTGTGGGGGTTGCCTGCGCCCCGCATTGCGTGCAGAAGCGCATATTGTCTGCGATTTGGTTGCCGCATTGCTGGCAATAGCTCATGGTGTAGCCCCTTTCATCCTCTGTCTGCCTTGGTCTGACTAAGCGCGGAATACTTTTGCCTGTCGTCAGGCACGCACCGGCGCTTTTGCGCCCATCACGAAGGCCAGCGTTCCACCTGCGGTGATTTGGGCGTGGGTCAGCTTGCTGTCGGTGATTTCCACACCGTTGAGCGTCACGCGCTGGACGTAGAGGTTCTTTGCCGATTGGTTTTCGGCGGTGACGGTCAGCGTTTTGCCGTTGCCCAGTGCCACTGTGGCTTTGTTCACAATCGGTGCGCCGACCCAGTAGCGGTCGGTGCCCGCCATGGGGTAAAGGCCGATGGCGCTCCAAACGTACCAGGCGCTCAGGGTGCCGCCGTCGTCGTTGCCGTCCAGGCCGTTGACGCCTGTGCTGTGCTTTTCGGTCAGCGCCCAGCGCACCCACTTTTGCGTCAGATCCGGCCGCCCAGCTTCAATGAAGAGGTAGGGCGCATGAATATCGTGTTCGTTGCCCTGCCAATAGCCCGCGCCGGGGTCAATCCCGGCCAGGAAGGGGCTTGCGCTTTCCATGAAGGTGTTCAGCTCGCGCACAAACGCTTCTTTGCCGCCGTAAAGGGCGATCATCCCCTGCGGGTCCTGCTGTGCGCTCCAACGCCAGTTCTGGGCGCTGCCCTCGCAATAGGCTGCTGAATACTTGGTGCCTAAGATGTCGTCATAGAACGAACTCATGTGGGGGTAGAGCTTCTGCCAACTGCCGTCGGTGTTGCGCGGGCGAAAATAGAGGGTTTCCGGGTCAAAGAGGTTCTTGTAATTCATCGATTTTGCGCGGTATACGGCGGCCTCCTCCGGCTTGCCCAGCGCGTCGGCCAGGAGGGCGATGCTCGCGTCCTCCCAGGCATATTCCAGGGTATAGCTGACCGAAGTCTTGGAAACATCGGCGGGGACGTAGCCCAGCGTATTGTAAGCCTCCACCGCGCTGCGGCCGGGGAGGCCTTCGGGCGGGGCAGCATCCGAATTGCGCTTCATATAGGTATAGGCGGTTTCCACATCAAAACCCGTGATCCCCTTCAGGTAGCTTTCGGCAATCACAATATCCGCCGGGTCGCCGAACATGGAGCCGGAATACCCGTTGCCGGTCGGCCAGCGCGGCAGCACGCCCCCCGCCTGCGCCATGCGCACCAGGCTCTTGAGGGAATCCAGCTGCACATCGGGCGCAATGAGGGCATAGAGCGGGTGGGCGGTGCGGCAGGTATCCCAAAGGGACATATCCGTGCGGTAGGTGAAATCCTCCGCAATGCCGGTTTCGCCGTCAAAGCCCAGGTATTCCCCGTTCACGTCGGTGAAATCCGTGGGCATCATCATGCTGTGGTAAAGCGAGGTGTAAAAGATCGTCTTCACGTCCGGGTCGTCGCTCTCAATGGTGATGGCGGAAAGCCGCGCTTCCCATTCCGCCCCGGTCGCCGCACGGATACCGTCAAAATCCAGCGCACCGGCCTCGGCTTCCAGGTTCAGGCGGGCATTTTCCACGCTGACGAAGCTGATACCCAGCTGGAATTCCAGCGCCTTGCCCTTGATGTTGCCAAAGTTGAGGTCTGCGCCCGCATCCACCCCGGCGGCAGTCGCCCGGCCCTGCGTGGATTCGCCCTCCTGCCAGGTGGCGTATGCTTGCAGCGGCCGGTTGAAACGGGCGTAAAAATAGGCTTTCAGCCCGTCGTAGCGGCTGGTAAATTCCGTGAACACCCGCGCTTCGCCCACAAGCGCGTTGCTTTCGGGCAAAATCTGAATCAAGCCTTCCTCTGCGCGGCCTCCCAGGAGGAAGCTGGTGGCGTCCACCCAAAGGTGGGCGTCCTTTTCGGTTTCAAACGTATAGCGCTGCGCACCGACGTGTGCGGTGGCCGTCAGTTCCGCAAGGCACGGGATGCTCGGCAGCCGGACGGCATAATAGCCGGGCGCTGCCACTTCTTCGGCGTGGGCAAACAGGAGCGGATTCGTCAGGCGCTTGGCGGGGTCGGCGGAACCGGCGGCGGGCGTGACGCGGAAATGCCCCATATCCCGCACCCCTGTGCCGGAAAGCCGGGTGTGGCTGAACCCGAACAGCCGCGTTTGCGGGTACCAATAGCCCGCCAGCCCCAGCTTGAAGGGATCGAAGCCGAAGGGGAACGCGCTATCGGGGCTGAGCCGCACCGCGCCGAAGGGCGCCGTCGCCCCGGGGAAAAGGTTCCCGCTCATCCAGGGGATGCCGCCGGTGCCGATGAAAGGATCGACCCACTGGCTGCATTCCCCGGCGTTGGTGGCCGGCATCGGCGTGGGCGACGGCAATTTGCCGGTGGTAAACAGCCCAACGACGGAAAAAATAAGGCTAAGAAAAAAACTGAACCCCCGGTTGACAATCTGGAGCATAAAAACCCTCCCGCTTTTGTTGATAGGACTATCATAACGCGCAGGGAGGTGGTTTGTCAAGGGGCAATGTTGGTTTGCGGGGGCTGCGCGGCAAAAAGCGCGGCAAAAATTTCAAAAAACCCCTTGACAAGCCCTGCAAAACCTGTTAAACTATCCATAGGTTAGCGAGAGCTAACCAACAGCAAACCCTAGGGGTTAGTTAAGACTAACGAAAGGAGATCGTACCATGTTGGATGTACTTTCGATCCTCAGCACCCTGTTTGGCACGGCTGCCGGTACGCACGAGCTGCTTGGCGGCGCTTGGGGCTGGTTGCAGCTGATTGTGGATGCTATCCTCAGCATCAGCGACAGCGTCACGGCTCTGCTGGGCGCATAAGAAACCGCACAGCACGGCGCACCCGGTTTTAGATGGCTAAAACCGGGTGCGTTTTTCGCCGGCTTTTTGAAGGCTTGTGCGCAGCGTTCTGCTAATATTTCTTTGCGGCGTGCCATCAAAAATACTGCTTTAGCCAGGCGTTGAATTGCAGGAACCAGGCGATGCGCTGGGGCGCGGCCATCAGTTGGCCGTACCAGGGCTTGCCGTAATCCGAAGGGGCGCTGAGGAACGCCTCGGCCTTCTTTGGATCCACATAGGTGTGCAGCGGTTCGCCCGGGCTGCGCAGCAGATCCCGCATCCGTTCGGCCAGCAGGGCTTCATACGCCGGGTGGTAGGTCTTAGGGTAGGGGCTTTTGGGGCGGTGAAGGACGGAATCCGGCAACCAGCCGCGCCCGGCGGCGCGCAAAATATATTTCACGGTGTCGTCCTTGTATTTCAGCGCCCAGGGGATGTTCCAGACGTATTCAAGAATGCGGTGGTCGGCAAACGGCACCCGCGCTTCCAGGCAGGAGGACATGGAACAGCGATCCATGCGATCCAGCAGCGTCTGCATGAACCACTGCAAGTTCAGCCAGGCGATTTCCCGCCGCCGCGCTGCTTCGGGGCTATCCCCCGCCCAACGGGGCGTTTGCGCCACGGAATCGTCATAGGCCGCCTGGGCGTAGGCGTCCAAATCCAGCTGTTGCAGCACGTCGCCGCGCAAAAAGCTGCGCCGCGCCTCCATGTCGCTCCAGGGGAAGCGCCGCTGCGCAAAGGCTTGCGGGCTGCGGAACCAGGGGTATCCGCCAAAAATTTCATCTGCTGTTTCGCCCGTCAGCGTGACCTTGAACTGCCGCCCGACGATTGTGCAAAAATAGAGCAGCGAAGCGTCCACGTCCGCCATGCCCGGGCAATCCCGCGCCAGCATGGCGGGTTCCAGCAAATCGGCCAGGGCGAGGTTGTCGCACTCCAGCTGAACATGCTCTGTTTGCAGGTATTCCGCCATTTCAGCGGCAAACGGCGCATCGCGTGAAGGCTGGAACGCGTTTTCTTTGTAGTAGTCGTCATTCCCGGCAAAATCGAAGGAAAACGTGGTCAGTCTGCCGCCCTGTTCCCGGCGTTTTTGGGCGCAGATTGCAGTGACCAGGCTGCTATCCAGCCCGCCGGAAAGGAAGGTGCAGATCGGGACGTCGGAGACCATCTGCCGCTCCACGGCGTCCTGCACCAGGAACGCGGTGGTTTCGATTGTTTCCACTTCGTTGTGGCTGTGGGGTAGGCTTTGCAGCTGCCAATAAAAGCCGGAACGCAGACCGCCGGGGGTCATGTTGAGCCACTGGGCGGGCAAAACTTCACGCACGCCCCGGAAAACGCCGTTGCCGGGCGTGTGGGCGGGACCGAGGGCAAACAGCTCCCGCAAGCTGTTGTCATCCAGCCTGGGCTGTAGCCCCAGGGCAAACAGCGCTTTGGGTTCGGAACCGAAGAGCAGCCGTTCGTTTTCCATGGCATAATAGAGCGGCTTGACCCCCAGGCGATCCCGCGCCAGGAGCAAACGCTCGCCATCCCAAAAAGCGAACGCAAAAATGCCGTTGAGCTTGCGTAAAAAGGCCGCGCCTTCCCGCAGCAGCCCGCAGAGCAGCACTTCGGTATCGGAACTGGTCGTGAAAGCGCAGCCCCGGTTGGCCAGCTCCGCCCGCAGTTCGGCGGTGTTATAAAGCTCGCCGTTGTAGACCAGCACGCCTTCACGCGCACCTTCCCGGCGGCGCATGGGCTGCGCCGCCCCCGCCGGGTCAATGATGGCCAGCCGGGTGTGCGCAAGCCCCGTGCCGCCCTCCAAAAAAACGCCGCTTCCGTCGGGACCCCGGTGGTGCAGCGCACCCGCAGCCCGGCGCAGCGCAGCCCGGGCAGCCTCCGGCTCCGCCGCCCCGGCAAGGAAGGCGCAAAATCCGGCAATTCCACACATATAGTTCACCCTTTACGCAAGTAATATATTGTAAACGAACCTGGACACGGTACGCCGTTCATCTGCCGGCCGCCCCGCCGCCGAGGAGGGGTTGCACCTGCTCGCCTTGCATCGCCGCTGCCAGGGTTTCTTCCAGCCGATTCGCCTGGCTGACCAGGGAGTTCGGCTTTTTGAACGGCGCATCCTGGGCGAAGGGGACGAAGGTAATGTACTTTGCGTTGAGCAGAATCCCGATGTTTTTCAGGTTGGCGCTGAGGGCGTCGTTGGTGGCCAGAAAGAGCACCAGGGGCTTGTTGTTGCGCAGGTGGCCTTTGGCGGCCATCAGCACGGGGGTGTCGGTGATTCCGCCGGCCAGCTTTGCCAGGGTGTTGCCTGTGCAGGGGGCGATCAAAAAAAGATCCAGCAGCCCGGCGGGGCCGAGGGGTTCCGCATCCGGGATGCTCAAAACCGGCGGCGCTGCACTGAGCGGCTGCATCCGCTGCAAAAACTGCGCCGGTGTGCCAAAGCGGCTGGCCAGTTCCTGCGCGTGATAGGATAGGACAAAGGTCAGCGCCGCCCCGTGGGCGTGCAACGCTTCCAGGGCGCAAAAGACGGTTTCAAACATGCAGAAGGAACCCGTTATCCCTACACCGATGCGCAGATTTTTCACAATGCTTCCTCCTCCTCCAAAATGACCTGCACCACCTGGGCGATTGCCTCACCGGCGGCGCGGGGGGCATATTTCCCCGGCAGGCCGGGCAACAGCTCGGCGGCAAGGCCAAGACGCTGCGCGGCGGCAAAGTCGATCCCCCCCGGGGCGGATGCAATATCGAGCAGCACCGCGTCTTTGGGGAGCAGCGCCAGCAGCGCTTCGCCCAGCACCAGCGCCGGGATGGTGTTAAACACAAAACGGAAGCGCGGCATGTGCCGGGGCAGCGCTTCCATTGCAACGGGTTGGCAGCCTTCGGCCAGGGCGGCGCAGTTGTTGCGCCAGCCGCGTAGGCCGATGGTGACGTTTGCGCCCAGGGCTTTTAAAATGTGTGCAAGCGGGCGGCCGCAGCGGCCAAAGCCCAGCACCAGACACTCGCTTTGCCGGATGTTCCCCGCGCCCCGCAAAACGGCCAGCGCGGCGGTGGCTTCCGCCGTGGGGATGGCGTTGCGCATGGCGAAGTCTTCCCGCTCCAAAAGGGCGTGGGCAGGGATTTTTAGCGCTTCGCAGCGGGTGCGCACCTCGGCGGGTAAATCCCCTGCAATCAGGCGATGCCCCGGCCGCAGTTCCTTGAGCAGCGCGGCGGCCGGGATGGGCGGCGCACCGCCGTGGGTCAGGCAACCGCCGCCCCGGCTGAACGGCACCGGGCAAAGAATCACATCCGCCGCGGCCACGGCGGCGGCCAGGGAAGCAGCGCTTTCCGGCAGCGGATCGCCCCCCGCCTTTTGCGGCACGCCAAAGCACAGCACGCGGCGCCCCATGCAAGCCAGGGCAGCGGAGGCAAAGGCCTGCCGTGCGTCCCCCCCCAACACGGCAACGGTGGTGCGCGGTTCCATATGTAGGCTTCTCCTTTCACGGTTGCGCAGTGCGCCGGGCAATCTATATCCCATCGTATGCGGCAAAGGCAAAAGGGGTGCTTGATTTGGCGGGGGGAGTGTGGTATACTGGTGGCAGATAATGCGGCAATGGAGCATAAAGAAAGAAGGAGCATCCCCATGATCACCAACGAAACCGTCAACGCGATCCTTGCCCGGCGGAGCTGCCGGGAATACCTGCCGGAGCAGATCCCCCCGCAAGCCAT
>JAITNG010000203.1 GCA_031290595.1 Oscillospiraceae bacterium
CACTTGATTTTCATCGGTTCCGCATTTTGGGCACCTGCGCCCGTCTATTATTTTTATCTTTTTCATTCTTTCATTATATCATAAAAATTCTGCTTTGTCAACGCTATTTGACCACTCCCGTTTGCGGAATCAAATTTTTCTGCACCGATTGACAACCCCTGCAATCTGTGCTATACTACCAGCATACATGGTGCGCTTGCGCCCAATAGGGAACCCGGTGCGAATCCGGGGCAGTTCACTTTCTACTGTAAAAGCTACGAAACATTTCGGCTGCGGATGCTAGCACGCAGTTAGGCCACTGGAACAAAGGGGAAAACGTTCCGGGAAGGCGAATGGAGTAGGCTTGATGCTTGAAGCCAGGAGACCTGCCATGTATAGGTACAAGCCTTTCGGTGGGGGGAGCTTGGCAACCGAAAATACTTGCGTCCATGGCGCAGGTGTGTTTGGGTGTTGCACAGCGAACCTTGCGGAATGCACGGGTTCGCTGTTTTTTATTGTGAAAGGACGGATTTTAAGCATGAAGAAACTTCTCAGCATACTCCTGGCGCTATGTTTGCTTTTTGGCATGGTGTTCGTTGCGGCGGTTCCGGCAGCAGCGGCGGCGGGCGAAATCACCGTCGTTCTCTCCTATCTGGCGGATGAAAGCGGCTTCTGGATTGCCCCTGCGGAATTCACGGTTTCGCCCGGTTTGGCCGAAAAATACGGCTATACCGATAGCTTCGGCGGCACGCAGGTTTCGGCGCTGGACGCCATCGTCGCCGCGCACGAATTTGTTTTTGCCGATGCACTCACGGATTACCTGACGGTGAGCGGCAGCGGCATGATCTCAAACTTCATGGGCGATGGAGCCGGGAACTTCGTCTACCTCGTCAACGGGGAACTCGCCAGCGTTGGCGCAGGCAGCCAGGCGCTCAGCGATGCGGATACGTTTGCGCTTTTCGCGTTGCAGGATACCGACATGTGGTCGGACGCCTATGCCTGGTTTGCGGTGGACGGCAGCAAGGTCACGCAGTTGGTCGCCGATGTGGATGAAGAAATCACGCTGACGCTGGAATGCATCCCCGCAATCGGTTGGGGATCCGACCGCGTGTATGAAGCCTATGACGCGCAGATCGTGCCGGTGGAATTGACAGCCGGTGCGGGGCTTTTCGGCGCTCCCCTTGCCACCACGGATGACGACGGCGAAGCTGTGATCAGCTTTGACGCCCCCGGCACCTATTACATCAGCGCCACAACGGGCGAATACGATTTCCCCGTCATGTCCCCCTGGCTGGTGGTGACGATACCCGATTGGGAACAGGCGCTGGCCGATGTGCAAACCTACCTCGCCACAACGCTCACAGCGCCCACCTTCGGCACTGAATGGGTGGTGCTGGCGCTTGCGCGGAGCGGCGCTGCCGTGCCAGCGGGCTATTATGAAGGCTACTATGCCAGTGTGAAAGATACGCTGCAAAAAAACAACGGCGTCTTGCCGGGGTCCGGCACGCGCAAGACCGAATATTCCCGCCTGATCCTGGCGCTGAGCGCACTGGGCGCGGATGTGACGGACGTGGCCGGTTACAACCTCCTGACCCCGCTCACGGTCTTCAATGATGTGATCGCCCAAGGGGTCAACGGCGCGATTTATGCCCTGCTCGCCCTGGATTCCAATCGATGGGAACTCCCGGCAAGCAGCCAGACCACCCGCCAAAAGCTCGTGGATTACATCGTTGGGGAAGCGTTGCCGACCGGCGGCTTCACCTGGTGGGATGGCCTTGATGTGGATTTGACCGGCATGGCATTGCAGGCGCTTGCGCCCTATGCAAGCCAACCCGCCGTGCAAACCGTCATTGATGCTTCGCTCACCGCGCTTTCCGCTGCGCAGCTGGCCAACGGCAGCTACGATTCCTGGGGCAGCGAATCCCCCGAAGCGGTGGCGCAGGTGGTCGTCGCGCTGGCGGCGCTTGGGATCCCCGCAGCCACCGATGCACGTTTCAATCAAGCCAGTGGAAACCTCCTCTCCGCATTGCTGGCGTTCCAGCTGGCAAACGGCGGGTTCAAGCCCGGCTTTGAAGCCGCCGCGAACGCCATGACAACCGAACAGGCGGCCTATGCGCTGGCAGCCTATGCACGGTTCAAAAGCGGCGAAAACGCGCTGTTTGATATGCGCGACGCCCCTGCTCTGCTGACGGAGGAACCCGTTGAGCAGCCGCCGGAGCTTACGCCGCTGCAAAAGTGGGAAGCCAAGCTCCCCGCATGGCTGCACGGCATTATCGCGTTGCAGGATTGGTTTGAGTGGGTAATCTACTACGTCTTCTTCGGCTGGATTTGGGATGTAATTTGACTATGTTCAAACAACACAAAAAAAGTATAATCATTGCCCTTGGGGTTCTTGTGGCGCTGGGTGTTGCGTTCTTCGCAGCGCCCGGCGCTGCGCCGCAGCTTGCGCTGCCGCCCGCCGTGAGCGGCAGCACAGGCACGGCGGCCAGCGGGTTCTCTGCCGTTTCCCCGGATACGGAACGTTTTTATGCGGCAGACGCAACAACGGGTGCAACAGAGGTGGCAGAGGCGACAACCGGCACGCTATCCACTATGCCGGGCGGCCCAACAGAGCAGCTCGCAACCGGGAGCAGCACGGCTGTTGCCCTGAAAAGCGCCCTGGCCGGCACAAGCAGCGGCGCTATTCATCCAGGCAACGCAATCACAGCGACGAGCGCAACGCAGCCGACGACCGCACTCCAGACGACAAAAACAACCACAAAATATAGCTACACGCAAAACACTGTTGCAACAACGCAGCCACGGCAAACCACTGCGGGGAATACGGCGACCACCGCCCCCGCCGCCACCACTGCCGCCCGCACAACAACGGCGCGGGCGACGGAAGCCCCGGCGACTACACAGAAAAAAACGACCGTGACCCTGTCCATCCGCTGCGACACGGTCTTGCATAATATGGATAAGCTCAAGGCGGAAAAGCGTTCCATCGTCCCTTCGGACGGCGCGATTTTCAGCGCACGCAGCGTGAACTTCACCCCCGGCGAAAGCGTGTTTGACGTCCTCAAGCGCGAAACCCAGGCGGCGCGCATCCAAATGGAATTCACCAATGTGCCGCTGTATAACAGTTCCTACATTGAAGGGATCGGCAACCTCTATGAATTTGACTGCGGGCCGCTTTCCGGCTGGATGTATAAGGTCAACGGCGTGTTCCCCAGCTCCGGCTCCAGCAATTATGCCCTCCAGGAAGGCGACGTGATCGAGTGGGTGTATTCCTGTGATCTGGGGCGCGACGTGGGGGGCGCGGGTTCCGCGGGGCAGGGTCGGTCATGAAGAATCAAGACGCTTTCGCCCGCTTTCACCCGGTTGTGAATCTGCTCTATTTCGTGCTTGTGACCGCGCTTTCTTTTTTGCTCATGCACCCGGTGTGCCTGGGCGTTTCGTTGTTTTGCGCTTTCACCTATTCCCTTGCGCTGGGCGGCAAAAAGGCGCTGCGCTTCGCCCTGTGGTTCCAGCTCCCCGTGCTGCTGCTCACCGCCTTGATCAACCCGGCGTTCAGCCATGCGGGGGCGACGATTTTAACCTACCTCCCCAGCGGGAACCCCCTGACGCTGGAATCCATCGCCTATGGCGTCGCCGCCGCCGTGCTGCTGCTCGCCGTGCTGAACTGGTTCACCTGCTTCAACGCTGTGATGACCAGCGACAAGTTCATCTACCTCTTCGGGCGGGCGATCCCCGCGCTTTCGCTTGTGCTTTCGATGGCGCTGCGCTTTGTGCCGCGCTTCGTCGCCCAGGCCAAAGTGATTGCAAACGCGCAAAAGTGCATCGGGCGCGACCCCGCCAGCGGCAATATCCTCCAGCGGGCAAGGGCGGGGCTGAAGATCCTCTCCATCCTCGTCACCTGGGCGCTGGAAAACGCCGTTGAAACCGCCGATAGCATGAAAAGCCGCGGCTACGGCCTACCGGGGCGCACGGCGTTTTCCATCTTCCACCTGGAACGGCGGGATTTTTATGCGCTGCTTTTCTTGCTGCTTTGCGGGGGCTATCTGGTATGCGGAACCGCGCTTGGCGGGCTGCAATTCAGCTACTTCCCCGTGGTGCAGGGCGTTTGGAATCCCTATGCAATCAGCCTTTTTGCGGCGTACCTCGCGCTGTGCGCACTGCCGCTCATCATTGACCAAAGGGAGGCGCACAAGTGGAAAACTGCCTAGAATTACAGGGTTTTTGCTTCACTTACCCCAACCAAACAGCACCAGCCCTGCGCGGCGTAAACCTGGCGGTGCCGCCGGGCGCGTTTGTCGTGCTTTGCGGGGCTTCCGGCTGCGGGAAGACTACGTTGCTGCGGCACCTCAAACCCGCGCTTGCCCCGCACGGCAGTCAAAGCGGAATGATCTTCTTCGGCGGCCGGCCCCTTGGGGAATGCAGCGCCCGCGATGCGGCGAGCAAGATCGGCTTTGTGCAGCAGAACCCGGAAAACCAGATTGTGACCGATAAGGTCTGGCACGAACTGGCCTTTGGGCTGGAAAGCCTGGGGCTGGATACCCCTACCATCCGCTTGCGCGTGGCGGAAATGGCCAGCTTTTTTGGGATCCAGGCATGGTTCCACCGCAGCGTGAGCGAACTTTCCGGCGGGCAAAAGCAGCTGCTTGCCCTGGCCTGTGTGATGGCCATGCAGCCCGCGCTGCTGATTCTGGATGAACCGACCAGCCAGCTTGACCCCATCGCGGCGGGGGAATTCCTCGCCGCCCTGGCCAAGATCAACCGGGAACTGGGTACCACGGTGCTACTGAGCGAACACCGCCTGGAAGAGGCCTTCCCCCTGTGCAGCCACGCCGTTGTGATGGACGCAGGCCGCGTGATCGCCGAAGGCGCCACGCAGCAGGTGGGGCAAGCGCTGCTGGGCGCACGGCACGGTATGTTTGGCGCGATGCCAACGCCCATGCGCATCTGGGCGGCGGTCGAAACGCCCTTGCCCTGCCCGGTGACGGTGCGCGACGGCCGGGCATGGCTTTCGCAATGCACAATCGTCAACGCACAAGCTGTAATACAAGAAGAAAAAGCAAACCAAAGCACACCTGCCATTGCGCTTGAAAATGTGTGGTTCCGCTACGAAAAAGAGGCGCCGGATGTGGTGAAGGGCTTGTCCTTCCAGGCGCACCACGGGGAAATCACGGCGATTCTGGGCGGCAACGGCACGGGGAAGACCACGGTGCTTTCGCTGATTGCAGGGCTGCAAAAGGCGCAGCGCGGCAAGGTGAACACGCAGGGGCGCGTGGCGGTTCTGCCGCAGGATCCGCAGAGCCTTTTCGTCGGCAACACCGTGGAAGAGGATCTTTTGGAAATGCTTACGGGCAAGCATCTTTCCAAAGACGAAAAGCATGTACGCATCCAAAAAATGGCGCGGCTGTGCCGCCTGGGCGGCCTACTGCAACGCCACCCCTATGATCTTTCCGGCGGGGAACAGCAGCGGGCAGCCCTGGCCAAGGTGCTGCTGACGGAGCCAGGCATCCTGCTGCTCGATGAGCCGACCAAGGGCTTTGACGCGGCATTCAAACACATTTTTGCGGGCATCCTGCACCAACTGACCGCTGCGGGCGCAGCCGTTGTTATGGTGAGCCACGACATCGAATTCTGTGCCGAATACGCCGACCGCTGCGCCCTGTTTTTTGACGGCGGCATCGTCACCCAAGGCACGCCGCGCAGCTTTTTTGCGGGCAACAGCTTTTATACCTCCGCCGCCAACCGCATGGCGCGGCACATGCTGCCCGCAGCGGTGACGGCGGCGGATGTGATCCACGCGCTGGGCGGCGACCCGCAGCCCCCGCCGGTTGACCCGCAGGATGCAGAAGACACTGAAGATACAAAAGAAGCGCAAGCCCCACCCCCGTCCGCCCATGCAGACACGCAACCCAAAAGCAAGCAAAAGAAAAAGCCATCCAGGCGCAGCATTGCCACGGCGGCGACGATTCTGCTGGCGATGCCGCTGACCATTTTTGCGGGGATCTTCTTCCTGGGCGACCGCAAGTATGTCTTTATTGCGCTGCTGCTGCTTTTGGAGGCTATGTTGCCCTTCGCCCTGCTGTTTGAAAAGCGAAAGCCCCAGGCGCGTGAACTGGTGATTTTGGCCGTCCTGACGGCGCTTGCCGTCGCGGGGCGCACCGCCTTTTTTATGCTGCCCCAGTTCAAACCCGTTGTGGCGCTGGTGATCATCGCGGGCGTTGCGTTCGGCGGCGAATCGGGGTTCCTTGTGGGCGCACTCACGGGGCTGGTGAGCAACCTGTTCTTTGGCCAGGGGCCGTGGACGCCCTGGCAGATGTTCGCCTTTGGCAGCATCGGTTTTTTGGCGGGGGTGCTATTCAAAAAAGGCCGCCTGCCCCGTGGCCGCATTCTGTTGTGCGCATTCGGCGGGCTGGCGACATTTTTGATTTATGGCGGGCTGCTCAATTCCTCGCAGGTCTGGATGTATCAGGCGCAGCCCACGCCCATGATGTTCATCGCCGCCAGCGTGCAGGGGCTGCCCTTTGATCTTATCCACGCGCTGGGAACCGTTGTGTTCCTCGCCGTCCTCGCGCAGCCGATGCTGCAAAAGCTGAACCGCATCAAGGTGAAATACGGCTTGACGGAACCGTCAGATGCACAAGCGCCTCCCCCAGCGCAACCAAATTCCCCAGGGGAGCCGGTGCAAGGCGCAGCACGCGCACCAGCGGCCCCGGCGAAGGGAATTCCGCCAGCGCCGCCGCCGTTTCCGTCTGCTTAAAGAAGGTCACGGTCTGCTGGTCGCCCCGCAAGCCGACCTGCGCCCCTGTTTCCCCCAGCGCGAGCTTGCGCGTGTTTTCATCCACCATCGCGCCGCCGCACAGCGCCCCTGTGACGCAGAGGCAAAGCAAGCTCACCAGCGCAAAGCGCTTGAGCAGTTTTAGTGTTTCACCCATTGACAAACCCCCTCCGTTGGATTATGTAGCCACGTGCTGCCCCATCCACTGCGCCAGCGCCGCGCCAATCAGACGGCCGCTGTAAACCGCCTCATCCAGGGTGTTTGCGTCCGCGCCGAATTCGAGCAGGAGGGAATAGGGGGTTTCGTTCATATTATATTTGCGCGGGCAGAAGAAGAGCGGGCGCATCAGCCCGGGGTAACTGTCTTCCACCTGCTTTTGGAGCTGAAGGGCGAAGGTGAGGTTCTGCGCCCAGTTGGGGTAGCCGGTGATGCTGCCCTCCTCCGTGCCGCTGATGATCATCACCTGCGCCGCTTTTTTGCCGTTGATAGTGGCCACCGGCTTGATGTGCGAGCCGTCGTCCGGGTGAATGGCATCCCGGTGAACATCAAGGGTGATCATCAGATCGGGGTATTCCGCAAGGTATTTTTGCATCGTCACGCGGGAACGGTCGTAGGCGCCGCCGTACTGCCGGTCATAAATTGTGGTGTCGTGGATCACCTGGTAGCCGCTGCGCTCAAGCATCTGGGCGATGGCGTCGCCCACGCGCACCACGTTCTTGTTGCCGTTTTCTGATCGTTCCTGCCAGCCCTGCGGGTACCAGGGGCGATCCAGAATTTCATAGGCTTCGGTGGTGTGGGTGTGGTAAATCAACACCGCCGGTTTCGTTTTATCAATTTGCAGCGGCAACTGCTTTTTGAGTTCCGCCGCAATATCCACCTTGCGCGTGGCCGTCGTGTTGCGGATTGCAACGTTCCCCAGCGTCTGGGTGCCATCCTTGGCGGTGTAGGTCTTCGCCGTGATGTCGCCATCTCTCTTTTGATCGGCGTATTCCGCCTCCGCTTCCTCCATCAGCACCTTAATATCCGCCGGGGTGGCGGTGATGTCAAACTCCTTGGCGGCGGTTTCGGCTGTGGGCTGCTTGGGCTGCGAGGCGGCTGTGGGCGCGTTGACCCCGTAGCTTTCATCTGCGGGCATGTCTGCATCTGCCGTTGCGTGGGCAAACAACGCGCCCGCACCTGCGGGGAACTGCATCCCCGCGCCGATGAGCGCCGCGCCCCGCAGCACCCCGTCGGAAGCCAGCAGCGTCACCGCGGCCACAGCAACGCAGGCCAGCGCCAGCAACCGGCTGCGCTGCCGGCCACGCGTTTGCCCCACGGGCTGCGCGGCGGGCAAATCCTTGTGAATGGTCGTGTATTCTTGCATTTTCATCCATCCCTCCCTTTGGTATTCCATACATTTATATGCAAAGCGGGATGCGCGTATGCCGCTAAAGCAGCATCAAAAAGTCCTCCGGTTCCCATGCGGGGTGCAGGGCGCAGTTGATCGCCATGCCCAGCAGCTTTGCCGCCCGCGCAATCAGCAGGTCAACTTCGCGCGGGGTGACCATCATCTGTGCGCCATTCGGCGCAAGCGCATGGCGCAGCTGCGCTTCGGGCAGGGTGCAGTTGCTTTGTTCCAGCAAATCGCAAGCCAGGGTCGCGGCGTCCACCACAGTCGGCACGCCGATGGAAATCACAGGCCGCCCCAGCGCCGCCGGGGTGATCGCCTTGCGGGCGTTCCCAACGCCGGAACCCGGGATGATGCCGCTATCCGCCAGCTGGATGGTGCAGCCCAGCCGCGCCAGCCGCCGCGCCGCCAGGGCGTCCACCGTGATCACGGCGGCAGGTTCCAGCGCCCGCACGGCGGCGGCGATCATCTCGCCGGATTCCACGCCCGTGCGCCCCAGCACCCCCGCCGCAAAACAGGCGACCGGGCGCAGATCCGCCATCCCGGCGCTTTTGGCCAGTTCGCCGCCCAGGTGCCGGGTCGCCAGCACCATCGAACAGCAGCGGGGGCCCAAAGCATCCGGGGTGATGCCGTCGTTGCCCAGGCCGACCACCAGCACGGCGCCTTCCGGCGGCAGGAGTGTGCGCAGCTCCCGGGTTGCGCAATCCAGCCCCGCGCCATAGACCTCGGCGGATTCCCCGAAGGGCGGCACCTCAATGGTCACATAGCGCCCCCGGGGCTTGCCGATGGCCTGCGCCCCCGCTTCGCTGTTCACGTTCACGCGGGTGATGCTGATTTCCCCCTGCTTTTCTTCGCTGCACTCCAACCCCTCCGGCTGCACAGCGAGGGGTTCCCGGCATTCCAAGGCCAAATCGCTGCGGAAGTTCACACGCTTCCCCCTTTTCGATGTGCTGGGTATGGGGTTAGTATGTGCAGAAGTGGGGGCGGGGATGCATGGGCGGGGGGGAATGCTTTTCGGGTGTCTTCATTGTGTGTTCCACAGGGATTTTGATTTGACTTTTTATTTCTTTTGTGTTATAGTTAAACGATACAGTAATTGCGTGCGGAGGGGGGATTTCATGCGGATTTCGGAATTGCTTGCGGGGGAGAGGGTCAGCCTTTCGTTTGAGGTTTTTCCGCCCAAAAAAGCCGAATCTTTTGACGCGATTTTGCACACTGCGCTGGAAATTGCGGCGCTACAGCCGAGCTTCATGAGCATCACCTACGGCGCGGGCGGCAGCACGGATCAGTTCACCCGGGCGCTGGCGCAAAACATCCAGCAGCGCTGCGGCGTACCTGCCCTGGCGCACCTGACCTGCTACGGCACCGGGCGCGAACAGCTGCACAGCCAGCTCGCCGCCATGCGGGAAGCCGGGATTGAGAACATCCTCGCCCTCCGGGGCGACCTCCCCGAAGGCGTTGGCGCGGGCTATGCGCCCCCGCCCGGCGGGTTCCAATATGCGGCGGAGATGGTGCGGGAAATCAAGGGCTTCGGCGGTTTCTGCATCGGCGCGGCCTGTTACCCGGAAGGGCATGTGGAATGCCCCAGCCCCAGCCTTGACCGGCAGCGGCTCAAAGCCAAAGTTGATCAGGGGGTGGATTTCCTCACCACACAGATGTTTTTTGATAATGATCTGCTCTATAAATTTCTTTACCAGATCCGCGAGCTGGGGGTTTCGGTTCCCATTATCCCGGGGATCATGCCCGTCACCAAGGGGGCGCAGATTGTGCGCATCTGCAAACTCAGCGGCACCTACCTCCCCGCCCGGTTCCGGGCGATTTTGGATAAATACGGCAACACCCCCGCCGCCATGCAGCAAGCGGGCATCGTCTATGCCTGTGAACAAATCGTGGATCTGCTGGCCGGCGGCATCCGGGCGGTGCATGTTTATTCGATGAACAAGCCCGCGGTCGCTGCGGCAATCCTGGCGAATTTAAGGGATGTTCTTTAGGCTATTTTCAAGGAGTACCATATGAAATTCAGCGCAGCGGAACTGACCCGGCAACAACCTCTTTTTTGGGACGGCGCGATGGGTACCCAGCTGCAATCCTGCGGCCTGGCGCCCGGCCAGCCGCCCGAAACCTGGAACCTCACCCACCCGGAGGAAGTCGTGCAAATCCACCGGGCGTACCTTGCGGCCGGGGTGCAGGTGATCAAGGCAAATACGTTTGGCGCAAACCGGCTGAAATACCCCCGGGGCGGCGCATATGCCCTCGAAGACGTGATCGCCGCCGGTTTTACCTGCGCGCATAAAGCTATAGCGGAGGCCGGGGCGGAGGCCTTTGTTGCGCTGGATATTGGTTCCTGCGGCAAGCTGCTGGAACCCGTCGGCACGCTTGCCTTCGAGGACGCTGTGGCGCTCTTCCGCGAAGTTGCGGCGCTGGGCGCGGCGCACGGCGCGGATCTTATCTTAATAGAAACCATGACAGACAGCCTGGAGGCCAAGGCCGCCAT
Source organism: Oscillospiraceae bacterium (assembly GCA_031290595.1). Taxonomy (GTDB): domain Bacteria; phylum Bacillota; class Clostridia; order Oscillospirales; family Acutalibacteraceae; genus WRMQ01. The sequence goes on from JAITNG010000203.1 coordinate 10,633, forward strand.
CCTGGGCGCCAAAGAGGGCGCACCGGGGCTGCCGGTTTGCGCCACGCTGACCTTTGAAGCCAACGGCCGTCTGCTCACCGGCGGCACGCCCGCCGCCGCCGCCGTGCTGCTGGAAGGTCTGGGCGTGGATGCGCTGGGGGTCAACTGCGGCGCGGGGCCGCTCCATGCGGCGCAGGTGTTGCCGGATATTTTGCGCACGGCGCATGTGCCGGTGATCTGCTGCCCCAACGCCGGGCTGCCCGGGGTACAAGACGGCGCTGCGGCCTACGATTTGACCCCCGAAGCCTTTGCCGAACAGATGGAAGCCCTCTTTGATGCGGGCGTTTCCGTTTTTGGCGGCTGCTGCGGCACCACACCGGCGCATATGCGTGCGCTGACCCAGCGGTTGCGCGGGCGCACGCCCCGTCCGCCGCAAAACCCCCGCGTCCCCGTGGTCGCCAGCGCGGCGCAGGTGGTCGCCTTTGGCGGCAAGCCGGTTCTCATCGGCGAACGGATCAACCCCACGGGCAAGCCGACCTTCCAAAAGGCGCTGCGCGAAGGGGATCTGGAATACATTGAAAACGCGGCAGTCACCCAGGCACAGGCCGGGGCGCATGTGCTTGACGTCAACGTCGGCTTGCCGGGGCTTGACGAAGCCGCCACGATGCGCCGGGTGGTCGCCCGGGTGGAACAGGCGGTCAACCTGCCGCTCCAAATCGACAGCACGCACCTTGCCGCGCTGGAAGCCGGGCTGCGGCAGCTGTGCGGCAAAGCGCTGATCAATTCCCTGAGCGGGAAGCGCCATAGCCTGGAAACCGTGCTGCCCCTGGCCAAGCGCTACGGCGGCGTGGTGGTGGCGCTGCTGCTGGATGAAGAGGGCATCCCCGCGACGGTGGAAGGCCGTATGGCCATTGCGGAGCGCATCTATGCCACCGCTGCGGAATACGGCCTGGGCAAAGCCGATATTTTGATTGACGCGCTGACCCTCACGGTCAGTTCGGAACCCGATTCCCCCGCCGTGACACTGGAAGTGGTGCGCCGCATCCGCGCCATGGGCGGGTGGACGGTGCTGGGGGTTTCCAACATCTCGTTCGGTCTGCCCCGGCGCGAACCGCTCAACGCGGCGTTCTTCACCATGGCGATGCAAGCGGGTCTGAGCGCGGCGATCCTGAACCCCAATGCCGAAGCGATGCGCAGCGCCTACCACTGCTTCTGCCTGTTGAACAAGCTGGACCCCGGCTGCGAAGAATACCTCGCCTACACGGCGGCTCTGCCGGTAGCGGCGCCCGGCGGCGCTGTTGCAACGCAGCAAAGCCCGCGCACAGCAACGGACGACACAGGCACCCTCACGGGCGCGATCCTGGCCGGGCGGCTCGAAAGCGCCGAACGGCTGGCGCAGGAGGCGCTTGCGCAGCAGCAGGATCCCCTGGATGTACTCCAAAGCGGCGTACTCCCCGCGCTGGATGAAGCGGGCAAATGCTTCGCCGCCGGGTCGCTCTTTTTGCCCCAGCTGCTGCGCAGCGCGGCGGCGGCCAAAGCGGCGCTCGCCCTGGTGCAGGCGGCGATACGCGCAAGCGGCAAAGAGGCGGCTTCGCGCGGAACCATCGTGCTGGCCACGGTGCAGGGGGATATACACGACATCGGCAAGAACATCGTCAAAACACTGCTGGAAACCTATCACTTCACTGTGATTGATTTGGGCAAGGATGTGCCGCCCGCAACGGTGCTGGCAGCCGTCCTGGAACATCATGCGCCGCTGTGCGGCCTTTCGGCGCTCATGACCACGACCGTGCCGGGCATGGAAGCGACCATCCGGCTGCTGCATGAACAAGCGCCCTTTTGCAGGGTGCTGGTGGGCGGCGCGGTGCTGAACCAAAGCTATGCCGACGCAATCGGCGCCGACGCATATTGCTCTGACGCCATGGAAGGAATCCGGGCGGCGGAACGCCTTGCGTTAAAGATTCAATAAGAGTTCACGCCCTGTTCATACTTCATCCACAATAGAAGCGTAGAATGCTCATAGCGTTAGATTCTAATATTGTGAGGAAAGGAGTGGCTTGCATGGACTTCCAGGAACAGGCGCGGCAGTTGATGCAGATGCTGGCGACGGCGCACAACGGGCCGACGGATCAACTGCACCGGCTGATCAAGGGCGAAGCCTTTGTGCTGCACTATCTGGCGCAGCGCGAGAAGGCGGCGCTGCCCGGGGAATTGCGCGATGCATCCGAAACCAGTTCCGCCCGCATTGCCGCCACGCTCCACAGCCTGGAGCAAAAGGGCTTTGTGACCCGGGAAACTGACCCGGGCGACCGAAGACGGGTGCTGGTTCATATCACCGAGGCCGGGCGCAGCGCCATCCGGCGTAGGCGGGCGAAGACGGAGGATTCCCTGACGGAGGTGCTGCGGGCGCTGGGCGAAGAAGACGCGCAGACGTTCCTGCGCCTACTGGAGCGCGTACTGGCGCTTGCAGCGGAACAAACCCTCTGCAAAAATTTTTGCTGGGATAAGGAGATCACAGGCATATGAAAATTGTTTTTCGCTATTTGAAGCCCTTCACGGTGCTGGTGGCGTTCTGCCTGGTGTTACTGTTTGGGCAGGCGGTGGGGGAACTGACGCTGCCCAACCTGATGAGCGACATCGTCAACACGGGGTTGCAGGGCGGGGGGATCACCGAAACGCTGCCCCGGCAACTCAGCGGCAAGGCGCTCATCACCCTGACCCGGTTCATGACGGAACAGGATGCAGAACGCTTCGCCAAAGCCTATACGCCCAAAGACGCCGGTTCTGACCTGCCGGAAGCGGAGCAGGTGTTTTTGCTGCAAGCCCCGGCGGACGACGCGGCGCTGAGCGCCATCTTTGGCCGCACGGGCTATTTCATCCTCAACGAAGCCATGACCTATGTGAAAACGCTACAGGAACAGGGGCAGGTGATCCCCCGGAACATGGATGCGGACGACCTGTCGCCCGCAGTGTTCTATGAATTTGCAGGGATGCTCATGCTGCAACCCGACGGCATCGCGGCGGAGCTGGCAAAGCCACAGGCGGCGATGGACCCGATGCTCTATGCACAGGTGGGCAAGAGCCTGATCAAAGTCTTTTATGACGACCTCAACCAAAATTACGGCGTTGCAGAGCTGAACACCCAAAAGCTCCAGCGGGAATACATATATGCCACAGGCGCAAAGATGCTGCTGCTGGCGCTGGGCTGCGGCCTGGCGGCGGTGACGGTGGGGCTGCTTTCGGCCAGGGTCAGTTCCGGCCTTTCGCGCAACCTGCGCCGGGCGGTGTTTGAGCGGGTGCAGCGCTTCTCGAAGGCGGAAATTGACCGCTTCAGCACGGCGAGCCTGATCACCCGCAGCACCAACGACGTGCGGCAGGTTGAGATGCTGACGCTGATGGGCATACGAATGCTGGCCTTCGCGCCGGTGATGGGCATCGGCGGGCTGATCATGGCGCTGCGCAAGAGCGTGGATCTCAGCTGGATCATCGCCCTGGCGGTGCTGGTGCTGGTGCTGGTGCTGGCCACGGTGCTGCTCGTCGTGCTGCCCAAGTTCAAAAGCCTGCAAGGCCTGATTGATAAGCTGAACCTGGTTGCGCGTGAAAACCTGACCGGGCTGATGGTGATCCGCGCCTACGGCAACGAAGCGCACGAGGCGCAGCGCTTTGAGCAATCGGCCGAAAACCTGCGCAAGACCGAGCGCTTCGTCTACTGTTCCATGGCTACGCTCATGCCGCTGCTCCAGTTGCTGATGCAGGGGATGAGTATGCTGATCATCTGGTTCGGCGGCAAGGCGATTGAAAATTCCACCCTGCAAATCGGCGACATGATGGCCTTTGTGCAGTATTCGATGCACATCGTGTTTTCCTTCCTTTTTGTGGCCATGATGTTTGTGATGCTGCCCCGCGCCTCCGTTTCGGCCAACCGCATCAAAGAGGTGCTTTCGACCGAAGTGACGGTGAACGACGCGCCGGACGCCCTCCCCTTCCCCGAAGGCCGCATCACCATTTCATTTGAAAACGTCGATTTCCGCTATGCACAGGCGGAAGAGGACGTGCTTTCCGGCATCAGCTTCACGGCAAAGCCCGGGCAGACCACCGCCTTCATCGGCGCGACGGGTTCGGGCAAAACCACGCTGATGAACCTCCTGGAACGCTTTTATGACGTCACAGGCGGCGCAATCAAAATCAACGGGGCGGATATACGGTCGATCCCGCAAAGCGATCTGCGGCGGCACATCGGCTTCGTCCCCCAAAAGGAAGTGCTGTTTTCGGGCGACATCCGCTCCAACGTGGCCTATGGCGACGAAGCCATGGCCGATGCAACCGTGCGCAAGGCGATTGAAGTCGCGCAGGCCGAAAATTTCGTTGCCGAAACCGAGGGCGGCCTCCAGGCGCATGTCGCCCAGGCCGGCGCCAATTTTTCCGGCGGGCAAAAGCAGCGGCTCTCCATCGCCCGCTCCCTGGCGCGCAACCCCCGCGTCTATATTTTTGACGACAGCTTTTCCGCCCTGGATTACAAGACCGACGCGGCGCTGCGCCGTGCGCTGAAGGCCTACACCGCCGATGCGACGGTGTTCATCGTGGCGCAGCGGATCAGTACCATTTTGCAGGCGGAGCAGATCATCGCGCTGGACGACGGCAAGATCGTAGGCATCGGCACCCACAAGGAGCTGCTGCAAACCTGCGAAATCTACCGCGAAATTGCGGAAAGTCAGTTGAGCAAGGAGGAATTGGCGTAATGGCGGAAAACAGAGAAGCAAGCGCACCCCGGAACCGCGGGCAGCAACGCCGCGGCGGCTTCGGCCCGGGCGGCCCCGGCGCGGGTGCGCCCGTCGAAAAAGCGAAGGATACAAAAAAGGCGCTGGGGCAGCTGATGCATTACCTTGCGCCCTACCGCGTGCAGCTGATGCTGGCCGTCGGCCTGACTTTGGTTTCCACCGTGCTGGCCGTCCTCGGCCCCCGGGTGATGGGCAACGCAACCACGCTGCTCTTTGAAGGCATTGTGAGCAAGATCACCGGCGCGGAAGGCGGCGGCATCGATTTTGGCGCGGTGGGCAGTTTGATCTTCCGTATGCTGCTGCTCTATGGCGCAAGCACCCTGCTCTGGGTATCGGAAGGCTTTGTGCTGGCCAAGATCGCGACCACCGTTTCCTATAACCTGCGGGTGACGCTGCTGGCCAAAATCAACCGGCTGCCGGTGAGCTACTTCAACAAAACCAGCCACGGGGATGTGCTTTCGCGCATCACCAACGATGTGGATACCCTCAACCAGAGCCTGAACCAGGGCATTTCGCAGATTCTGAGCAGTGCAACCATGATTCTGGGCATCCTAATCATGATGTTCACCTCCAGCTGGCAAATGGCGCTGGCTGCCCTTTGCGTCATCCCGGTGATGGGCGTCGCCGTGGGCACGGTGGTCAAACTTTCGCAAAAGCACTTCAAGGCGCAGCAGGATTACCTTGGCAGCGTCAACGGCCAGGTGGAAGAGGTCTATGCCGGGCATACGGTGGTCAAGGCCTACGGCGGCGAAGACCAGGCGATTGCGGAATTTGATGAAGAGAACAAGAAGCTCTACGGCGCGGCATGGCGGGCGCAGTTCCTTTCCGGCATCATGCACCCCATCGCTTCGCTTTTGGGCAACATCAATTATGTGATCGTCTGCATCCTGGGCGCGTACCTCGTCACCACCAAGACGCTCAAAATCGGCAAAATCACGGAATTCATCCTCTACATCCGCCAGTTCAACCAGCCCTTCATGCAGCTGGCGCAGATGATGAACATCTTCCAGCAAACGGCGGCGGCGGCGGAGCGCGTGTTTGAATTCATGGATGAGCCGGAAGAATCCACGGTGCCGGCGGCCGACCTCCCCCCCGTGCAGGGCGACGTGCGCTTTGAGCATGTGCGCTTTGGCTATGAGGACAGCGACGAAATCGTGATCAACGACTTCACCGCCGATGTGAAATCCGGGCAGAAGATCGCCATTGTCGGCCCCACCGGGGCGGGCAAAACCACGCTGGTCAAGCTCCTGATGCGCTTCCATGATTTGACCGGCGGCGCGATTTATATTGACGGCCACGATCTTGCGCAGTACCCGCGGCAGGAAGTCCGCAAGGCCATGGGCATGGTGCTGCAAGACACCTGGCTGACCAACGCCACCATTGCCGATAACATCCGCTACGGGCGGCTGGACGCAACCTATGACGAGGTCAAGGCGGCGGCCAAGGCGGCGCAAGCGCATTCGTTCATCCGCGCCCTGCCCGACGGCTACAAAATGGAGATCAACGAAGAGGCCAACAACATCAGCGAAGGGCAAAAGCAGCTGCTCACCATCGCCCGGGCTGTGCTGGCCGATAACCGCATTCTGATCCTGGATGAAGCGACCAGTTCCGTGGATACCCGCACCGAGATCCTGATCCAGAAAGCGATGGATCACCTGATGGAAGGCCGCACCAGCTTCATCATCGCCCACCGGCTTTCCACCATCCGCAACGCCGATTTGATCCTTTGCCTGGATCACGGCGACATTGTGGAACAGGGAACCCACGAAGAACTGCTGGCCAGGGGCGGCTTTTATGCCAACCTCTATAACAGCCAGTTTGAACGGCTGACGGCAGTGTAGGGCTATTCAAAAAATCATGCCGCAAGAGCGGGGAGGTGCCAGCGCTGGAGATCATCCAAATTTTAAACGGCCTGCTTGCCAGGCTACAGTTCCCCATGGACGGGGATGCGCGTGAACCCCTCCCTGCGCCGACGGAAGACCCGCGTGAGCGCATTTTGCGTATGCGCAAAATCAAGGGCAACCAGAACAGCGGCTTCGCCCGGCTCTATGGCGCAAAGGATGTGGAGCAGTTCCTCCGCCAGGCGCAGTATATGGCAGATTTCGCGGATACCTGCCCCGCCCCGGTGGCCGCCGTCTGCCTGGATGCGCCCACCTACGCCGATCTTTCGGCGCAACAGCTGCGGTTTTATTTCACCTGGCGGGTGCAAATCCGCCGGGGCATTCCCCTGCCCTGCGATTTGACGTATGCGCTGGTCTATTTTTCGGAGCTGCTCAACGGAATCACCGCAAGCACCCAAACACCTGCGCCGGAAGAAATCGCCCCGCTCATCGCCACCGCATGGCTTGCGCTGCGCGGCCAGTTGCCCGCGCTGGATATGTATTTGACGGAGTGGTTCAAGGATTTCTACCTCTGCCAAAAGTTCGATTGCGCCTTTGCGGATCTGGTGGAAGAATGCGGTCTGCGTGCCTTTTACCCCATGCTGCTGCCCCTGGCCGGGGATGCCAACGGCGTGCGGCAGTTGCTGGAAAGTTCCGGCCACCACTACCGCCGGAGCAAGTTCTTTTTGGAACGCCCCGACCTTTGCGCGTTGCTGGAAGAAGCCTTCCCCGCCGTGCTGGCAAACCTGGCGCCGCTCTTCACGTTGAGCGGCATCAGCCTGGGGGAAGCCTTTGCCCAAACGCCGGATCGTTTTTATTATTATGAACTCTTTAAAGGCGCGGCTGTGCGCCCGCCCCAGGCGTTGCCGAACCGGGAAGTCCGCCTGAGCCACAACGATATTTACCGCTGCCACGGCGGCAACTGGTCACGCGCCTACCGCGCAGAGGGCAGCAGCGAGGGCGGCGGCAACCCCGCCGTGGGCTGCATCGTCCGGCGGATGGAAGCCGTGATGCGCGAGGTCTACGGCTACCGCTACAAGCTCTCGCCCGTGGCGGCTGAAGGCCAACTGGAACGCTGGTTGCGCAGCGAAGGCCTCCCCCCCGCGATGCACGCGATGCTGACCGAAGACCGTATTTTTGCCACGCTTGTGGATGAAACCACCCGGCAGGTCTGCCAGCACGGCGGCGCACTGCCCGGCGATGGCCTGGTCGCGCACGCACACGCCTTGCAGCAGCAGCTTGCGCAGGAGCCATATAAAAGCATCCTGCGGATGCAGAAAATCCCGGGCGGCAACAGCGCCGCCCAAAAGACCCGGCAGTTCCGCCGCCAGGGGGAACTGCTGGCGCGGCTGGAGGATACGTTCAACGAAGAAATCCCCTGCCCGCTGCGGCAACCCACCTATGACCAGCTGCGCCATGATCAGCTGCGCTATTATTTGCATTGGCGCAGCGCCGCCCGCCAGGGGGTGTTTGCCCCGGCGGACCGGGGGTACGTCTATCTATATTGCCAGGAGCTGCTTTTCGGCATCGGGACGAAGGATGCGCCGGGCGATTTGTTCCGCCTGCTGCGCCACGCCGCCGCGCTGGATCGTCCCCTGGAACGCCGCTTGCCCGGCTGGATTTTTGACCTTTGGGTCACAGGCGACCGTGCGCAGCCCTTTGCCGAGCTTGTGCAGCAGCACGCCGCCGCCCCCTGGTACCCCGCGCTGTTTTTGCATGTGCAGGATGGCCGGGAGGATATTTTGCCCCTGTGGAACCAGCTCGCGACCTATAAGATCCTGCAAAGCCGCTTTTATGCCCCGGAACACCACGCCGCGCTGAACGGCTGCTTCTGCGCCATACTCGCCGCAACGGAACGGACGCTGACCGTGCAGGAACGCACGCTCGAAAGCGTTTTGTTCACCCGGTTCGCCCGGCAACCCAACTGGTTCCCCTTTGAAGGGCTTGGCCTACACCCGCCCGCAAAGCTGCCCGTGGCCGGCACAACGCTCCAGCTTGGCCAGCGGGAACGCTTCGCCTTCCACGGCCACGAGTGGGTGACCCACAGCGCCGCCGCGCTCACGCCCATGGCCGCGCCGCTGGCGGGCTGGCTGCTCAAAAGCATGGAACTGCACCTGCGCCGGCGCACCCAGTTCCCCTACAAAATGACGATGACCGCGGGCGATAAGCAACAGCTGGCGCACGGCTTCACGGGTGAAAAAGAGCTGCTGGAACTGCTGCTTTCCGATGCATTTTCTGAACTGATCCGCTGCA
>JAITNG010000204.1 GCA_031290595.1 Oscillospiraceae bacterium
CATGGCATAGCGCGCCTGCTGCTGCTGATAGATCACGGTTTTGTATTCCTTCTCCGTCAACATATCGGGGGCATAGACGGCGTAGATGCGCTGGCGCTGGAAGGGGTTGATGAAGTAGATCCACACGGCAGGGGCGGCGGCGGCGGTCAGGGCAAGGATCGCCGCAAACCAGCGCAGCTTCAGCCCGGCGAGGAAGAGCATCCCCGCCGTGATGCACAAAAACACCAGCGCACTGCCCAAATCGCCCGTGCGCACCACCAGCAGAAACGGAAGCCCCGCATGAACCGCCAGCAGGGCGATGGTTTTGAGGCTGTTGATGCGGTCGCGCACCAGGTTCAGGTGCCAGGTGAAGGAGAGAATGAAGCCGATCTTGAGCAGCTCCGACGGCTGAAAGAAGACGCCGCTGGCGGTGATGGGGAGCTTGAGCCAAACAGCGGAATCGCTGCGCCCGTCGGGGCTGACGCCCAGGGGGAAGAGCAGCATCATCAGCAGTAGGCAAACCCCGGCGAAGACATACCAAAAACGCAGCAACAGCTCATAATCCACAAAGCTCATGGCAAGCGCCGCCACCACGCCGATGGCGATGGCCGCCAACATGATCACCACATCGCGATAAAACGGCGCATCCAGCGCCTTTGCCTTGGCAAGGGTCGCCGAATGCACCAGCAGCAGCCCGAAGGCCGAAGCGGCAAAGCAAAGCAGCAGCGTGAGCCAGTCCGTCCCCGCCACAAGGTTGGCAACCGCATTGCCGCCGCCGCGCATGATGCTTTTTTGTTTGTTCGTGGTTCTGTTTCGCCCGGCCATGGGTTCCTCCCGTTCGCTGTCTTTAGTTGAAAATTTAAATATTCTTCAGTAAAAGACATCTAAAAATGAATTTGCAGCCGGTGCTGCCCCGGTGCGGTCTGTAGTTCGAGCAACGACGCGCCGCCCGGCAGGGGCGTGAGCCGGTAGCTGCCGTCGGTTTCGATGGCGCGGCAGGGCTTGTGGATATAAACCACCGTCGGCGCTTGCGCGGGTTCCGCCTGGGTGAAACCGAGGCTGAACACGTCATTGAAGCGGTCGGTCAAATAATAATCAATCGTACCCGCCACTGCCTGGGGGGCGGTGCGGCTGAGGACGTCCATCAGCCCCGTATCCAGGTCGCCTTCGTGGTATGCCCAATAGGTCTGGCTCCACTGGCGCCGGTCAAAGAAATCCAGCAGGAAGTGCGCGTGGGGGAACCAACCGGGGTCTGCGCCGCCCGAACCCCATTCGCCCACCAGCACCGGCACATCCAGGCGTTCCTGGTTCCGGGCGGCGGCGGCAAAAAAGGAGCCGACGCGTGCGCTGTTGGCGTGCTTATAGAGCGGGGTATCCACCGTGAAATCGTAGGCATGGGGGGCGTAGCACTGGTTGGGTTCGCGGCGGCCGTCCACCCGGATGGGCGGGGTGAACTGCTGCGCACCGACGTTGCCCAGGATGCTTTGCTCCATCATGATCACGCCGTTGGGCGTTTCGCGCCGGATGGCGGTGGCCACGCGGTCGAGGAAGGGGCTATACATCTCCCGGTCAAAAATGCGGCCAATGGGTTCCGCCGCATGCACCGCTGCGTGCAGGAAGGCCGGGCTGAGGTGATCCAGCGCCCGCCCGGGGCGACCCTTGTGCAGCGCGTCGTGCAGCAGTTCCCTGCGGTGCAGGCTGGAGCCGGCGAGGGCTTCCTGCACAGCCTTTGCGCCCAGTTTGCGGAACATCGCGCCGCCCAGGCTGCCCGGGAACGGCTCGTTGAGCAAATCGTAGCCCAAAAGCGCACTCCGGCCGCCGTAGCGCCGGGCAAGCATCGCCCAGAGGGCGGAAAAATGATCCTGCAAGCCCTTCCCGTGGGTTTCATCGTTCGCCCAAAAATGATCGAACGACCGGTGCACCGCCTTGCCCCAAATGTAGGCTTCGCCCCAAACATAGAAAGGCTTGCGCTGGTGGTAACCGTCACTGAGCGTCGCCCAGGCCGGTGCGCCGTCGCCCACCCGCGTTTCAAAGCCGGAATACAGATCCTGGTGCATATCCAAAAAGACATAGACCCCATGGAGCGCCGCAGCGGCAAAGATGGCGTCCAGCGAACGCAGATAGCTTTCATTATATTGCCCGGGTTCCGGCTCAAGATTCTCCCAGGTCACGCCCAGGCGCAGCACCGTGAAGCCACGCGCGGCGTAGGTGGTGAAAAAGTCGTCATCCAGTTGGTAGCGGAAAACGTCCGCCCCGCCCTGCTTGTGATCAAAGTTCATGCCGTTGAGGATGCGCGTGCGGCCTTTGGCGTCCACAAAGGCTCTGCCTTTTACGCTGATCGGTTCCATATGTGCTGCCCTTCTTTCGTTTATAGATTTTCTTTAACAATATCATAGCACAAAGCGCGGCGGAATGCAATCGTATCCGGGTGAAAAATCACGTCAATCTAATTCCGGCATATTTTAGGTTGCACCCCGGCGTGGCCATGCCGCGCCCTACTCGGATGCGGCCAATGGCCGTTTTGGCAACAAAACCAGCCAAATGTGCGCTTGGAAGGGCTACAAAAGCGCCACCGGCGCCAACAGAGTAAGGCGCGGCATGGCG
>JAITNG010000186.1 GCA_031290595.1 Oscillospiraceae bacterium
CACCAACCCGCGCTGCGCCTTCTTGCTTATCTGTATCTTTTTCATATTCGTTCCTCCCGTGCATTATTTTGGGTTCACCGTTAGTATACACCATCCCGCCGGATTTTTCAAGGGGAAAATGTGCGAAAGCACGTCAACAATTGCAAACCCAATAGTCAGGAAGATGCTCCAACCTCCGGGGGGCGGGTTTTTCCTGCCCGATATTTGTTAGTTACCTGTTAGTTACTTGTTAGTTACCGTGGCGATTTCCTGCGATTCCAGACGCTCTTAAAAACTTAACAGCCCATGAAACGCTTGTGCATCAAGCAATTCCATGGGCTGTTATGGCTTGGCTGCGGAACTAGGATTTGAACCCAGACAAACAGAGTCAGAGTCTGTCGTGCTACCCTTACACAATTCCGCATCACTAAAAGTATTATACACAGCGCAGGGGGATTTGTCAAGCGGAATTTTGTTAAAATCCGGGGCAGTTTTTTGTAGCGCTTCGCAGAAAAGGCGCCCGGTGAGATTTTCATCGGGCGCCTCTTTGATACGCATAGCCCCGGTCAGCAGTTTTAATACCAGATCCACCCAAAGAGTACGATAATCAAAATCCACTGCCACCAATTCGGCTTTACTTCCACTTTGCAGGTGGCGGTTCTGCCATCCGCCGCAGTTGCGGTGATGGTTGCGCTGCCGGTTTTGGTGAAGCTGTGCACGGACTGCACCTTGCCGTTCTGGTCAACAGTCACAAGGCTCTCGTTGTCAGATTCCCACTTGTCTGCTTTTGCGCTTGTTGTGAGGGTTGCTTCACCTTTGTAGTCCAGCGTGAGGCTGCTTTCGCTCAGTGTGAAGACGTCAACAGAAATGAGCAACCGCAGGAGTGGCATGTTGTTCACGTAGAGCGTAAGCGCCTGCGGTTTGGCGCCCGGCGCCTTTGCGGCGTCTTTGAATTTGACCTCGCCGGTGGTCATGTTGAGTGTGAACAGGGAGTTGTCGGTTTCCCAGCGAATGTTTATGCCGTTTTGTATTTCCGGAATATCTTCGTAGACGAACAATGATAAATTATCCCGTATTAATGTTGGGTAATTCTCCATTGCTTCCACCAGGTTCATGGGAAACACATAGCCATCTTCATTGTATGGAATAGCCATGTTTAGTTCTTCAACCGGGAAACGTTCTTCAGCCATCAAAATCACTATCTGAAGCATATGAAACTCCATAAGAATCCCGCCAAGGTTATCCATGAGTATGTTGTAATTTGCCGCCCGCTGTGCGTAATTTGCACTTTCGCCTGAAAACACGAATCCAAGCTGCGCTGCGTATTCATTGAAAAACGATTGAAATTGCTTCAACTGCGCTTCTGTCATTCCGCCTCCTGATATGCCAGAATAATCGTTAAGCGCTAAGGCTTCTGCCACTAAAAGCAGATTCTCCAGTGAGCTGTTATTGTACTTCGCAACCCGTGCGTATGCCGCTGCATAGGCTTTGAAATCCAGCAACGCTTGTGGCGTTACATACAGCGCGACAACATCGAAGATCCCTTGCTGCTGCTGCGCGATCCAGACGTTCTGCTGCGCTTCGGTCATGGTGGCTAACAAATACATGTCTGCATAATAGATACTCCCGTAGGGGAAAATGGGCAGCAGTTGCTCCTGCACGGCTTGCTCCAAAGCAGCCAAGTCTTTTCCGGCTTTGAACTCCGTTGGCCGGAAGTAGCTCACTGTTAAAACAATGGTGTTCAGTTTGGCATTGAGGGCATTATTTTCATCCCTGGTCAAATCGATGAAAGCGGTCTGTTCCCTCGCCCAGACAATCAGTTCGTCATAAGCTGCAGCCGCCTCTGTGTAATTAGCCGCTTCCGTTGCGAAGTTGTTGGCAGGGAAATTGGCAACGTAAGAGATTGCACTTCGGCGGGCAGCGTATTCGTTTTCAACATCTTTTTGATAGTAGCGGTACGCATCCTCTGCCAAACCCTCACGCCAGAACGCATTATAGGCAGCACTTTCTTGGTTGTCGTAGAGCACTTTGGCGGCAATGCTGTCCTGCGCGTCGTCTGCACACTGGGTTCCGGCATACGCTTCAAACAGGGCGTGGTATTCCGCTTCTTTTGCCGCGACCCACGCATCAAACGTATCCGCCCGATAGGCGTCCTCCGTTTCATCTGCATAGAAAATCTCGCCCGACGCATCATAGTTCCATGCCAACAAATCATTGATGGCTTCGCAGCCCTCCTGGAACGCCGCAAGGTCGCCGGTTGGCGCATAATACGTGGTATAGCCATACGCAGTGAGGCGCCACGCCACAGAATACCAAGCCCGAAGCGATGAAGCCGCAGAATAAATATAAGAGTACGCAGGGTAATCTACGCTTTGCGGCGCAAGTGCTTGTTCTTGCAAGGTCGCTCCCTGCGCCTTTTGTTCCCCGATGAGTTTATCCTGCAGAGCCTTGAACTGTTCGCTTGCCGTCAAAAAGTTGGCTTCCGTGAACAATGTGCCAATGTCCGTTCCCTCTGCGCTGGCGCTGAATGCCCCTGCTCCGCCCCCGCACAGCATCACCGCCGCCAAAAGAACCGCCAAGAACCGTTTGCCGTTTGCTCTTGTCATGAATATTGCCCCCTTATAAAAATGATTTTGGGTTTATGGGTATGCATTTGATTCCTCAAGTACATACCCATATTTGAATTTAGGTATAAGTTTTAAAGTCTAGAACCACATCCAGATCCAGCCGAAGCACACGATAAACAGGAACCAGTTCAGGGGGGTGTCTTCGTACTTTGTTGCTTTGCCCGCGACAGTGATGTATTTCTTGGTATCCGGCTCCGGCGGCGCATCCTTATAAGTCGCAGTCACAGTCGCCGCACCTGCGGGCATGGTGAAGGTCGTGCTTGCGCTGCTTGCGTTGGCAATTGTGCCGCTTGTGGTCGTCCACTTGTCAAACACCTTGCCGGTGGGCGCGGTGTTGGCCGTGATGCTCACAACTGCACCCGCTGCATAGCTGCCGCTGCCGGTGCCGTTGGTGACCGTCAGGGCGTAGGTGGCGGGCGGCGCATCCTTATAAGTCGCGGTCACGGTCGCCGCACCTGCGGGCATGGTGAAGGTCGTGCTTGCGCTGCTTGCGTTGGCGATTGTACCGCTTGTGGTCGTCCACTTGTCGAACACCTTGCCGGTGGGCGCGGTGTTGGCCGTGATGCTCACAACTGCACCCGCTGCATAGCTGCCACTGCCGGTGCCGTTGGTGACCGTCAGGGCGTAGGCGGTCGGCGCGTCTTCTTCCCACACCGCATACAGCGTCGCGGCTACATCTGCCGTGTAATCGCCACCGGGCTGGTATTGCGCTGTCGTCGCCGTGCTGCTTGCCGCCCAGCCCTTGAAGGTGTGGTTCGCCCAAGTTGGCACGGTTGCGCTAAGTTTGAGCGTTACGCCTTCGATTTTGGTCTGCGCCGCCGGTGCGCCGCTGCCGCCGTTGGCGTTGTAGGTGACGGCGTATTGCGCTGCGCCAAAGGGAATGAAAGTCATATCATGCGCCAAAGCAAAGGCTTGTGCCGCAGAACCCACTTCGCCGATAATAACTACGCCGTTCAGACCATTAAACGCAGTTGCGGCGATATTCGTCACGCTGGCTGGTATGGTAACGCTTTTCAGCTTGCTATCCCAGGAAAACGCGTTCGCCTCAATGGTTTGAATCCCATTGCTCAATACAATCGTTTCAGCGATGCCATCACAAAACGCAAATTGTTCGATTGACGTCACTGTTTTGCCATCAATTTGTGCCGGAACCGTGACTGCTGTGCCGAACCCAAGATAAGAATGTATTTTCACATTGGCGCCATCCGCTTTGGTCATAAAGCCGCTTGGATAGGCGGTCAGAGAATAACTGCGCGGCGCGTTTCCTGAATATCCGGCTTCAGCAATATAGGGAACGCCATTGATTTCCACGATTGCATGATAGTGGCCGGAACCTGCGCCGGAGTCAAGGTTTGCACTTCTGCTATGCGCCCGCAAGCCGAAGCGCTCCGCAAGCCGGAGAATCGCATCCGTGCTGGCCCAGCAGTCGCCGCCATCAAACAGAATATAACCGCCTGCCCAAGAGTAGTAACCGCTATAGTCAAACGATGCAATCCAGCGGCAAACAGCATCCACGCGATCATAATCGCTGGCATGTGCAGCCATAATTTCAGCAGCGATGCGATCCAGTTCTTGATCAATATACAGTTCAGAATAATCAACAATGTTGACCGTGAGCAGCGCCGTCTTCGTTCCGGCAGTTACGATCACATTGTGTATGCCGAAATCATAGACAGTATGCCCAGCGTTCAGGCTAAAGATAGTCGGAACCACAGTCACTTCGCCTGTCTGTGACAGTTTTACGGCGCTGGAACCTGACTTCAGTGTTGTGCCTTGGCCTTGGTTCTCAATCGTAATCTGTGCTGTTTGGGGCAGCTCAGTCGGGATCGTAAGTAGATCGTCATACTCACTATCCATGGCGTAGATCGTGACCGCTTGCGGAGAAATCACCAGTACATCCGGCTGCACCACAGTCACTTGGATCGTACCAGTCATGCCGCTGTAATAAAACTTTGCGCCGTATAAATACGTTTTCCCGGCCTCCAGATATGCGGTGGTTCGCGATGGAATTGTGATGTTCAGGTCATATTCACGCAAGCTCGCCCCGGTTTCGCTGTAAATATAACCATAGGTAAACGGATATTCGCTACCGCTGTAGGTTCCATACCTACTTTGAAAGACATATACGCCATCCGTTGTGGGTGTAAAAGCGACATATTCGATTTGACCGCTTTCATCGCAGGTAACGGTGATCGTTTCTCCTACGGCGTAAATGGTTGCAGAAGCCACTAATGCGCTCGCACCCACAGTTCCCGCCGCCAGCCCCCCAAACGCCATCACCGCCGCCAAAACTACCGCCAAGAACCGCCTGCCTGTGTTTGCCTTTTTCATGATCATTGCCTCCCTTTCTTTTGTGTCATGATAATACTATAACATAAAAATATCTCTTTTCTATCCTTTTTTCACAAAGACCTTGAATTTTTTTTTAGGGATGCGGTATACTGGATAAAATGCGAGCGGTGCTTTGATCTGGTTGCGGCGCAAGCTAAAAAAAGCGCTCGGCTATATATATTTGTGGAGGATGAGGAAATTTGACTGTTGACACAGACGTGCTGTTCGCGTTTTTAATTGTGCTGGCGTTTAACCTGTGCCTGCGCTTTTTGCCGGATTTGCTGCGCCGCATAAAAGGCCGCCGCAACCTGGATACAAAACCCTATTCCATGCGCAAAAAGCTGATGGCAAGCATCGCTTGCTTCGCGGTGGAAATCATGCTGTTCGTGTTGGCGAGCTTTTATCTTGTGTATCCCATCGCGATGCACGAAATTGAATACGCCTTTGACAACGGGGCTTGTTTGCTACGTGCCGTCGAAGAGTTGCGGCTGGATTCTCCCGACAAATTAACTGTTGAAAATTTGCCAATGCCACTATTCGATCAATGTCATTATAGAGGTTTACTCGCAGCCAACAATTACGATCCAAGCCTATATGACGCCCAATTGAATGAACTTTGGGTTAGAACCATCCCCGAATACGGATATTCGCCGCCCGTTGCCGTTGATGTAGCGAAGCTGCTGAAGGAACCCGCGCCGGTGCAACCGTTTAGGTCGTATCAATACCCAAAGCTATTCAAAAAGATTATAACTGCATCGGGGATTGTCTCCTGGAAAAACATTGATCCTGAATACATGGAATATCTTTCTGTGCCGGATGCTTCATTCCTGCAATCCCTGTCGCTTCTGTTTTCAAAGCAGGATGCTACGTTTGTTCTGCCGCTCGTTGTTCGGATTGACTGGGAAGACGAGGAATTTGAGGAAGTATATCTGGCAAATTTTGCATATGTTTTGGCGGTTGGGCAGGAGGCTGTTGAGCGCACAGTTTTTGAGGACGACGAGCAACTGGTCTATTTCGTCTATACTAACAAAGTAGATGTTTTTACTTATGTTTTTTCTGCGAACCGTCTAGGCCTGAACAACTGGGTCGGTTTCGCGCTTATTTTTATATTGATTAACCTGCTCATTTTCGTCTTCATCGAATCTTTAATTGCCGGCAAAATGGAGCGCACCCGGCTGAATGAACACAATGAACTGCTGATGTCGGTTGCGCACGAACTCAAAACGCCCATGAGTGTGGTGCTGTTGCGCAGCGAAAAGGTGCAAATGCAGCCGCTGCCCCCGCAAGCGCTGTCGCAATTGGAAGGCCTGGATACGGAAGTTAAAAAAATGAACGCCCGGATTTTGGATATACTGGATTTATCGAAATTGGAGAGCAACAAATTCCGGCTGTCTAAATCTGCGTTCTATCTTGATGCACTCATTGATGACACAGTGGATGCATATGCGCCGCAGATGGATGACAAAGAAATTGCGCTGCACGTGGACGCCACGCACAGCACAAAAATAGTGGCCGACCCCTATCGGATTCGTTTGGCGCTGGGCAATTTCCTCTCGAACGCCATAAAACACACGCCAAATGGCGGGCGCATCGAAATCCGGCTTGCGAAAGTGCGGCGTAAAAATGTGCGCGTATCCGTGTTCAACAGCGGTTCGCATGTTCCCGAGCAGGAACTGCAAAAAATCTGGGGTTCGTTCTACAAAGTCAGCGATGGTGGCGACAATGCCCAAAAGGGTACCGGGCTGGGGCTTTCGATTGTGAAGCGCATCATCGCGCTGCACGGCGGCCGTTGCGGTGCGGTGAACCGCCCCGACGGCGTGCTGTTTTGGTTTGAAACGCCGGTGGGGAAAATACGGTAGGGGGATTTTTACGGCAAAATCACGGAACAACACATTCATTATACTGTTCCGCTTTAAAAAGCAATACATTATCGCAGGCACCTGGACACGGCACGCCGTGTCCCCCTCACGCCTCCCCTGCCATCAGCTCTGTCACCAGCTGCACGCACTGCTCCAGCTCTTCCAGTTGGCAGAATTCGCGGGTGCTGTGGACTTCGTGCATGGAACAGGCGATCACCAGGCCTTCGATTCCGTGTTGGGCAAAGTTGTTGTTGTCGCTGCCGCCCAGGGTGGGCGCGATTTGCGGCGCGATCCCCGTCGCATGGCAGGCGCTGCGGAAACGCTGCACAGCGGAGCCATCCGGCGGCGTTTCGTATGCGGTGATTTCGCAGCGGCTCTGCGCCGTTATGGTTGCGCCCAGGGCGGCGGCTTCTTCGGCGAAGGTGCGCTGCACATCCGCCCACTGCGCCAGCACGGCGGCGTGGGTCAGGCTGCGGATCTCGCCGCGCACTTCGCAGCGTTCCGGCACGATGTTGCCCGCCGCGCCGCCGCTGATCAGGCCGATGTTGCAGGTCACGCCCGGCAGCGGTTCCCCCAGGGGGAGGCGGGCAATGGCCTTGGCCGCCGCCGCGATGGCGTGTATGCCTTCCCGGGGCGCGAAGCCCGCGTGCGCCGCCTTGCCGTGGAGGGTGACGGTGAACGACAGAATGGTGGGCGCGGCGTTGGCCGCCGTGCCGATTGCGCCGCAAAGGTCAAGCACATAGGCTTGCTTTGCCCGGAGCCGGTCATATTCCGCCACGGCGGAACCTGCACCGTAACGCTCCTCCGCCACGGGGAAGAGCAGCTCCAACGGCCTGTGGGGGCGCTTTTGTTCCCGCAGATGCCGGAGGGCTTCGAGCAACACGGTGATCCCCGCTGCGTCGTCCGCGCCCAGGATGGTTTCACCCGCCGGGGTGATGCGGCCGTTTGCGCCCAGGCAAGCGCGTTTGCCCCGCCCCGGCTCCACGGTATCCATATGGGCGCTGAAGAGCAGCGGCGGCAGCGGCAGTGTGCCGGGCAACGTGGCATAAAGATTGCCGCAATCCCCGCCGATGGCTGCGCCCGCGCGGTCTTCGTAGCACTGTGCGCCCAGGGCTTCCAGGCGGCGGCGCAGGGCGTCACAAAACGCCCGTTCTGCAAAGGACGGGCTATCGATGGCTACCAAAGCCGAAAAAGTATCCCAAATGCGTTCTTTCATGGCGTATCCCCTACCCCAATCGTCAGTCGTTCAGGCCGAAGCTGCGGATCATGCCTTCGCGGTTGCGCCAGCCTTCCTTCACCTTGACCCAGCATTGCAGGTTGACCTTGCAGCCGAAGAAGGCTTCCATCTCCTGCCGCGCCTGGGTGGAGGCCTGTTTCAGCATCGCGCCGTTTTTGCCGATGATGATCCCCTTGTGGCTCTCGCGCTCGCAATAGATCAGCGCTTCAATATCCAGGATCGCTTCGCCCGCGACGGTTGTGTTTTCCTGCATCCGGTCCACCGCAACCGCCGTGCCGTGGGGGATCTCCTTATCCAGCAGCCGCAGGAGCTGTTCGCGCAGCAGCTCCGCCGCAAGGACGCGCTCCGGCTGGTCGGTCAGGGTGTCTTCAGGGAAGAAGAAGCCTTCCGAAATGTGCAGCGCGGGGTCTTCAAAGAGCGCCGCCAGCTCTTCCCGCAGCGCGTCAAGGTTATCGCCCGTTTTGGCCGAAAGCGGCACCACGGCGGCAAAGTCATATTTGCGTGCAAAAAGGGCGATGCGCTGCGCCAGCTCCACTTTGTTTTCCAGCAAATCCACTTTGTTCAGCGCCAGAATCACCGTCTGTTTTTGCCGGGCGAAATCCCGGAGCAGCAGCTCTTCTTCCGGGCGCAGCGTTGCCCCGCCCGTGGCTTCGGTGACGAAGAGGCACGCGTCCACGCCTTCCATGCCCCCGCGGACGGCGTGCATCATGTGTTCGCCCAGCTTGTTGCGGGGGCGGTGGAGGCCGGGGGTATCGGTGAACACCCACTGCCGTTCGGCTTCGGTCAGCACCCCCATGATGCGGGTGCGGGTGGTCTGCGGCTTATCGCTGACGATGGCGACTTTTTCGCCCAGCAGCAGGTTGAGGATGGAAGATTTGCCCACGTTGGGGCAACCGAGAATCGCGACAAAAGCGGTTTTTTGCATGATTTTTGTCACACCTTTCTTTGCGATTATAAAATAGACGCGGCTTGAAAAAATTTTTATGTTCCTTCAGCCCTTACGATTTTTTCTGAAAATAAAGAGCGCGCTCAACACCAGCGAAGCGGCCAGCACACCCAGCATAGCGGGCGATGCGCGGTAGTAGGCGGCGAGCAGCCGGAAGGCTTCCGGCTGCCAAAGCAGCGCCAGCCCCACGCCCAGCGCACCCAGGGCGCACAGCAGCACCACGCCGGCGGCAATATCCTTCGCTTTGGCGGCCAGGGGGTTCCGCCCGGGGCTGGCCAGGTCAACGGCGGTTTCGAGGGCGGTGTTGGCAGCTTCGGCCGCCAGCACCAGGCAGGTGGCCAAAACCAAAGCCGCCCATTCGCCCCGGCTGAGCTGAAACCAGTCATAGAGCAACAGGTAGGCATACATATAAGCGCTCAGCGCCAGGTGAAAGCGAAAGTTGCGCTCGCGCAAGCAGAGCAGAACGCCCCGCCCGGCAAAGCGAAAGGAACGAAAAAACGCGGCCATAGGCGCCTCCTCTTGCTAGCGAATACGGAATAGATGGGGTTGTGTGCTTTGGGCAAGGGATATTTATACTGTTCCTCGTTTGAAAGCAGTGCTTCATTTCAGGCACCTGGACACGGCGCGCCGTGTCCCTACAAAGGTACATAAAAATACAGAGGTACGTTGGCGCTTTATCTCGGTTTGTA
>JAITNG010000193.1 GCA_031290595.1 Oscillospiraceae bacterium
CATTTTTATGTGCCTGGACACGGCACGCCGTGTCCCTACAAACCGGGATGAAACGCCAACGTACCTCTGATTTTTTATACACCTTTGTAGGGACACGGCGTGCCGTGTCCAGGTGCCTGCGATAATGCATTGCTTTTTAAAGCGGAACAGTATAAATTTTTCTTTTCTTCCCAAAATATGTTTACTTTCTTTGCAGAATATGCTATGATTGGTGTAACAAATTTTGCAAGGAGGCTTCCCTATGAAACAACATCCGCATCAAAAACCCCTGACCAAGGCGACCGCACTTCTGCTGGCTTTCCTGATGCTCTTTGGCGCGGCGCCCCTTGCCGGGCTGACGGCGCTTGCCGAAGGCCTGACCCCCCAGGCGACCCCAGTCAACAACAGCACCGAAAAAGAACTGCTGATCCTCACCGCGCCTGACGTCACTGAATTCATCGTCGGGCTGGAAGAACCAAGCCTGATCGGGCTGGAAGTCAGCCTTGACGACGTCGAATACCACTACAACACCGATAACAATGTGGAATTCTGGCTGGAATACGACAGACTTGAAGTTGGCACGAACGAATACACGCTGCATGTCTACTACTACGACCGCGTGGAAGGGCAAATCCGGGGTACGGCGACGCTGGAATACACCGGCCTTTCCGCACTGGATGTGATCACCGCAACGCCAATCGTCCTGAAGAAGGACGAGCCGAAAACGGTGCAGTTGAGCCAGACGGACGGCGACTACACGCTGCTCACCTTCACCCCGGAAAAAGATGGCAGCTATCTCTTCCGCAGCAATTGGCCGCTTGTGGAAGGCGACGGCGATGTTGAGCCTTATGCCATCCTGCTTGACGCTGCGGGCAATCTGCTGTATAACTCCTACTACGACTTCTGGATCATCGCCGAACTCCTGAAAGACCACACCTATTACCTTGTGGTGGATTACAGCTACTGGACTGCAACAGCGCCCAAGGTCACAGTGGAAATCACGGTGGAGAGCGCCGGCAGTGACATACTGGAACTGGGCGAAGCCGCCACCGTGCGCGATTACGGCACCCTGTTCTTCACCCCGGAAGAAAGCGGCTGGTATAGTTTCAAATCCTTCGGCAACGCATATGCTGACCCGGCAATGGATCTCTTCAAGGTAGTCTATGACGACGAATGGTATGAATATTACGGCTTATTCCATATTGCGGGTAACGACGACGCTGCAATTGCGCTTTATAGCGGCGACGCCCTTGACTACTGGCAAATCGGCCAAATATCCAAAGGCACGGTGGATTTCAGCGTAACCGCATACCTGGACGCCGGTGAAACGTATTACATTTCCACTTATGACCTGAATTGGTTTGAAAACGGCGCATACCAGATGGCCGTCACCAAAACGCAGGATTACACCGGCAAGCTGGATCTCCGGGATGTGAACCTGAACGTGCGGGCAAACGCTTCCTATACCGCGCCCTTCAAGACTGCGCCGGATGACTGCGACGTGCTGTTCATGCAGACCGCGGGCGATGCGGCGCATGCGGGCTATTATGAATACCTTGCGTTTTATCGTCTGAACCCCTTCCGGGCGGGCGGCGAAGGCTTCACCGGGATGAAGCGCGGTACGACCACCGCCACTTATAACAACCTTGCGGGCGACGCCGTTGGCAGCGCAAAAATCAACGTCAGCTATTCCTTGACCCAGTGGCTGCTGGTGATCTTCCTCCTGGGCTGGGCATGGGTGCCGCTCAATGGCACGTACAATTACCTTCAATTTTAAACGACCCCGGCAACAGCCCCCTTCGCCCTTGCGGGCGGAGGGGGCTGCATTTATGCGATTTGCTGTTCAAACACCGCGCAAAACACGCAGGGGCGCTGGATGTTCCTTGTGCTGCCGTTCCAGGCGGCCTTCCTGCCCTTTGATTTGGAATAGTAGTGCGGCGGCGCGGCGTTTTGCCCGTGGGGGACGTATTCCTGCTTGAGGACGATCCCGGTTTCGCTCAAAAAAGTGACCAGGTATTCCTTGGGGCTATAGACCGCCACGGTGCGCACGTTACAAAGCACGAAAGCGACCTGCGGCTCCCAATGGTCAAAGCGCCAGCCCTTGGGTGGCACGGGGGGCTTGGGCGATTGCGCCGTCTTGCCGTGGCGCACCCGTTTTTGCCCCAAATAAACGCCGTTGGCGTCATAAAAATCCACTTTGTACGTCTTTTCCAGCACGATACTTTTCCTTCCTGTTTTTTTACGAAGAGGGAATTTTACGCCTCCCTGCGCCGTGCGTCTTGCGCCGTCGCTTCTGCCTGCACTTCTTTGGGCGCCATGCCCGGCAACAGGTTGACCGACGCGGTCGGCTGCTGCTGCATGGCCATATCAAACACCTTGACCGTCTGCTCCGTCAGCACCAGGAGCGTATCGCCCTTGACGGGGAAATGGAAGGGCGGCAGGGTGTTTTCGTGCCGCAGATGCATACAGGCAAGGTCGGCCTGGCTCAACACCACGCCGTAGCTCCAGCCGCCCATGGGGAACAGCCCGAGCTTGGCGGGGTTGCGCAGATCCAGCACCTGCACGCGGCAAACGCTGGGTTCGCACTGGGCGAAAATTTTGCAGTCGCCCGTGACGTCGACCAGCCCACCGCGCCCGGCGGGTAAGAATTCATTGCCCTCTTCCGTCACAGCCTTCCAGCCGAGGAAGTTCCAGCCCTCCGGCGCGTCGTATTCCGGGAAGTCCACCTGCCCGCCGTAGGGGATAATCACTTCGTCAAGCTCCAGGCCGTCGTTATCATAAAAAGCGGCAAAGTAGGTTTCGCGCTCCAGTTCTTCAAGGATCACCCTTGCTTCGGTGACGAATTGCAGTTCACCCTTCCAGCGGCGGGCGATGCAGCCTTCCGGCAGGGGGGGCAGCTGCTGGGGCAGCGGCGCGGCTTCGCCGTGGCGCACCGTCACCGAACCCAGCACATCCCCGTTTTCGCCCAAAAAGCGGACGGGGTATTCCTTTTGCGCAACCGTTGCGCGCACGACCATATCCTGCGTCACGCAGCCCAGCGGAACATTCCAGCCCGTGTGCCGCCAGCCGTCGCCCTTGCGCGGGGCATAAAGGGGCGGAATCACCGCGCAGCCCTCCTTCACCATGCGGGGCGCGGTTTCGAGCGGGAAGCCGCATTCATCACAGAAGGTGATGGAGTAAACCGGCTTTTCCGGTTCCGGCGCGGGGGGCGCGTCTTCGGTCAGCGCGACGCAAAAGGTGTCGTCCAGCACCCGGGCGGTGCTGCGGCTCCAGCCGATGAACCGGCGGCCTTCCGGCACACGGTAGCACGGCGTGCCTTCGGCGGGCGCGTCGTCTTCCCCGGCGGCGACGGAGGGCGGCGCCAAGGCTTCGCCATGCAGCACTTTGCGCGGCGGGCAGATGCTCTTGCCGCTGTAATCCAAAAAATACACCGTGTGTTCGTAGTTCTGCTTTTTGGTGTAATGCACATCCACCACTTCATCACGAACCACCTGGTGAAGCGACGGCGGGCTAAAGCAAATAAAGTCCCAGCCCTCCCTTGGGGGGCGGCTATCCGCAGGGTACCCGATGCAATCCGAACCCGCCGTCACAGGCATACGGAAAAAGCTCGAACCTGGCGAGCCATCCTCCACAAAGCGGAAGGAAACGTTATATAGTACCTGTTCCCGCGATTTTGTTGGAAACATCCCCATGGAATCAACATCCTTTCCGGGCAGTTCACGCGAGGCTGCACGATCTTCTTTGTGCCATTGTAGCCCGTTGAAAGCCGGAAGTCAATGCGTTGCTGCGCGGAAGTGAAAGCAAAGTCGGTTCATTTTTGTTCACTTGTAATTTTTTGCGTATCCCGCCCCCGCAAAGCAGGGAAATTGTGGCACCCGCAAATGCACCGGCGACCCACACCTGTGGGTCGCCGGTGGCGGATGAAATATAGTTATGCTATCCCTCATCTGAAGCCCAACCGTGCTGCGCTCCGCGCCACCACCCCGCCGCTGCGCGGCACCCCTCCCCGCG
>JAITNG010000030.1 GCA_031290595.1 Oscillospiraceae bacterium
CCCTGTGCAGCGCTTCCGGCCAATCCTGGAAAACATACTGACGCGTGGCTTGCAGACCACAGAAAAGCGCGTCTTCACCCAAGAAAAACCGAAACGAAGGGAGCGCTGGCGGGCATGAGAGATCCCTATGATATTCTGGGCATCCCGAACGGCGCGGACGACAATGCGCTGCGGGAAGCCTACCGCCGCCTTGCCCGGCAATACGAAGGCAACCCCCGCAAGCTCGATGAGATCAACAACGCCTACGACAGCGTGATCCTTGCCCGGGGCAGCGGCGGGTATTCCACCTGGCAAAAGCCCGAACCAACCGCCAGCGCATGGGCGGGGCAGCGCAACACGCAGCCCGACCTTGGCGACGCACGCAAACGCATTCAGGATGGCCGCTTTGATGACGCGCTGACGCTCCTTGACGGCACGCCGGTGCAGCGCCGGGGCGCGGATTGGCATTACCTCAAGGGCTGCGCCCAGCGGGGGCGCGGCTGGCTGGAAGAGGCCGAAAAGCTCTTTTTGGCCGCGGCAGAAATGGATCCCGGGCGGCGGGAATACCGTTCGGCCTACGAAGAGATGCACAGCCGCCGCAGCGGCGAACAGCGCAACAACCGGGCGGAGGGCGAAAAAGACGACGACGACAAATGCTGCGGCATCTGCGGCAGTCTGCTCTGCGCGGATTGCTGCTGCGAATGCTTCGGCTACTCCCCCTGCTGCTGATCAACAAGAAAGAGGGTGCGCCATGAACCAAACCAAAAAGCTGGCGCTCAGCGGGGTGTTCACCGGGCTGGCGCTGGCGCTGATGTGGCTGATCTCCTTCTTCCCCGCGATGGATTACGCCCTCCCTGCGGCGGCCGGATTGGTCGCCGTGCCGGTCACGCTGGAACTTGGGCGCGGCTGGGCATGGGGGGGCTTTTTTGCTGCGGCGCTGCTGGCGCTTTTGCTGCTGCCCAACAAAGCTGTTCCGCTGCTTTATGCGGCGTTTTTCGGCTATTACCCCATCCTGAAATCCCTGCTGGCGCAGCACCTGCCCCGCTGGGCGGAGCTGCTGCTGCTGCTTGCGGTGTTCAATGCCGCGATGGTGGGCGGCTTCTTCCTCGGCGCAAGGCTGTTTGGGCTGCAACCGAAGGAGATGGACGACGGCCTGGGCGCGCTGCTGGGCAGATATGCCCCCCTGGCGATGCTGGCCGCCGGGAACCTCGGCTTTTTGGCGTTCGATTACGCCGTGGGCAACTTCTGCCGGGTCTATGCAAAAAAATGGCGGAAAAAGTTACAAAGGGTGCTGCGCGGCAATTGACAAACGCGGGCAACTCTGGTATTATTAAATAATAGTGTTCAATAGCAACATAAAAGGAGTAAAGACGAAATGACTGCACAGGAACTGCGTGAAACGTACATCAACTTTTTTGTCGCCCACGGGCATACGCAAATTGCTTCGGCTTCCCTGATCCCGGAAAACGACCCGACGGTGCTTTTCACCACGGCGGGGATGCACCCGCTGGTGCCGTACCTTTTGGGCGAAACCCACCCCGGCGGGCGGCGGCTGGTGGATTGCCAGAAGTGCCTGCGCACGGGCGACATTGACGAAGTGGGCGACGCCAACCACCTGACCCTTTTTGAGATGCTGGGCAACTGGTCGCTGGGCGATTACTTCAAGCAGGAATCCATCACCCTGAGCCACCGGTTTTTGACCGAAGCGCTGGGGATCCCGCAGGAGCGGATTTCCGTCACGGTGTTTGCAGGGGACGAAAGCGCGCCGCGCGACGACGAAAGCGCGGGCATCTGGCAGAGCCTGGGCTACCCGGCCGGGCGCATCTATTATTACGGCAAAAAGGATAACTGGTGGGGACCCGCCGGCACCACAGGCCCCTGCGGGCCGGATACCGAGATCTTTTTTGACACCGGCAAGCCCGCCTGCGGCGCACACTGCGACCCTTCCTGCGGCTGCGGCAAGCATGTGGAAATCTGGAACAACGTGTTCATGCAATATTACAAAGACGCCGACGGCAGCTTCACCCCGCTCCGGCAGCGCAATGTTGACACCGGCCTGGGGCTGGAACGCGTGCTGGCGATCATCAACGGGCAAAGCTCCACCTATGACACCGCGCAGTTCCGGCCAACGATCCAAAAAATCGCCGCGCTCACCGGCACGCAATACGAAGAAAGCACGCAACGCGCCTACCGTATCATCGCCGACCACCTGCGTGCCTCCACCTTCATTTTGGGGGATGACAAGGCCGTTTCCCCTTCCAACGTCGATCAGGGCTACATCCTGCGGCGGCTGATCCGCCGGGCATACCGCTACCTGAGCCAGATGAACGCCCCCGCCGGGGCGATGGCGGAAATCGCTGCGGTGATCCTGGAGCAATACGGCGGCGTTTACCCCGAACTCGCCCGCAACAGCGCCTTTGTGCTGGCACAGCTGAACCGGGAGGAAGAAACCTTCGGCAGGGCGCTGGAACAGGGGCTGCGCATGGCCAACAAATACCTTGACCGCGCCCAGGGCGGGCGGCTGGATGGCGAAGACGCGTTCCGGCTCTACGATACCTACGGCTTCCCGCTGGAATTCACGGTGGAGCTGGCGACAGAGCGCGGCATGGCGGTGGATACCACAGGCTTTGAGCTGCTCTATGCCGCGCACCAGGAAAAATCCCGCGCGGGGGCGGCGCAGAAGTTCAAGGGCGGCCTGGCCGATAGCAGCGACGCGACTGCCAAGCTCCACAGCGCCACGCACCTGCTCAATGCGGCGCTGCGGCGCGTGCTGGGCGACGGCGTGTTCCAGCGCGGCAGCAACATCACGCCGGAACGTCTGCGCTTCGATTTTTCGTTTGACCGCAAGATGACCCCGGCGGAAGTCGCCGAAGTCCAGCGCCTGGTCAACGAATCCATCGCGGCGGGCGCGGAAATCACCTGCGAAGAAATGACCGTCGAAGAAGCCAAGGCGCAGGGCGCCATCGGCATCTTCACCGATAAATACGGCGAACGCGTAAAGGTCTACACCATGGGCGCGTTTTCCAAGGAAATCTGCGGCGGCCCCCATGCGACCAACACCGCCGCGCTGGGTTCGTTCAAAATTCAAAAGGAAGAAGCCAGCTCCGCCGGGGTGCGGCGCATCAAGGCGACCATTGCGGCGGAATGAAGGTTGCCGTAGCATCTATTGCAACATAAAAACACAGCGAAGAGGAGGCAACACCATGCCCGACTGCATCTTTTGCAAGATTGCCGCTGGCGAAATCCCCAGCAACAAAGCCTATGAGGATGACGACGTGCTGGCGTTCCACGACGTCAACCCACAGGCGCCCGTGCATCTTCTGATCATCCCCAAGGCGCACGTGGCCGCCGGAGCCGCCGAAATCACAAGCGAAAACAGCGCCCTGGTCGGCCACTGCTTTGAAGTCGCGGCCAAGCTCGCCAAAGAGTTGCATCTGGAGGGCTTCCGCATTGTGACCAACAACGGCGCGGCCGCCGGGCAAACGGTGCCGCACCTGCACTTCCACCTCCTGGCCGGGCGCGATCTCACCCTGCACCTGGGCTAACGCCATGGCGAGGCCGTTTGCCGTCCTTGGTTTTTCGATGCTGCTGGCGCTGGCGCTGCTGTTCTTTTTGCCGGGTTGGGCGGCCTGGGCGCTGCTCGGGCTGGGTGCGGCGGGGCTGGTTGCCGCGCTGTGCCTGCGCAAACGGGCAAAGCGCACGGCTTCCGCATTCGCCTGTGCCTGCGCCGCCTGTGCGCTGGCCAGCGCATTGCTGCTGTTGCAGCTTTGGGGCAGTTATGCGCCCGCGCTGCGGCTGACGGGCGACAACCTGCAAATCCGCGCCCAGGTGGTCGGTTTGCCGGAAGCCCGCTACGGGCGGTATTATTATCAGCTCAAGCTCCTGCACATCAACGGGGTGGTGCAGAACGCACAGGTGCGCTTCACCGGCAAGGTTCCGCTTTATGCCGCGCCGTATGATGTGATCGAATACACCGGCAGCATCTTTGCCCTGGGGGAAGACGCCGAAACCCGCGCACGTTACCTTGCCCAGGGCATTTATCTTGGCAGCTATGCCAACGGCTTTGCCGAAGACACGGTGGCGGTGGAACACACCGACGGCCACCAGCCGATGCGCTACATCCTGCGCTTGCGCGAACGCATTGAGCGCAACCTGCGCGAAGCCTACAGCGTTGAGCAATGCGCCCTCTTCCGGGGGATGCTGCTTGGCGACAAGGACGGCATCGATTACCAGACCCGGCAGGACTTCACCGGCGCGGGCGTTTCGCACCTCTTTGCGGTTTCGGGGCTGCACATGTCCCTGCTCTCGTGGAGCGTCTACCGCGCACTGCTTGCGCTGCGCTGCCCCCGCACCCCTGCGGCGTGCCTTTGCGCCGGGTTCGTTTTGCTCTTCATGGCGCTGACGGGGTTCAGCGCATCCTGCGTCCGGGCGGGGATCATGATGCTGCTGCTGCTGGCCGGGGAATGCGCCGCAAGGCCGCCGGATGCACTCAATTCCCTCGGCCTTGCCGCAACCGTTTTGATGATCGCATCGCCCCTTTCCGCCGGGCAGGTGGGCTTGCAGCTCTCCTTTGGCGCGACGCTGGGGATTTTACTTTTCCACAAGCGACTGTGTGCGCCGGTGGAACGCCGCGCAAGGAAGTGGCCGCAAGCCCTGCGCAAAAACGTCAACCGCCTGTGGAGCGGCCTGTGCCTTTCCCTTTCCGCCATGATGCTGACGCTGCCGGTTGCGTTGCTGCGCTTGCCGGGCAAGGTGCTGTGGATTGCGCCGCTGGCCAACCTGGCGCTGGTGCCGCTGGGCAGTGCGGCGATCCTTGTGGGCGGGCTGTTTGCCCTGACGAACCTTTCCTTCCTCCGCGTGCTGAGCGAACCTTTGGCGGACGCCCTGCTCTGGGCAACAAAGCGCCTGGGGAATCTGCGGGTGCCGGGCTTCACCGGCGGGCACGGGATCATTGCCGCCGCGTTCGCCTGTGGCTTGCTGCTGGCAGCCGGGGCGCTGCTGCTGCGGTATTGCGGCAAACCCGTGCGTCTGCGCATCACGGCAAGCGTGCTTTGCCTCCTCACCTTGATCGCTTGCTGGCTGCCGGGCTACCTCCGGCGCAGCGATGCAAGGCTCCGGCTGCTGGAAACCGGCGCGGGCGTTTCGGTTTTACTCAGCCAGGGGGAACACGCCGCCTTGCTGGGTTGCGGGGGCGACGAACTCCCCGCCGCCGCTGTGGAACAGGCGCTCACCGCCCTGGGCGTCCGCCAATTGGAGCTGCTGCTGCTCCCCGGGCAGGGGAAGGCGCTGGAAGCCGGCGCGGGGCAGCTTTTGCGCGATCTCCCCGTAAGCAAAGCCCTGGCCGCCCAGCCGAACCCCGAAGCCGCCCGCTATGCGCAAAGCTACGCCGAAGCAACGGCCACGCTGAGTGCGCTGCCCCTCTGGGAAGGCGCAAGCGGCACGTTCTATAACGGCGCAGCGGGCAGCGCCTGTCTGCTTGAACTTCACGGCGTGCGCGTTCTGGTGCTGTTTGCCTATCCGGAGCAACTGCAAGACCTGCCCGCAAGCTGGCGGAACGCCGATTACATCATCAGCTTGCAAAGCGCCCGGGGCGAACTCCGCGTCACGCCGCAAGGGAAAGCCAGCGTCACATACGACTAATCAACATATCATATCAAAAAAAGGAGGTGTTCCCTTGCCTGTGCTGGAAGAAGCGGAGGTCAAACGGCAGATCAAAGAGAAGGACTTCGCACGGCTCTACGTTGTTTGCGGGGATGAAGAATACCTCAAACAATATTATGCCGCGCAGCTCTGTGAGCGGGCGGTGGAAGAAGCCTTCCGGGATTTCAACTTCCATCGCTTTGAGGGCAAGGATACCACGCCCGAAGAAATCGCCCAGGCGATGGAGGCCTTCCCCCTGGGGGGCGGGCGCAGCTGCACCATGGTGCGGGATTTTGCCCTGGAGGGGATGGGCGGCGACGCGGCCTTCCTCGCCTTTTTGCAGGGGCTGCCGCCCCACGGGGTGCTGGTGTTTTGGATGGACACGGCGGCGTTCCACCCCAAAAAGAACAAGGCGCTGCTCGAAGCCATCAACGCGGCGGGTCATGTGGTGCAGTTGAACCGGCCGGAAGCCGCTCAGCTGGCGCGCCTGGTCGCCGCAGGGGCGAAGAAGCGCGGCTGCGCCATCGGCAGCGGCACGGTGAATTACCTGATCGAAACCGTGGGCGGGGAACTCAACACCCTGCTCAATGAACTGGAAAAGCTCTGCGCCTACGCCGGGGAAGGCCAGACCGTCACCAATGCGCATGTGGACGCCGTGTGCGTAAAATCCCTGGACGCCAGGAGCTTTGACATGGTCAAGGCCGTGGCGGCGGGGGATGGCGGCCGGGCGCTGCGCCTGCTGGATGAATTGCTGCGGCAAAAGACTGCGCCGCCCCTGCTGCTGGGTTCCCTGATTGCAAATTACGTCGATATATACCGCGCATCCGCAGCGCTGCGGGCAAAAAAGCGCCCGGAAGCGATGGCGCAGGTGTTCGATTACGGCGGCAAAACCTTCCGGCTGCAAAACGCCGGTCGCCTCGCCGCCAAGATGCCCGCAGCGCAGATTCTGCACTGCCTGGCGCTGCTCGATGCGGCGGACCGCAAGCTCAAGGGTTCCGGGCTTGACCCCCGTTTTGTGCTGGAAGAATGCCTGGCAGGGCTGCTGGTGAAGACTTGATGGAGAAGATACATTTGCGCCAGGCGGTGCTGGTGGAAGGCAAATACGACGCGATCCGCCTCGCTTCCCTGGTGGATGCGGTGATCCTGCGCTGCGACGGCTTCCACATCTTCAATGACCGCGAAAAAAGGGCGCTGCTGCGCCGCCTGGCGGAGCGACGGGGGCTGATCCTCCTGACCGATAGCGACGCTGCGGGGTTTCAGATCCGCTCGTATTTGCGCAGCTTCCTCCCCAAAGAACAGCTCACCCAGGTTTATATCCCGGATATATATGGCAAAGAAAAGCGCAAGGCCGCGCCTTCCAAAGAGGGCAAACTGGGGGTGGAGGGCATGGACACGAAGACGCTCCTGGCGGCCTTTGAACGGGCGGGCGTGTTGCAGGATCCTGCCGCAGCGCCGGAAACGCCCCTCAAAAAGCTGGATCTTTACCGGGACGGATTTTCCGGCAAACCGGGCAGTCGGGAGCGCTTGCGGGCGCTGCTGCGGGCGCTGGCGCTCCCGGAACGCCTGACGGCCAACAACCTGGCGGAACTGCTTTGCGCCTGCGTCAGTGCGGAAGAATACCACGCCGCCGTGCAGGCAATCCACACAGAAGGGAACCGTGCAACATGAGAATCGGCCACGGGTATGACGTGCACCGGCTGGCGCCGGGGCGGGCGCTGGTGCTGGGAGGCGTCACAGTGCCGTATGCAAAAGGCTTGCTGGGGCATTCGGACGCCGATGTGCTGCTCCACGCGGTGATGGATGCGCTTTTGGGCGCAGCCGCGCTGGGCGACATCGGCCAGCACTTCCCCGATACAGATTTGCGCTATGCTGGTATTGGCAGCATAAAATTGCTGGAAGACGTGGTTGCGCTGCTGCGTACCAACGGCTGGCGGGCGGGCAATATTGACGCCACCGTTGTGGCACAGGCGCCGAAGCTGCTGCCTTTCCTCCCCCAAATGCGCAGGAACATTGCGCAAAGCTGCGGCCTGGCGCTGGAAGAAGTCAGCGTAAAGGCGACCACCGAAGAAGGCCTCGGATTCACCGGCAGCGGCGAAGGGATCGCCGCACATGCGGTTGTTTTGATAGAAGGAGGGTGCTTGTGACGCAAACTTGGCAGGAAATCGCCCAGTTTTTTGAACGTGTTTGGGCCATCATTCTTTCCTTTCAGTTTAAGGATGCGCTGGATATTCTGTTTGTGGCGCTCATCATTTACGGGCTGATCCGCTTGCTGCGGGAAACGCGCTCGGTGCAGCTGCTCAAGGGGCTGTTCTGGCTGCTGCTCGCCTGGGGCGTGATCAAAACGCTGCACATGAACGCCAGCGAAAGCGTCTTCAAAAACCTGACCGATAATTTTGTGCTGCTCCTCCTGGTGCTGTTCCAGCCGGAAATCCGCAGCCTGTTGGAAAGCGTCGGCGTTTCCGGCTTCAAGTTCCTGCCGCAAAAAACCGCGCGGGATCGGGAGATCCAGGCCGCCGCCATCCGGCAAATCTGCGAAGCCTTCGGCCAGTTCAGTGCGGAGCGCGTGGGTGCGCTGGTGGTGTTTGAGCAGGAAACGATGCTGGGCGAGATCATCAAAACCGGCACGGGCATTGATGCGCAGGTGACGCGGCAGTTCATTGGCAACGTGTTCTTCCCCAAAGCGCCGCTGCACGACGGCGCGGCGGTGATCCGCCACGGCGTGCTGGCGGCGGCCGGGTGCATCCTGCCGCTGACGCAGAACCCCGACCTTGACCCCGCGCTGGGGACGCGGCACCGCGCCGCCATCGGCATGAGCGAACAGAGCGACGCCCTCATCGCCGTGGTTTCAGAAGAAACGGGCAGCATCTCGCTGGCCTACAAAGGGAACCTGCGCCGCGACGTCACCCCGGCGGAGATGGAAGCGGCGCTGAACGAAGCGCTGCTGGGGCCGGTGCCGATGAAGCGGGCAATCGGCTTCTTCCGGCGCTTCGGCAGCCGGAAGGACGCGGCGCAAACGCAGGAGGAGAAATCTTGAAGCAAGAAAAAACAGCGCCCGGCCAGGAGCCGGTGCAGAAGAACCGGGCGTTTTACAGGATATTCAGAAGCGATAAGGTGCTGATCCCGCTCTCGCTCTTTTTGGCGGTGTGGGTTTGGCTGGTGCTCATCGTCGGCAGCAGCGAAGTGGAAAACCGCGTGATCGAGAACATCCAGGTCAAGGTGGATTTTGGCGAAACGGTTTCCGAAAGCCTTGGCTTGCAAGCCTTTTGGCCACAGAACATGGATCCGCTGCAATTGACGGTGGACGTCACCATCCAGGGGAAGAAATACGACATCAGCCCCGCCGTTGTGACGGCCGAAGATTTGCAGGTGGAGCTTCTGCCCAAGGACGTCAATGACAACGACATCAATTCCGTGGGGGATTACCAGCTCAAGGTACAGGTCACCCCCCGGCACAGCTTGGGGCAAGGGAACTATGCGGTCGTCGATGTTTCCCCCGCCACCATCCAGGTCTATTTTGACCACTATAAGGAAGCGACGTTTGTGTTGGAGGCCGCCCCGGTGGGGATCGGGGTTGACGCCCCGCAGGGCTACTATGCGGGGGATCCCTTGCTTTCGCGCAGCACGGTGACGATTTCGGGGCCTGCAAAGGATGTGAACAGCATCAAACAGGTCAAGGCGCAGTTCCTGGTCGAAAAACAGCTGACGGCCACACAGACTTTCAACGATGTGCAGATCAACCCCATCATCGATTTTGGCGCCGTGAGCCAGTATTTGACCATCGACACCGGCGGTTCCCCCATCAGCGTCACCATCCCGGTCTGGAAACGGACGGATTTGAAGGTCGTCGCCGATTTCAAGGAACCGCCCAAGGCCTATATCGATACCCCGCTGCGCGTCACCTATACGCCCGCAACCCTCCGCGCCGCGCTCCCGGAAGAAAGCATCCCTGCCGACGGAAACTATGCCGTGGGGCAAATTTCCTTCCGTCAGCTCTCCCCCGCCAACCACACCTTCCGCCTCCCCGCTGCGGATTTGAAGGAAATCCACCTGTTTGATGCGGTGGAAGAATTCCGGGCGGATGTGGATATGACCGGCATGGCCGAAACGCGCCTGACCCTATCGGCGGATGCAATCACCGTCACGGGCGGGAAGGCCGCCGTCGGCGAAGTGCGCGATGTGGTGGTGGTGGGTCCGGCGGATATTGTGGCGGCGCTGACGCCGGAGCTGCTGCAAGGCGAGGTCGTGATCACGGCGGAAACCCCCAAGGGCAGCGGCAGCCAGCCGGTCAACATCACGGTGAACCAGGAAAGCTGCTGGGTGTATGCACCCAAAGACTATATGGTTGCGTGCGTTGTGAATTAACGATTTTTATGGATTTTCAGATAGTTGGGAGGGGTTCGTATGCGCAGGCGTGTTGCCGGAGCGATTGTTTTGCTTTGCCTGTTGGCGGGGTTGAGCGGTTGTGCGGCGGAATTCAAGCTGATTCAGCCGATTGACGCCCTGATGCGCCCGCCCTACGAGGATCGGGAGCAGGAACAGCTGGAGCGCAAGCTGGCCGAGCTGCAAGGCCAGGAAAAATCTGCGGGCAGCCAGATGATCTTCCGCCACCCGCAGGGCGGCGCATTCCGCAACGCGGTGACGATGCGGGATCTGAATGCAGACGAACTGGAAGAAGCGGTGGTGTTCTATTCCAGCTACCAGGGTCTGCGGCCGGAAAATCCGCCCCTCCGCCTTGCGGTGTTTGTGCAACGGAAAGGGGAATGGCAAAAGATCTTTGACACCGAAGGCGACGGCAGCACCGTGCTTTCGCTGTCGTTCCCCCGGCTGCACCAGGGGCAGGAAGGCATCCTGGTCAACTGGCAAAAGGAGAGCGGCGAACAGTGCTTTTCGCTCTACCGCTTCGGCGAAGGGCAAAAGCTCGAAAAGCTCTTGGTGCAGCAATGCACCGCGCTGAAAATCTGCGACATGAACGGCGACGGGACGGATGAGGTGATCTTCCTCCAGGCCGCCGGTACGGAAACGGGCGCACTGCCCAAGGCGATGATTTTGGGCTACGACACGGCAAACGAACAGGTGTATTTGCTGGAAAACGACCAGCAGAAGCAGCCCCTTGACCCCGCATTTTATGCCTTCCCGGCGCTGGAACCGCTGCCGCTGGCCGGGGGCGGCAACGCACTGCTGCTCGACGCCTGCCGCCTGAATGCAAAAACTGCGCAGCTGGAAATGGTCACGCTCCTGCTGGAACTCGTTGAACCCGAGAGCGGCAGCAAAAGCCTTGCGGTGCATCTGGCGGATACGAATACCGCCCGCAGCCTGCCCTTGCCGGTGCGGGATTTTGACGGCAACGGTTCGCCGGAAGTGCCTTCCGAATATATCCTCCCCGGTTCCCTGCTGGAAGACACGGTGAACCACACGGCGCAGCCGCTGCGGCTGGTGCGCTGGAACCGCCCGGTGCAAACGGAAACGGGGTGGGCGCTGGAACCCCTGACGGACGCGATCCTGTACTTGAGCGCAAGCCACTGGGTGCAGCTGCCCGCAGCGCTGGCTTCCGGCGTCACGGTGCGCGGCACGGAGGACGGCCAGGTGCGCGAACTCCGCTTTTATCGCCTGGAAGAAACCGGCGCAACGGGTGGGGAACTCTTCCGCATGAGCGTCGTTTTGGCGACCGGCGTGCCGCACAACACCATGCTGACGGAGGAAGGGAAGGCAGCCGGTATTTCGCTCGAATTCCTGCAAGAACCAAAGGTAGATGAAGGCGGCGCAGCCTTCCCGGCCGCAACGCTGCGCCGCGAAACAAACGATTGAAAGAGAGGATGTTACGGATGAAACGGAGAATCCTGGTGGCGGATGATGAGGCGAGCATCCGCGAATTTGTTGTGATCAACCTGGAACATAGCAACTATGAGGTGGTGCAGGCAGCCGACGGCCTGGAGGCCTGGGAGGCATACCTGGCCAGCGAAGAAGAATTCGACCTGGCGCTGCTGGATATTATGATGCCGGAAATGGACGGCCTGGAGCTTTGCCGCAGGATCCGCGAAAAGAGCAGCCACACCGGCATTATCTTCCTCACCGCGCTGACGCAGGAGATGGATAAGGTCAAGGGGCTACTCAGCGGCGCGGATGATTACATCACAAAGCCGTTTTCGCCTTCCGAACTGATGGCGCGGGTGGAATCCGTCATGCGCCGCGTTGCGCAGCACAACTACAAAAACACAGGCACGGGTGCGGATGCGGAGCCAAGCATCCTGGCCAGCGGCGACTTCCGGCTTGACCCCCGCAACCGCACGCTGCGCCGGGGCAGCGAACGGATTGAACTGACCAACATCGAACTCCAGATGATGGAATACTTCCTGAGCAACAAGGATCGCATCCTGAGCCGCAAGGATATTCTGCTCACCATCTGGGGCAACGACGGCGTGAACGAGTTGAAGATTGTGGACGTCAACATCCGTAGGCTGCGCATCAAAATTGAAGCTGATCCTTCCAACCCCAAGCGCATTGTGACGATTTGGGGTCTGGGCTACAAATGGGTGGATCGGGTGGAGTGAAAGCAATGAAGCAAAAAAGCAACAGCCTGGTCAAGCGCTGGATTTTCAACGTCGTCATTCTGCTCGCGCTGGCCACGTTGGTTCTTGCCGCCGCATTCCTGATCATCATCGCCCGGAACTACCGCATGACGGTGGAACGCACGTTGAGCAACCAGACCGGCGAAGCGGCGGTGCTGGAATTTTTTAAGAGCCACGCCGGTGAAAACGGCGAAAATTTTGAGCGCGCCGCCGTGGAATACGTCGAAAACTTTTCTGTGCGCGATCAGTTGGAGCTTTGGGTGATTGACGACCACGGGCTGGTGGTGGCTTCTTCCAGCGGTACCCCGCAGTTGCGGGGCAACCAGATGGAGGATTACCAGGCCGCGATGGCGCCCGGTTCCGGCGGCTCCGCCTTTTGGCAGGGCAAATACAACGGCCAAAGCGTGATGGCCTGCACCGTGATCTATACGCTCCAGGGCAGCCACAGCACGGTCTATGACGCGCGTTTTGCCTTGCGTTACATGATTTCGCTCAAGCACATCAACGCCCAAATTGGCCGCATCGCCGTGCTGACGCTGATCGTGTGGCTGCTCATGATGGCGATGGTGATTGTTTCCGGCTTCTACTTTATCCGCTCGATTTTGCGGCCGCTGGCACGCATCAGTCAAACGGCTTCCAAGCTCGCAAACGGCGAACTGGAGGAACGCGTCGCGCCTTCCGGGCGCAGGGATGAAATTGCCCGCCTGGGGCAGGACGTCAACCATATGGCCGATGAAATCGCATCGGCGGATAAAATGAAGCTGGATTTCATCAGTACCATTTCACATGAGCTGCGCACGCCGCTGACGGCGATCAAGGGCTGGGGCGAAACGCTCCGGGATGCCGAGAAGAGCGACCCCGCCCTCCATGCGCGGGGGCTGCAAATCATCATCGATGAAGCCGGGCGGCTGACCCATCTGGTGGAAGAACTGCTCGATTTTTCGCGCTTGCAGAGCAAGCGTTTGGTGATGCATAAGGAGCGCATGGACGCCCTGGCGGAACTGGACGACGCGGTGTTCATCTTCCGCGAACGCGCCGGGCGCGAGGGCGTGGAGCTGATCTGCGCCAGTTCCGACATCCCCGCCACGATGCTGGGCGACCCGGCCAGGATCCGGCAGGTCTTCATCAATGTGCTTGATAACGCCTTCAAATACACACCCCAGGGCGGGAAGGTGACGGTGACGACGGAATTTGAACCCCCGCTGGTGCAGCTGCCGCCTTCCATGACGACACAAAAGATCCCCATCCAGCTGCCCAAGGAGCTGCATGTCACGATCCATGACACCGGCTGCGGCGTTTGTTCCGAGGATTTGCCGCACATCACGGAAAAGTTTTTCAAATCCTCCACCGCAACCAAGGGTTCGGGCATCGGCCTTGCCGTCGTGGCCGAGGTTTTGCGCTTCCACGATTGCGTATTGACCTTTGAAAGCCCGCCAGGGCAAGGTCTGGCGGTCAAAATGGTGTTCCCCCTGCTGGATGCGGGTGAAAAGATATAAGTGAGAAAGGATCCGAAAATGACGAATACAACACAACAAATGGCCGAAGCGGAAGCGGAGCCGGAAAAAATCCTGATTGGCGCCGTGGGCGGCGAGGCTCTGATGGAGGGCATCATGATGCGCGGCCCCAAGGGCGCTGCGGTCGCCCTGCGCCTGCCGGATGGTTCCATTGAAACCGAGATCAAACAGACGAAGCTGCCCTCCGAGCGCTTTAAGCCCCTGGGCTGGCCGCTGCTGCGCGGGCCGGTGAGCTTCATTTATTCGATGGTGTTCGGCTACAAATGCATGATGGAGGCGGCGGAAAAAACCACGCTGGGCGAACTGGAGGCGGGCGAGGGCGAAGAGCTTTCCAAGCTCGACCGCTGGATTGAAGAACACCTGGGCGACAAGCTGATGGCCATCGTCGGCGTGCTGGGCACCGTGCTGGGCGTTGCGCTGGCGCTGGGGCTGTTCGTTTACGCGCCCAAGCTGCTCTTTGACCTGATTGATAAAAACGCCCCGGGCGACCTGACCCGCTTTGCGCCGCTGATCCAGGGCGGCGTGCGGGTGCTGCTTTTTGTGGGCTACATGTTTGTGATGTCCCTGATCAAAGACATCCGCCGGGTGTTCCAATACCACGGCGCGGAGCATAAATCGATCTTTTGCTACGAAAGCGGGCTGCCGCTGACGGTGGAAAACGTCCGCAGCCAAAGCCGGTTGCACCCCCGCTGCGGCACCAGCTTCCTCTTTTTGATGATCCTGTTGAGCATCCTGCTATCCTCCGCCGTTGTGATGCTCTTCCCCGTACTCGAAAGCGACAAGAGCTTCCAGATGCGCCTGATTTGGACGGCGGTGAAGCTCGTGCAATTCCCGGTGATCATGAGCCTGGGCTATGAGTTCATCCGCTTTGCGGGGCGGCACCTGACCAACCCGCTGGTGCGCATCATCTCTTGCCCCGGGCTGCTGATGCAGCGCATCACCACCAAGGAACCGAGCGACGACATCATTGAAGTGGGCATCGAAGCGCTCAAAGCCGCGCTGGGCAAGCCCTACCAGGCAAAAATCCCGGCAAAGCAAGAAGAGGAAGATGAAGCGGAGCCAACGCCATGACCTTGCGCGAAGCCACGCAGACGGCGCAAGCGCAGTTCCGGGCTGCGGGCAACGACGACGCCCGCTTTGATGCGCTCTGCCTTGCGCAAAAGGCATTCGGCCTGGATGCGACGCAGCTGCGCCTGTGCGGCTGCCAAACGGGCGAACCCCCGGCGCTTGCGGCATACCAAGCCCTTGTGCAGCGCCGCCTTTCCGGGGAACCGCTGCAATATATTCTGGGGGAGTGGGAATTTTATGCACTCCCCTTTTTTGTGGGGCAAGGGGTGCTGATTCCGCGGCCGGAAACGGAGTTGCTGACCGAACTGGCGCTGCGCCACCTGGCAAACAGGCCGGGCGGCACGGTGTTTGATCTTTGTGCCGGGAGCGGCTGCATCGGCCTGAGCGTCGCCGCCAACTGCCCCCCTGCAACCGTATTTTTGGCCGAGCTTTTGCCCGCAGCCCTGGTGTGGCTGCGCCGCAACCTGGCGCGCCATGCCCTGCCCAACGCCCAAGCCGTGGAATGGGACGTCCGCACGCCCCCGCCCGCCGGTGCGCCCGCGCCGGATGTGATTTTGACCAACCCGCCCTACATCCCCAGCGGCGAACTGCCCGGCCTTGCGCCGGAAGTGCGCCGCGAACCCGCCACCGCGCTCGACGGCGGCGAAGACGGCCTGCGCTTCTACCGCGCAATCGCCCGGCACTGGCTGCCAAAGCTGCGCCCCGGCGGCCTACTGGCAGCAGAATGCGGCGACGGCCAGGCAGAAGCGGTAACCGCGCTGTTCGCACCCGCCGGGCAAGCGGAAATCCTCCCCGATGCAGCAGGGATTCCACGGGTGGTCGCGGTGCGCAAGGAGCGGTGGGGTGGTGGGCGGTAAAAAATTATTTTAGGCGCCTGGACACGACATGCCCGCAACATTTGCAGAATTCCCAACAAAAGGCTTGTGTTGGCAGGAAAGATGTGATAAAATGGAAGTAATACGAAAAGTAAAGGGGTGGCGGGATGGCAGTAAAATCAGTTGAACCCTATACTGGCAGCGAGCCGTATATTTTCATCAGTTATGCCCATGCGGACAAGGAGCAAGTTTATCCTATTTTGGAAGAGATAGGTAAGTTGGGTTATCGCCTGTGGTGGGATGAGGCTCTTGTAGCTACTGAACAGTGGAAAGCCGTGATTTCAAGGCACTTGAAACAGGCTGCCATTATGGTGTTGTTTGTT
>JAITNG010000042.1 GCA_031290595.1 Oscillospiraceae bacterium
GTTTAACTGGTTGCGTTCCGTTTTGGAACCCCTTTTGGTTTTCCTTGGGCAATTTATTTTACAACTTGCCCTGCCCGGCCACAGGGGTGTTTTGCATATCCCCGCCGTTTCATCATAAACTAAGGCAGCACCCGGAATGCTAGTTGCAAGGAGATGAAACGAATGTTAGACCGCATCGCGTTGGTTCTTGTCGTCCTCGGCGCACTGAACTGGGGCAGCATCGGGCTGTTTCAGTTTGACGTTGTCGCCTGGATTTTTGGCGGCCAGGGCGCAATCGTCAGCCGGATTCTTTACACGCTGGTGGCGCTGGCCGGTATTTGGTGCGTTTCGCTGCTGTTCCGCGAGCATTCGCTGCTGGAAAGCACGGACGATAACGCCTAACTTTTCGATGGCCCGGTTGGGAACAACAGCAAACAACCTCCTTGCGCCGTAACAGCGCCGGGGGGTTGTTGTTTTGCGCCCCTCAGATTTTCCAGGCTTCCTTTTTGTAGCATTCCACCGGGAAGCATTCGCCGTCCGCCGCGCTCAATTGCAGCCGGGGCGCAAGATCGCGCCGGGCGGCGGTCAACACCAGGGGCAGACCGCTTTCCCTTGCAAGCTCCCGCAGCGCGGGCAGGCTGTTTTGGATCGTTTCCGCCGTGGTTTCCGCACCCAGGTTGGTGTTGCCGATAATCCCGGTGAAGGGCAGGTGCGCGGCGGCTTCAATTTCCCGCCGCACCGCCCGCAGAGTTTCGGGGTCACGCGTCAGGGGGCGGCAAAGGTTGACCACCAGCCAGAGGGCGACGTCGCCGCGCCCTTGCAGCCGGGGGGCAAAGCGCCCCAACGCCAGCGCCCCGCTGTCATCCCCGCCCAGGTCAATCACGGAAGTCAGGCGGTCGTCATCCAATATCCGCAGGGCTTCGGTGGGGATCCACGGCATTTCCACATTGCTGTTGGCGTAAGGCGAAGCAATCAGCTCCACGCCGCCGTTTGCCAGCAATGCGGCAAAATCGGAGGTGCGAAAGTAGGGGTTGACTATATCCAGGTCACACAGCGCCACAGGGCTGCGCTGCTGCGCCAGGGCGAGGGCATAATTGACGGCAAGGGTGGTCTTCCCGCTGCCGTAATGCCCGGCAAAAATCGTGATGCGCGCAGGTTCCATGGCTATCCTACCTCCCCTCTTCCAATGGCGCAAGCTGCGGCGCTCACAGCGTCACAAGCGTGCCGCGATAGATCTTGAAGCCGTGGGCGGGCAGCAAAAAGTGGACGTAATCCACCGCCGCAGCCTCTTCTTCCCCGGTGATCACGTCGTGCAGTTGCAGTGCGCAGCCCTTGGGCAAGCCGACGTCAAACAGCTCAACGAACGTCAAATCGGGCTTTTCCTTAAAATTAAAGCCAAAGAGCAGGAACTCGTTGTTTTCCAGGTGCTTGAAGCCCAAAAAGAGCCCCTCCGGCTGCTTGCGGCTGATCGAGTAGGCCGGGCGTGCCTCTGCATCCTGGTTGATGCGGATCAGTTCTTTGTTGCACAGCGTCGCCCTGGTAACTTCGTCCATGCTGCGGATGTCGCAGCCAATCATCAGGGGCGACTGCATCACGCACCAAAGGGCGAAGTGGAAGCGGTATTCTGCGTCGTTCATACCCCCGGCGGCCACGTTGCCCTTGTCGTGCATCCCGCACACGAGCATATCAATATCGTTGAAGCAGCCCGGCCCCGCATAGGGCAGCTTCATAATCTGGCTGCGGGCGATGTCGCTCATGCTCTGGAAGTTATCGAAAATATCGCCCGTGGAGCGGTACATATGCGCCCCTGTGGAGCGGATCCAGGTTTCGACCTGATCGCAGCCCCAGTTGCAGGCCGAAAAGAGGATTTCGCGCCCGCTGGCCTTGAGCGCCATGCTCATGCGGTGATAGAGCAAAGGGCCGTCGGCATGGGTCGGCTTGTTGCAAAAGTCGTATTTGAGGAAGTCCACCCCAAACCCCGCAAAGGTCTGCGCATCCAGCAGCTCATATTCAAAGCTGGAAGGGTAGCCCGCGCAGGTGCGGGTTCCGGCGCAGGAATACATCCCGAACTTCAGCCCCTTGCTGTGGATGTAATCGGCCAGGTACTTCATGCCATGGGGGAACTTTTCGGGGTCGGCAACCAACCTGCCGTCCGCGCCGCGGGTGCGTAAGCTCCAGCAGTCGTCAATCACAACATACTCATAGCCCGCCGCCTGTAGCCCGGTGCTGACCATCGCGTCTGCGGTTTCCATCAAAAGCGCCTCGGTGACGTCTTCGGCAAAGGTGTTCCAGGAATTCCAGCCCATGGGGGGTGTTTTTGCCAGCATATGCTTCAACCCTCTCTGTTCTTTGATTTTGATGTATTTTTACGCGGCCAGCCGGAAGCATTGCCGCGTGTTTGCGTGCGCCGCGTCCACCAGCGCCTGGGGCTCCATCCCCCGCGCCCG
The DNA here is from genome assembly GCA_031290595.1 of Oscillospiraceae bacterium. GTDB lineage: Bacteria > Bacillota > Clostridia > Oscillospirales > Acutalibacteraceae > WRMQ01. The sequence continues at coordinate 2,427 of JAITNG010000042.1, forward strand.
GGCGATTTTTTCCGCCGTGCAAGCGATGTGCCAGCTTTCGCAGCGGTCGCCCCGGTGGGGTTCGGGGGTCATGTAGGGCGCGTCAGTTTCCAGTAACAGGCGATCCAGGGGGATTTTCGCTGCGATTTCCAGCGGCTTGCGGGCGTTTTTAAATGTCGCTGCCCCGCCAAAGCCCAGGTAAAACCCCAGCTCCAGCAGATCCCGCGCCATCTCCATGCTGCCGCTGAAGCAATGCACCACCCCCGCCGGGCGGAAGCGCCGCAGCAGACGCAGGGTATCCTCGTGCGCTTCCCGGTCATGGATGACCACCGGCAGGTCGCGTTCCTTGGCCAGCAGCAGTTGGCGCAGGAAACAGGCCTGCTGCTGCTCGCGCGGCGAAAAATCGTAGTGGTAATCCAGCCCGATTTCGCCCACCGCGCAGCAGCGCTGCGCTTGCAGCAACGCCGCCAGTTCGTCATAGGCCGCGTCGTCGGCTGTTTTGGCCTCGTGGGGGTGAATGCCACAGGCGGCGTAAACATAGGGATACTGCTCCGCCAGTTGCAGGGCGGCGCGGCTATCCGGCACATCGCTGCCGCAGCAGAGCAGGGCGGCCACGCCTTGGCCGGGCAATGCCGCCAGGGCTTGCGCACGATCCTGCGCAAAACGCCTGTCAGTGTAATGTGCGTGGGAATCAAAGATGTTATTCATTCGCTTGCAACACCTTTTCCGTGTCGATCCGCGCAAAGAGCGGCGTGGGGGTTTCGGTCACTTTTTCGCCGGAGGGCAGCCCGCCGAACACACCCAGCGTCGGCCAAATTTCGCGCAGGGTTTGCGCGGCGTCACGCGTGGGCTGCAATTGCCGCAGGATGCTTTCCGCCGTGGCGGGCATCGAGGGGGCAAACAGCGCCGCCAGGTAACGGATACCCTCCAAAAGATGATACAGCACCGTCCCCAGGTATTCACGCTTGCTTTCATCCTTCGCCAGCGCCCAGGGCAGGGTTTCGTCAATATATTTATTCAGCCGTTTGGCCAGCGCCAGGATGGTTTCGATGGCGTCGGCGATGCGGCACTCTTCCAGGGCGGTCGCCGTGCGTTCCACGGTTTCCAGCGCAAGCGCCTGCAAGCCCAGTTCCAGCGCCGCCGGTGCGCCGGGCGCGGGGATCACGCCGCCAAAGTATTTGTTCGTCATGGCCAGGGTGCGGTTGACCAGGTTGCCCAGGATGTTGGCAAGGTCGCTGTTGCAGCGTTCCAGCACCGCCTCGCGGGTGATGGAGCCATCCACCGCCAGGGGCATTTCAACCAGCATATAGTAGCGCACGGCGTCCCCGCCGATAAGCTCCGCCAGTTCGTCGGCATAAATCACGTTGCCGCGGGATTTGCTCATCTTATCCTGCCCAAAGAGCAACCACGGGTGGGCGAACACGCGCTTTGGCTGCGGTTCCCCCAGGGCGTGGAGCAAAATCGGCCAGGTGATCACGTGGAAGCGGCAGATGTCCTTGCCGATCACGTGCAAATCGGCTGGCCAGTATTTGCGGTATTGATCGCTGTTTTCCGCCGCATTGAACCCCACGGCAGTTGCATAATTGGAAAGCGCGTCAATCCAGACATACACCACATGCTTGGGGTCAAACGGCACCGGCACGCCCCAGGTGATGGTGCTGCGGGTCACGCACAGATCCTGCAAGCCGGGCTTGATGAAGGTGTTGAGCATCTCGTTCTTACGGCTGATCGGCACGATGAAATCCGGGTGTTCCGCATAGTATTGCTCCAGCCAGGCCTGGTATTTGCTTTGCCGGAGGAAATAGGCCTCCTCCTTTGCCAGCGCCACCGGGCGGCCGCAATCGGGGCATTTGCCGTCCACCAGCTGCGACGGCGTCCAGAAGCTCTCGCACGGGGTGCAGTAGTTCCCCTCGTATTCGCTCTTATAAATATCGCCCTGGTCATAGAGTTTCTGGAAGGCCGCAGCCACGGCGGCCTCGTGATAATCATCCGTGGTGCGGATGAACTGGTCATACTGCACATCAACGCTGCGCAGTACGCTCTGCATCCCGGCAGTGATTCTATCGGCAAACTGCTGGGGCGTGATCCCTTCCTGCGCGGCCTTGGTTTCCACCTTTTCGCCGTGTTCGTCAATCCCCGCAAGGAACCACACGTCATACCCCTGCATTCGCTTCCAGCGGGCCAGCATATCGGCGGCCACGTGGTCGTAGCAATTGCCGATGTGCGGCTTCTGCGTGGCATAAGGGATGGCGGTGGTGATGTAATACTTTTCGCTGGGCATAAAGTTGTTTCCTTTCCGATGGTGGAATTTGGCACATGTAAAATTATAGCAGGTTCTGCGGGCTTTTGCAATGGGGGCGGGCAAAATTATATTGACAGAATGCACCAAGAAGATGTAAAATAGCAATACTATAAAAATGCAATAGGAGGAACCGCTATGCTCATACCTTCCCAAAGCGCGGAATTTGATGCGGCGCTCGCCGCCGCGAAGGCCGTTTGCGCCGCCGCCCGCACCGCGCCCAAGGCTTGCGGGGTCGATCACCTGGAAAGCGCAATCCTCACGGGCGAAGAAAAGGCCGCCGTCAGTGCGCAAATGCGCAAAATCGGGCAGTCGTTCGGCGAAAAAGGCGGCTTCTTCCTCCGCGACGCCGGGAACGTGGAGGAAGCGCAGGTGCTGGTGCTGATCGGCGCAAAATACGAAACCCGCCACCTTGGCAAGCTCTGCGGCGCTTGCGGCTTTGACGGCTGCACGGCATGCACGGCGGCGGGCGCCACCTGCGTGTTCACCGCCATGGATTTGGGCATCGCCCTGGGCAGCGCCGTTTCCGTCGCCGCCGATGCACGCATTGATAACCGCATGATGTTCACCGCAGGCAAGGCCGCCGCCGCGCTGGGCTACCTGGGGCAACACAAGCTGATCATCGGCATCCCGCTTTCCGTCAGCGGCAAAGCGCCGTTTTTTGACCGGGAGGCCTGAGAAAGGATCTGCAAATGAACAACCAAGAACGCAAGGCACAGGGCTTGCCGTATCACTATGACGACCCGTCGCTCACGGGCAACCAGTTTGCGTGCCAGGATTTGCTCTATGACTACAACGCGACGCGCCCGACGCAGGTTGCGCAGCGGCAACAGCTGCTGCGCGAAATGTTTGCGGAAATCGGCGAAGGCTGTCATGTGGAAACGCCGCTGTGCGCCAACTGGGGTTGCCGCCACGTGCATTTTGGCAGCGGGATCTACTGCAATTCCCATGTAACCTTTGTTGACGATGCGGATATTTTCATCGGTGACAACTGTATGCTTGCGCCCAACGTCGTCATCTGCACATCGGGGCACCCTGTTCTGCCTGTGCTGCGCGAACACAATTATGTGTATAACCTGCCCGTGTGCATCGGCAAAAACGTCTGGATCGGCTCCGGCGCACAGATTCTGCCCGGCGTCACCATCGGCGACAATTCCGTCATCGGCGCGGGCAGCGTCGTCACGTCTTCCATCCCCGCCAACGTCGTGGCGTTTGGCGCACCCTGCCGCGTGATCCGAGCAATCGGCGAACATGACAGGCAATATTACTGCAAGGGGAAAGCGCTTGACGTTTGGGAATAGCCACTAAAAAAAACACAGAAAGAGGTCGTCAATGAAAGAAGCAAACGCAATACGATCCGAAAAACGCAAGCAGCTTGGGCTGCCGCAATACACTTTGATGGAAGAAATCCTCAACAGCGTCACGCACGGGCTGGGGGCGGCGCTGGCCGCCGTGGGGCTGGTGCTGCTGCTGCTCAAAACCCACGGCACAATCCCGCGCCTGAGCATACTTTTCTATTGCATTTCGGCCGTTGCGCTCTACACCAACTCGGCCATCTACCACGGCGCAAAGGTGGGGCGCGCAAAAACGTACCTGCGCGTGGTTGACCACTGCACCATCTTTTTGCTCATCGCGGGCACCTACACGCCCTTCCTGTTCATCACCCTGCACGATACCAAGCTCCTCAGCGCCGGGATCTTCCTCGGTGTCACGGCGGCGGCCATC
>JAITNG010000008.1 GCA_031290595.1 Oscillospiraceae bacterium
TGGGGCGGCAGGGGACGGGCTTCCCGATCCCCAACAGCTATGGCAGCGTCAAGCAGGCGGAATTGCTGGGCGATGAGCTGGTGCTGCTGGGGCCGACTTCGCTGGATATTTATACCAAAAGCGCCTACCGCAGCATTTCGCAGCCGCAGGATTTTGTGGATCCTGCACTGCGCAGCGCCCACGGGCGCGTGCTGCTCTTTGACCGCGGCTCCGGCAAATTCACGCTGCTCAGTCGCACCGCCGTCCTCTATGAGAAAAACCTGGAACAGCACCTGCTTTGCATGGATCTCAACGCCCGTGGCGACGTTGCCGCCGCCACGCAATCGGAAGTCGGCACAAGCGAAATCCGGGTGTGGAATGCGCGGGAAAAACAGCGCTTCGCCTGGCGCTGCGAAAAGGAATACGTCGCCGCGCTGAAGCTGGCGACGGGCGGGAACGGGCTTGCCGCGTGCCTGACCGGGACGCAGCAGGCCGGGGTCTATGCCCGCTTTGTGCATTTCACCTTTGGGGCGGCGGATCCCGACATCGACCTGCAATTTGATAACACCTGGCTTTACCGCGTGGAAGCACTCAGCGGCGGAGGCTGGCTGCTGCTGGGGGATCAGGCGCTCTATGTTGTGCGCAAGGATGGCAGCTGGGAAGCGATCCCCTACGACGGGCGCACGCTGCAATACTTTGCCGCCGAAGCGAACGGCAACGCCGCCGTGATGCTCCAGGATTGGGGCAAAAACAGCTCCCTGCTGCGGGTCTATGATAAAAAAGGAAAGCTGGTGGCGGAGCAGAGCTTCCCCGCCCAGGCGGCAAAGCTGGATTGCCGGGACGGGAAGGTATACCTGCGCTTTGGCAGCCGCCTGGTGTGCAGGCAAAAGGACGGCAGCTTCCTCCAGAGCCGCGAACTCCCGGAAGGCTTGCAGGAAGCCTTTGCCAGCGGCAACCGCCTGACGGTTTTGACCGTGGGCGGCGTGGAGCAGCTCAAAGCGGAATGGACGGCGTTTGACCCGGCAGCACTGGCGTGAGTTCACCCCGGAAATGGGGATAAATGCGAACCCGACCCGGGCGCTATTCGGCTAACTGACGGTGTGCTTATGCGCCACGGTACGCGCTACGAAATTGATTTTACCAATCAGAAAGCGTAGGAAATGCACGAAAACAAAAACCTCCCCCTTGACATATGCCTCCATCCATGGTAGAATAGAAGCGTCAAGGGGGCGCAGAGCGTTGCTGGCAATGCGGCACTCCCCTAATTTTTGCGAGAGAACTAACCGCTATCCATTGATCGTGGGGGAGCGGTTAGTTCTTTTTGTTGGATTCATGTAAAAAGATGGTTGCCGTCAGGAACACGAAGCCCATGGCCAGCAAGATCTCCAACATTCGCCTCACCTCCTTCTTGTTGATTTGCATCAACTTCCGGAGGAGAACCAACATCACCGCAAACGCACAACGCCAAGAACAGTATAGCACGGCTGTGCAGAAAAATCAACAAATATTTCCAATTTCTCATTTCCGTGCCGCGCCGGATAAATAGCTTGACAATCTGAGGGAAAATGGGCTATAATAACAATGTGTTCATATTGTATTTTTAAGGAGGCTGATAGAATGAATAGACGTTGCCTGGCAACCGTCGCCTTGGTTTTGGCGTTTGCCGCGATGTTGTGCATGGCGGCCTTTGCCGCTCCTACGTCTACAACGCCCGCCGCGCTGGCCGCAGCTACAGATGCATCCGGCAACGGCGCGTCTTATGTTGTGCCGCCCACCGTGCCGCCGGGTGCCGGCGCGACCATTGACGGGGCGGAGGACGTCACCCTGCCGTCCACGCTCCCGGTGACGACGCAGCCCGCGACCACCGCCACAACCGCCCCCACGACCGTCTTTTTGCCGGAGGCCATAAACCCGGCGGACGGCACTGAAAAGGCGCAGACGGCGTCGGAATATATCCGGGCGAACCTGCTGCCCCTGATCGCCATTGCCCTGGGTGTGCTGGCGCTGCTGCTGGCAATCCTCGCCCTGGCACGCGGCGGCAAAGGTGGCCGCCGCCGCAAAAACAACCCCTATTTTTAAGCAGCCAAAGGAAAACGCTATGAAGCTATTGATCGCGATTATTCACCGGGATGACAGCCCTGCGGTGCTGGATGAACTGGCCACGCGGCAGATGCCCTTCACCCGGCTTTCGACCACAGGCGGCTTTTTGCGCACGGGCAATGATACCTTGCTGCTGGGCATCGAAGAGGAACGCATCCCGGAAGCCCTGGAGATCCTGGGGCGGTTTTGCAGCATCCGCAAGCAGTTTGTGGATGTCGGGCAAGCGCCCTTCCTGGGTTCGTTGCTCCATGCGCCGGTGGAAGTCACCGTGGGCGGCGCCACCGTCTTTGTGGTGGATGTGGAACAATTCCACAAGATTTGAGCCAGCATTATTTAGGAGCCACTATGCCATTTACGATTTCCGCCCCCGCCCTGTCGCCCATTGCGGCCACGCTTTGCGCTGTGCTGGAACAGGGGACGCTCCCCCACGCCCTGCTGTTGGAGGGCGGCACCCCGGCGCAGCGGCGGGAAGCCGCCCTTGCGCTGGGGCAAATTTTGCTGTGCAAAGCCGGTGCAACAGGCCTGGAAGCCGGTGCGGATGACAGCGGCATAACCGAGGAAATGTTTGGCGGTTTTTCGCTGTTTGGGGATGCTGCCGCAACGCCCCAAGCGACGGCGGGCGCGTTGCCCTGCGGGCGTTGCTCCCACTGCATCAAATGCGCGGCGGGGGCGCACCCGGATTTGCGTTTGCTTGAAGACGGACACGGCAGCAAAAGCATCCCGGTGGATGCCGTGCGCGACCTGCGCACAGATGCGTTTGTGCTGCCAAACGAAGCCGTGCGCAAAGTATTTTTGCTGCACAACGCGCATACATTGACCCGCGAGGCGCAAAATGCGCTGCTGAAGCTCCTGGAAGAACCGCCGGGCTACCTTTGCCTGGTGCTGACCGCCCCGGCGGCGCGGCTGCTGTTGCCCACGGTGATCAGCCGGGTGACGTTGCTGCCCCTGGGGGAAGCGAAGGACGAAGCGCCCGACCCGGCGCGTGAAGCACAGGTGCAAGCGCTCGCAAAACAAATCGCAGAAGCGCTGCTCGGCGGCGACGCCTATGCCGCGCTGGCGGCCACCGCGCCGCTGGAGGGCGAGCGGGATCTGACGCGCGATACCCTGCCCGCGCTGCGCCGCGCTCTGCACGAAAAGCTGAAGGACTGCGCGGCCAACGGCGCTGCGCCGGAGCGCATTCTGGCGTTGATGGAAAACGCCGAAAACCAGGCGGCGGCGCTGGAGCGCAACGGCAACCTCAATTTGCTGTTGACGCGGCTGGCCGTGCCAGCTTAAACACTGACGTTTATACCCCAAGAAAGGATTTTATAGATTTATGGCGACTGTAATTGGCGTCCGCTTCCGCGAGGTGGGGCGGGTTTACCACTTTGACCCCGGTGAACACGAGGTGCAAAAGGGCGAACGGGTGATTGTTGAAACCGCGCGGGGCGTGGAATGCGGCGAAGTGATCCAGGGGAACACGGAGCTGCCGGATGAGCAGATCGTGCGTCCGCTCAAGATGATGATCCGCATTGCCACGGCGGAGGATTTGCAGGCGGTGGAAGGCAAATCCAAAAAGGAGGCCGACGCCTTCAAAATCTGTGAGGAAAAAATCCTCAAGCACGGGCTGGATATGAAGCTGGTCAATGTGGAATATACCTTTGATGCAAGCAAGATCGTCTTCCACTTCACGGCGGATCAGCGCGTGGATTTCCGCGCCCTGGTGCGCGACCTTGCCGGGGTGTTCCGCACCCGGATTGAGATGCGGCAGATCGGCGTGCGGGATGAAGCGAAGATGCTTGGCGGGCTTGGCATTTGCGGCCGCCCGTTCTGTTGCAGCCTTTACATGGGGGATTTTCACCCTGTTTCCATCAAGATGGCGAAGGAGCAGAACCTTTCGCTCAACCCGGCCAAGATCAGCGGCACCTGCGGCAGACTGATGTGCTGCCTGAAGTATGAGGAAGTTGCATACGAAGACGCGCTCAAAAACATGCCCCGCGTGGGCAATTTTGTGGAAACCCCCGAGGGGCGCGGCTTTGTGGTGGAGATCAATGCGGTTTCCGGCATGGTGAAGGTGAAGCTGGATCGCCGCCCCGAAACGGTGGCGCAGTCCTTCCATATCAGTAAGCTGGAAGGGTTCCGCCGCAAAGCGGCGCCGCCGGAAGAAGGCGGCGAAGCGCCCGCAGAAGCAGTTTTGGCGCCCGATGCCGAAGAACCTGCGGAGGAGGCAGCGCCAATCGAAACCGCCGTGCCGCCCCCGGAAGACGAAGATGCGCCAATAACGCCGATAAAGGCCGCCCCGGCACAGCAAAAGGGCAACTGGCGCGAGCGCCACGTCAACAAAAAGCGGGAAGCGCCGCAGTCGCCCGCCCTCCAGCGGAACGAGCAGCAACAGCGCCCGGAGCGGCAGCAACAACCGCAGCCCGCACGGCCAAAGCCGCCCCCGCCCCAACAACAACGCCCGCCGCAGCCCGCGCCGCAGCCCCGTGCGCCCTTGCCGCAGGAAGCCCGCAATGTGCCGCGCTACGGGGAGGTGCCGCGCCGCGCCACCGCACCCCAGCCGAACCAGGCCAACAACCAACAAAACAACCGCCGCCCCCAGCGCCAGCCCTGGCAAAAGAGGCAGGAGCAAGGGGACGAGGAGGAATCCTAGGCCTTTTTTGCGGGATACTAAAACTATAGCAACACAAGGGAGGAAGAAAACAATGTCCGCATATGCATTCTATTGCCGCAGCTATCAGAAGATTATGAAATTGGCGACGAACTTTTTGGATTGGAACGGGCCGGAGCTGCTCCGCGGGCCGGGCAGCGTGCAGGAATTGCCGCGTTTGATCAAAGCCCACGGGCTGCAAAAGGTGCTGGTGGTCACAGACCCCGGCCTGATGAAAATCGGCCTGCCCAAAACGCTCCTGGACGGCCTGGAACAGGCGGAAATCGCCTATGCGCTCTATGACAAAACGCAGCCCAACCCCACCATCGAGAACATCGAACAGGCGCGGACGCTCTATAGCGAGCAAAACTGCCAGGGGCTGATTGCCTTTGGCGGCGGTTCGCCCATGGATTGCGCCAAGGGCGTGGGTGCGCGGCTGGTGCGCCCCAACAAGAGCATCCCCCAACTGCGCGGGCTGCTCAAGGTGCGCAAAAAGCTGCCGCCGTTTTACGCGATCCCCACAACGGCGGGCACCGGCTCCGAAACCACCCTGGCCGCCGTGGTATCCAACCCCGAAACCCACGAAAAATACCCGATCAACGACACCAAGCTGCGCCCGCGCTACGCAGTGCTTGACCCCGAACTGACGGTTGGCTTGCCCAAGCACATCACATCCACCACCGGCATGGATGCGCTGACCCACGCGGTGGAATCCTATATCGGCCGCAGCAACACCAAGGATACCGAGAAAAAGGCGCTCGACGCCACCCGGCTGATCTTCGCCAACCTGGAAACCGCCTATAACGACGGCGCGAACATTGAAGCGCGTGAAAATATGCTGCTGGCCTCCTTCTATGCCGGGGCGGCGTTTACCCGCGCCTATGTGGGCTACGTCCACGGGATTGCGCACAACCTGGGCGGGATGTACAACACCCCCCACGGGCTGGCCAACGCGGTGATTTTGCCCTATGTGCTGGATTATTACGGCGAAGCGGCTCACACGCGCCTGGCGCGGCTGGCCGAAGCCGCAGGTATCACCAAGCAGGGGCAGAGCGACGCTGAAAAGGCGCTGGCCTTCATTGCGGAGATCCGCGCCATGAATGCTCGTATGGGGATCCCGGATAGCTTTGATTTCATCAAGGAAGGGGACATCCCCACCATCGCCGCGCGGGCGCTGAAGGAAGCCAATCCCCTTTACCCCGTGCCAAAGCTGATGCGCCTTGCGGATTGCGTCGGCGTGATTCGCAAACTTTACCCGGTTGTGCAGCAATAGTGGGGGACGGGAGGTGATTTTTCGTGCCAGGGAAATACGTGCTTGCGCTTGACCAGGGGACGACGAGTTCCCGCGCCATTTTGTTTGATAAGCAGGGGAACATCGTCGCCAAAGCCCAAAAGGAATACGAGCAGCGTTACCCCCAGGCGGGTTGGGTGGAACATGACCCGATGGAGATCCTCTATAGCCAAATGAACGCCCTGGAACTTGTGCTGGGCGAAATTGAAGGGCGCATCTCGCTTTCGGAAATCGCGTGCATGGGCGTCACCAACCAGCGCGAAACCGCCGTCCTCTGGGATAAAACCACCGGGCGGCCGGTGTATAACGCCATCGTCTGGCAATGCCGCCGCACGGCGGAAGCCTGTGAAGAACTCAAGCGCCAGGGGCATTCTGCGCTGGTGAAGGAAAAAACCGGCCTGTTGCTGGACGCCTATTTTTCCGGCACAAAGATCAAATGGATCCTCGATAACGTCCCTGCGGCACGCAACCTTGCGGCGCAGGGGCGCTTGCTCTTTGGCACGGTGGAAACCTGGCTGATCTGGAACTTCACCGGCGGCAAAAGCCATGTGACGGATTATTCCAACGCCTCGCGCACGATGCTCTTTGATGTGGATAAGCTCTGCTGGGATGAGGAACTGTGCCGCTTGCTGGAAATCCCGCGCTCCATCCTGCCCAAGCCCGTGCCTTCGGGCGCGTTCCACGGCGAAGTTTCGCCCGGGCTGATCGGCTTGCACGAACTGGCCGGGCTACCCATCACCAGCGCCATCGGCGACCAACCGGCGGCGCTCTTTGGCCAGGCCTGTTTTGCGCCGGGGCAAGCGAAAAATACATACGGCACCGGCTGCTTTTTGCTGATGAACACCGGCAAAAAGCGGGTGCGTTCGGTGCATAACCTGCTCACGGGCGTGGCCTGGGGGCTGGGCGACGCAGTGGAATACGCCATCGAGGGCAGCGCCTTCAACGCGGGCAGCGTGATCCAGTGGCTGCGCGATGAACTCAAGCTGATCGATTCCGCCCCCCGCTGCGATGAACTGGCCGCCAGCGTGCCGGACGCCAACGGCGTATACCTGGTGCCGGCCTTCACCGGGCTGGGCGCGCCCTATTGGGATATGTATGCCAGGGGAACCATCGTCGGCCTGACGCGCGGCGCGGGGCGTGCGCACCTTGCCCGCGCGGTGATTGAATGCATCCCCTACCAGGTGTGCGACCTGCTCGAAGCCATGGCCGCCGATGCGGGCATCCGCTTTTCGGAACTCCGGGTGGACGGCGGCGCAAGCGTCAGCAGCGTGATGATGCAGTTCCAGGCCGACGTGATCCAAACCAACGTCAACCGCCCCAAGGTGGTGGAAACCACCGCCCTGGGCGCAGCCTACATGGCCGGGATCGTTGCGGGGGTCTGGAAAAACAAAGAAGAAATTGAGCAAAACCGCCAGGTGGATCAAATCTTCACCCCCAAAATGCCCCAACAGCGCCGCGACGCGCTCTACGCCGACTGGAAGCGGGCAGTAGAACGCAGCCTGGGCTGGGCGCCAGCGGCGGGCTAGGCGGCTGTGCCGCAACAGCCGCAACCGGGCTGTATACTGTTTCGCAATTAAAAGCAGTGCTTCACTTCATTTCAGGCACCTGGACACGGCACGCCGTGTCCCTACAAAGGTGCATCAAAATACAGAGGCGCGTTGGCGTTTTATCGCGGTTTGTAGGGACACGGCGTGCCGTGTCCAGGTGCGTTAATAATAGTATACAACACAAAAACAACATCATACATCAATCTAGGAGGTATCCCCATGCCATTCCATCACCCTAACCTCAACAACCGCGTTGCCGTCGTCACCGGCGGGGGCGGCGTGCTTTGCGGCGGATTTTCTAAGGTTCTGGCTGCGCAGGGCGTGAAAACCGCCGTGCTGGATTTGAACCTTGCAGCCGCACAGGCCGTGGCCGACGAAATCACCGGGGCGGGCGGCCAGGCCATCGCCATCGCCTGCAATGTGCTTGAAAAAGCCAGCCTGGAAGCTGCCCGCGCACAAATCACCGCCCGTTTTGGCGCGTGCGATCTGCTCATCAACGGCGCCGGCGGCAACCACCCCAGCGGCAACACCAGCAAGGAAACCCTGGAAAGCGCTGACCTGGAAGAGCAGCTGGAAGGCGTCACCACCTTTTTTGACCTTGACCCGGCGGGCATCGCCAAGGTGTTCAACCTCAACTTCCTCGGCACGCTGCTGCCCACGCAGGTGTTTGCCAGGGATCTTGCCGGGAAGCCCCACGCCGCCATTGTGATGATCACCTCCATGAACGCCATTCGCCCGCTGACCAAGATCCCCGCCTATTCGGCGGCCAAGGCGGCGGTGAGCAACTTCACGCAGTTCATGGCGGTGCATTTTGCGCCGGTGGGCATCCGGGTCAACGCGATTGCGCCGGGCTTCTTTTCCACAAATCAAAACAAAACCCTGCTTTGGAACCCCGACGGCAGCCCCACAGAACGCAGCGGCAAGATTCTGGCAGCCACGCCCATGCACCGCTTCGGTTTGCCCGAAGAACTGGCCGGGGCGCTGCTCTTCCTCTGCGACGAGGGCTATTCTTCCTTCGTCACCGGCAGCATGGTGGCCGTGGACGGCGGATTTTCGGCATATTCGGGGGTGTGAGGGGGCGCTTCGCTGAAGGCTGCGACGCAGTGTGACAATAGTTATGAAAGGAGTTGTTTTCCAATGAAAAACACACGAATACTTTTCCCGGTGTTCGCCATTTTACTAATGGTGGCTTTTTTTGCATCTTGCGGATCAACTGATAGGGATATAACCACATCAGAAAGCGCAGCAACGTCCGATATAACAACAAAGCCAAACAGCATGTTGACGAGTGACGTACTGTCGAGTTCGATGAATACTACAACAGCCAATTCGGGGCGGGAGCCTGTGAATGAAACCTTTGCGCAAGACGAATTAAAGGAGCAGGAATTGAAAACTTTTTTCCAAAATAATCAGGGACAGTTGCAGACTATCCAAAAGCAGCTTTCAAATTATAAAACAGAAGATTTGTATTGCATCTCCCATAATGATGCGCAATTGGAGGCAACAAACGGAGCTGGTGAACAAGTTTCATTGGATCCGCAGCTAATAAGCCTAATGGAGTCATACTTTTCTGCTGTTGGGACGCATAATGACCCAAGAGTGCTGATATGTGATGAAACTGTTCGTGGCTATAGCACAATTGATTTTAGCTTTCGTTTGCCGAACAACCTAGTCAAAGGCATTCGTTATTCGCCTGAATACAGAGATGAAAACTGGGAACATCTGGGGGGCGATTGGTATGTCTATAGTGAAGGGTTGGTATAATTAGCACGCAAGCAGGGGGTGTGAGCAACAGCAGGTTGCTTGCCCCCGCACGGCTTTTCTGGTATAATAAAAGGAGAAAGGTGGTGCTGCGCATGGAACCAAAGGACGCATTATTGGAACTCCGAAAAAAGCAGGGCTTATCGCAGGACGAAATGGCGGCGAAGCTGTTTGTGACCCGGCAAGCGGTGTCGCGCTGGGAAAACGGCGAAACTGTGCCGAATACGGACACGCTGAAAGTGATTGCAAAGACGTTTGGCGCGTCGATCAACACCCTGCTGGGGCAGCCGCGCAACCTGATTTGCCAGGTGTGCGGTATGCCGCTGGAGGACGGGGAAAACTACAGCAAGGAAGCCGACGGCGTGGTCAACGACCAATATTGCAAGTGGTGCTATTATGACGGCGGCTTCCATGTTGCGCAAACGGTTGACCAGTTCATTGAAGATATTCTGCCGCATCAGAGTTGGGGAACGCCGGATGAAATACGTGCGTTTCTGCGCAAACAGTTGCCGCAGTTGGCGTATTGGCAGAAATAAGACCACCATAATGGCGACGCCCGGGCGGCTGCTGGCTGCCCGGGCGTGATTTTTTTAACCCGTGATTACCCCTGCACCCACCACGCAATCTCCGTCGTAAAGCGCGACGGTTTGGCCGGGGGTGATGGCGCGTTGGGGCGCATCAAAGCGCAGGTGCAGGGTGGTTTCGCCTGTTTGCTCCGCCGTTGCCCATTGCTCCTCTTGGCGGTAACGCACTTTGGCCTTGCAGCGTAAGGGCTGGGGCAGGTGGTCACAGGCGATCAGGTTTAGCTCGCGTGCATCCAGGTTGCGGGTGAAAAGCAAGTCTTCCGCGCCCACCACCACGGTGTTTTCCGCCGGGCGGATGGCGCAAACATACCCGGGGCTTTTGAGCGCCAACCCCAGCCCCTTACGCTGGCCCAGGGTGTAACATGCAGTTCCCCGGTGCTTCCCCAGGGGCCGCCCGTCGGGGTCAACAAAATCGCCGGGGCGCAGCGGTTGGCCGGATCGCCGCGCTAAGAATGCGCCGTAGTCGCCATCGGGGACGAAGCAAATATCCTGGCTTTCGCGCTTTTCGGCGTTCAGGAGCCCCTTTTGGGCGGCGATTGCCCGCACCTGGGGCTTGGTCAGCTCCCCCAGGGGGAAGCGCACCCGCGCCAGCTGCGCCTGGGTGAGGAAGGCCAGCACATAGCTCTGGTCTTTGTTGGCGTCCACGCCCTTGCGCAGGAGCCAGCGGCCGCCCGGCGCGGCTTCGCACCGGGCATAATGCCCCGTGGCGACAGCGTCGTAGCCCAGCAGGGCGGCACGCTGCAAAAGCGCGTCAAATTTGATGAAGCGGTTGCAATCGATGCAGGGGTTCGGCGTTTCGCCGCAGGCGTAGCCTTCGGCAAAGCGGCGGATCACGCTTTGCGCAAACAACTGCGCAAAGTTGAACACGTAAAAGGGCATCCCCAGGTGCTGGGCGGCGCAGCGCGCATCCTCCACATCGCTCAGGGAGCAGCAGCTGCGTTCGCGGGGCGGGGCGGTTTCATCCGCTTCACCCGCAAAAAGGCGAAGGTTCACACCGGCGCAGGTGCAGCCCTGTTCCAGCAAAAGCACGGCGGCGGCAGCGCTATCCACCCCGCCGCTCATCGCAATCATAATCCGTTCCGCCAAGCACAACCCTCCCTTCCAAAAGAAATCAAGCCCCATTTGGAAGCGGCACAGCCGCCGAGCCGCGGCGCAGCCGCCTACATCCATTCGGTGTAGTGTTTGATATAGATTTTCTTTACCAGTTGCACGATGATGAGGTAGGCGCCGAGCAGACCTGCGAGCCATGGCACAAAGGCCACGGGGAGGGTGGACATATCGAACCCGGTGGCCAGGCTGCTGAAGACCACGGCGAGGGCGAGCGCCGCAATCACGGCGGTGGAACACAGCAGGGGCAGGGAGGGGCGGCTTTGCAGGAACGGCATTTTGGCCGTGCGGATCATGTGAATGACTAGAACCTGCGAAACCGTGCCGAACACGAACCAGCCGCACTGGAACAACGGCGCGGCTTCCACGCCCTTTGCGCCCATGACCCACCAGAGGACGGCAAAGCAGAGAATATCGAACAGCGAACTGACGGGTCCCATCACCAGCATAAAGCGGCGGATGGAGCGCGTTTCCCACTTGCGTGCGCGTAAAGTGTATTCCTTATCGACGCTGTCGAAGGGGATGCCGAGCTGCGAAAAATCGCAGAGCAGGTTTTGCGCGAGGATCTGCACGGGCAGCATCGGCAAAAAGGGCAGGAAGATGCTTGCGGCAATGATGGAGAACATGTTGCCAAAGTTGCCGCTGGCGGTCATTTTGATGTATTTGATGATGTTGCCAAAGGTGCGGCGGCCTTCGATGATGCCGTCTTCCAGCACCATCAGGTCTTTTTTGAGCAGGATGATGTCGGCGGTTTCCTTGGCAATATCGACGGCGCTGTCAACGGAAATACCGACGTCGGCGGCGTGCAGGGGCGGTGCGTCGTTGATGCCGTCGCCCATGTAGCCCACGGTGTGGCCGTTGCTTTGGAGCGCTTTGACCACACGCTCCTTTTGCGCGGGCGAAAGTTTGGCAAAAAGGTCGCAGCTTTCAGTCGCCTGCAAGAGCGTTTCGTCGTCCATGCCTTCCACGTCGCGCCCGGTCAGCATCCCTTCGGGCATAACGCCCACTTTGGCGCACACCTTTGCGGCCACGCCTTCGCTGTCGCCGGTGAGGACGATGACGCGCACGCCATGATCCTGCAAAGCGGTGATGGCGGCCTTTGCGCTTTCCTTGGGCGGGTCAAGGAAGCCGACGAAGCCGATCAGAACCATGTCCGTTTCATCGGCAACGCTGAATGCGCCGCAATCCGGCACTTCGTTCTTTTGCGCCACGGCGATCATGCGCAGACCGTCGGCGTTGTGGGTTTCGTAGGTCGCCATGGCTTCGCGGCGGATGGCGTCGGTGAGGGGCGTCACCTGCCCGCCCAGCTCCGCATGGGCGCAAATGGCCATGATCTCTTCCACCGCGCCCTTGGTGATCAGCTGGCGCTTGCCGTTTGCATCCTGCAAAACAACGCTCATGCGCCGCCGCGTGAAATCGAAGGGGATTTCATCCACCCGGGTGTAGGCCGAAAGGCTTTCCATCAGCCCGCTCTGTTCGGCGCGGTTGAGCACCGCAAGGTCAATCAGATTTTTCAGCCCCGTCTGGAAGTAGCTGTTGAGGCAAGCGTGGCGCAAAATACGCACATCGTCCTCGCCGTGGATGTTCATGTATTTTTCCAGCACAATCTTATCTTCGGTGAGCGTGCCGGTCTTATCGGTGCAGAGAATATCCATTTCGCCAAAGGTCTGGATTGCGCCCAGGGTCTTGACGATCACCTTGCGGCGCGACATCGCAACGGCGCCCTTGGCCAGGGTGGAGGTCATGATCACGGGCAGCATTTCGGGGGTCAGGCCAACGGCAATCGAAATCGAAAAGAGCAGGGCTTCAAACCAATCGTGCTTGGCGACGCCGTTGATCAGGAACACCACCGGCACCATCACCAGCATCATGCGGATGAGCAGACGGCTGACCGAATCGACGCCGCGCTCAAAGCTGTTTTTGGCGCGGTCGCCTGAAAGCGAATGCGCCATGGAGCCAAAGTAGGTCGCGTTCCCCGTGGCGAGCGCCAAGGCCGTCGCACTGCCGCTGATCACGTTGGAACCCATGAAGCCGATGTTGCGCAGATCCGTGAGGGCGTTGCCGCTCTGCGCATCCGGCTCGGCGAACTTTTCGACCGGCGCACTTTCGCCCGTGAGCGCCGCCTGTGCCACAAAAAGATCCTTTGTGCTGAGGAAGCGCACGTCGGCGGGCAGCATATCCCCGGCCGAAAGTTTCACAATATCGCCCGGCACGATCTGTTCCATGGTGGTTTCCACCAGCACGCCGCCGCGCCAAACATCGGCCTTGTTGGTGATCATGCCCGCCAGCTGCGCCGCTGCGGCGTTGGAACGCTGGCTCTGCACAAAGGCCACCAGGCTCGAAAGCAGCACCAGCGCCAGGATGATGCTGAACGTGATGTAATCCGCCTTGGCGGCCAGCAGCACGTCCGTCACCCAGGTGATGGCCGCCACGGCCAGCAGCACAAGGTTGAAGGGATTGATCACCGCTTCGCGCAGCCGCCGCCAAACGGTGTTGCGCTTATCGGTCGTGATTGTGTTCGGCCCGTAGTCATCCAGCCGTTCCTCCGCCGCTTCCGCCGAAAGCCCGGCGACGGAGGTGGAAAATTCATCCAACGCCTGTGCATCCAAAAGCTGCGCAATGGCACGCAGCCGCGCCTCGTTGCCGGCGCTGCTTTTTGCCGGCGTTGTTTTTTTGTTGTTCTTAAACATATTTGCCCCCCTTTCTCAACATACCTTTTTAGTATAAACCAAAATGGCAGAATTGTCAACGAAAAAGCGGCTTGGGCCACGTCAATCTAATCTTCACCAAAGCACCCCAAGAAAGCGACCAAATGGTTGGGATCGAAGAGATTGCGCTTGAGGATGCCGGAGATGGGAATCTTGAGACCGAGCTTTTGCTTATATT
>JAITNG010000139.1 GCA_031290595.1 Oscillospiraceae bacterium
CGCAGAATTCGCCGGGGCTTTGCCCGTAATAGGTCACAAGCCCGGTCTTGGCATAAACGGCGTTCAAAATGCTGGTGCCGTCGCTGTAGCTGCTGAAAATTTTGGGGTGTTGGCGGATCGCCGCATAGTCAATATACGGCAGGGTTTCGTTGCCGCCCTCGCCGCCGCCGAAGAAGATCATTTGCACTGCATCATCGGCGACCATCGCGTTCAAATCACCGGCGCGTTCTTCCGGGCTGGCCAGGTATCCGTGCGTATTCTTATATATATTGGCGCCCAGTTTGACCCGGAAGCCCAGGCGTTCCAAGGTTTTGGTGATCTGCCGGTAGGTTGCCTCCTCCGCAACATGGCTGGGGCAAATGAGGCCGATGGCGCCGCCCGCAGCGAGCTTTTCTGCTGTCATGCCGGATTCCCCCCCTACTATTATGATTCCCGCGCCAAGATATACCCCGCCAGCCAGCGCAGAAAATCTGCGTCCGCACCAAAGCCCGCCAGGGCTTCGGTTGCCTGGGCGTGCAGGGTTTTGGCCAGCTGCCGCGCCCCTTCCAGGCCGAGCAGCGTCACCCAGGTGCTTTTGCCGTTGGCGGCGTCGCTGCCCACGGGCTTGCCCAGCGCCGCCGTTTCGCCCGCAACGTCCAGAATGTCATCCGTCAGCTGGAACAGCAGCCCGATTGCATCGGCGTAGCGCCCGGCGGCGGCTTCCTGCGCCGCATCCGCGCCCGCCGCCAGGCAGCCCAGCAGACAGGCGGCTTCCAGGAGTGCGCCGGTCTTTTTGCGGTTCATCTCTTCCAATTGCGCGCGTTCCACCGTCCGGCCTTCAAAGGCTAAATCGAGCATCTGTCCGCCGATCATCCCCTGCGCACCGGCGGCGCGGGCGAGCAGGGCGGCGGCGGCGCAGCGCACGGCGGGGGGCTGGCTTTCAGCGCCCGCCACCAGCGCAAACGCCTGGGTGAGCAGCGCGTCACCGGCCAGCAGGGCGGTGGCTTCGCCAAAGGCTTTGTGGCACGAGGGCTTGCCCCGGCGCAGGTCGTCGTCATCCATACAGGGCAGGTCGTCGTGGATCAGCGAATAGGTGTGGATCATTTCCAGCGCGGCGGCGAAGGGCAGGGCGGCTTCCGGCGCACCGCCGCAAAGGCGGCACCAAGCCAGCAAAAGCACCGGGCGGATGCGTTTGCCCCCGTTTTGCAGACTATAGGCCGCAGCGTCGCCCACCGCCCCTGCATCCACAGGCAAAAACGCGGGCAGCGCAAGGGAAATCCGCTCCGCTTCGGCAGAAAACTGCGCGGGATACGCCGACGCAGAGGACGCCTCGGCCTGGACACGGCACGCCGTGTCCCTACAAACGTCGTTCCATGGATCCAACACACACCCCGCCTTTCCAGCGCACTTATTCTTTATTACTTGTTACCTGCATCGTCGTCAGCTTTTGCTCTGCCTGGTCCAGCGCACGGGTCAGCGCCCCGGTCAGGCGGGTGCCTTCCTCAAACAGCTTGAGGGATTGTTCCAGCGGCAGACTGCCGCGTTCCAGCAGGTCGGCGATCTCCTCCAGACGGCGGAAGGTGGCTTCATAGTCCAAATCGGGTTGTTCCATGGGATTTTTCTCCTGTATTCTATAGCTTCATTTGTATTTCTTCGACCTGCACCGTGGCGGCGCCATCCTGGAACAGCAGCTCCAGCCGCTCCCCGGGGGCGAGCATTGCGGCGCGGGTCAGCGCCGCCCCGCCCCGCTTGGCGAGGGCGTAGCCGCGTGCCAGCACGCCCAGCGGGCTGAGGGCTTCCAGCCGCCCGGCCAGCAGCGCCAGGCGGTTGCGCTCAGTTTGCACGCGTGCGCCCGCACCGTTCCACAGGCGCAGCGCGGCGGCATCCAGCCGTTGGCGCGGCGCGTGAATCAACTCCTCCGGGCTGCGCAGCACCCGGCGTTCCTGCAACCGCTGCAAGGCGTTGCGGCGTTCGGCCAGGTTGTTTTCCATGCTTTGCAGCAGCCCTTCGCCCAGCGCCCGCGCAAGGGCGGCCAGCTCCGTTTGCTCCGGCACGGCCAGTTCCGCCGCTGCGGAGGGCGTGGAAGCACGCAGGTCGGCGGCAAAATCGCAGAGCGTGGTGTCGGTTTCATGCCCGACGGCGGAAATCACCGGGATGCGGGATTCCGCCACGGCGCGGACGGCGACCTCTTCATTGAATGCCCAAAGGTCTTCCAGCGAACCGCCGCCCCGGCCGACGATCAGCACATCCGCCGCCTCCCGCGCATTGAGCAGGGCGATGGCGGCGGCGATCTGCTCCGCCGCGCCCGTACCCTGCACCGCCACCGGGCAAAGCACGGCTTCCGCCGCAGGGAAGCGTCTGCCGAGGATGCGCAAAACATCCTGCACGGCAGCGCCGGTGCCGCTGGTCACAATGCCCACCCGCCGTGGGATTTGCGGGAGCGGGCGTTTGCGCGCTTCATCAAACAGGCCTTCGGCGGCCAGGCGTTCCTTGCGCTGTTCAAACGCGAGCCAGAGCGCCCCCAGGCCGTCGGGCTGCATGTCGTCCACATAGAGCTGGTATTTGCCGTCGCGCTCATAGAGCGAAACCCGCCCGCGCAGCAGGATGCGCATTCCATCCTGGGGCAAAAAGGGCAAGCGGCGGTTTGCGTCGCGGAACATCACCGCAGGTACGGCGGCGCCCGCGTCCTTCAAGGTGAAATACCAGTGGCCGCTGGAATGGTTTTTGAAGTTGGAAAGCTCCCCCGTCACGCAGACAAAGCGCAGCGCGTCGTCGCCTTCCAGGAGGAATTTTACATATTTATTCAGTTGCGTGACCGAGAGAACCTGTATCTGCACCGGCATTTTAACCCCCAATTTCGATGTGCTTTTTGATGTGTTGATTTGGGCAATATTTTAATTTTAATAAGCGCTCATTTGAAAGCGCCACAGGCGGCTAAAATGGCGACCCCGGCGGCGTTGTCTGCCGAAAAATCCGGGGCGGCAAACGCGGCTTTTGGGAAGCGCTGCCCCAGTCTGCTGCGGATCACCCGGCTGCACGCCACGCCCCCGGCAAACAGCAGGGGCAGTGCGCCGTATTGCGCCTGTGCCTGCAACGCGATGGCTTCCAGCGCCGCTGCGATGGATTCCAGGCAAAACCGCGCTGCATCCGGCTGCGGGCAGCCCTGTGCCAACAGCGTGCGGCACTGGTTTTCCAGCCCGGAAAAGCTGCACTGCATCCCGCACAGCGACGGCTTTGGCTGCCGGGGGAGCGTCCCCTCCAGCGCCAGAGCATCCAGCGCAGCGCCCGCAGGGAATGCAAGCCCACAGGCCACGCCAATGCGATCCACCAGCTGCCCCGCCTTGAGGTCAGAAGATCCGCCGATGATTTCAACAGCAAAGGCGTTTGCATCACCCGGTTCGGGCTGCACCAAGAGGCATTCCGTTGTGCCGCCGGAGAGGTGAAACGCCAGGAAGGGGGCTTGCCCCCAGGCTTGCCGGTTGGCGGAAAATAGCGCCGCCGCCAGATGCCCTTCCTGGTGGCTGAAGCGCCGCAGGGGAACCCCCAGCGCGGCGGCAACGCCCCCGGCAACGGCGACCCCGGCCAGAAAGCAGGGCATATAAGAGCCTTGCGCAGGGCGGGGGCGGTTGCTGACGCCCACTGCCCCGATGGAGGGGACGCCGCGCAGCAGCGCTTCAAGCAGTTCAGGCAGCTGCACGGTGTGGTGGAACAGCGCGTCGCTTTGCCGCAGCCCCAGTTCCCCCGGTTTGACTGGCAGCAGCCGCTTTTGCTGCACGGCAGCCCCGGCGGCGGCATCAAAGAGCGCGGTTGATGTGGTGTAATTGCTGGTGTCAATCCCCAGCGCAACGCAATTCACGCGTTTTCACCTGCCCTGGCGATGGAACCCAGCACCCCGTTGATGAAGCGCGGCGCATCTTCGTCGCCATAGAGCTTGGCCAGCTCCACGGCCTCGTTGATGCTTGCGCCGGTGGGGATTTCGTCAAAATAAAGCAGCTCACAGGCCGCCAGGCGCAGCAACGCAAGCGAAACCCGCGAAATCCGGCCGAGTTTCCAGCCGCGCAGGTGCTTTGTGATCAGTTCATCCAGCGCCTCCAGGTGCGCCACCGCCGTTTCTGCCGTGCGCAGGGCGTTGGCTTCCACCGGGAGCGCACGGATGGGCTCCGCCGCGCTCGGGTCTTGCGCCGCAGGTAAATCCGCTGGCGCTTCCCCCGCGTTTGCAAGCAGTTCGGCCACGCTTGCGCCCGGGTGGAACGAGAGTTCAAACAGAAGCGCAAAGGCCTGTTCCCGCGCGGTGCGGCGCGTGTTTTTGGGCGGCTGTGCCGCAATCGCCGAAGGGGTTGACTCCCGTTCAGCGTGGTCAGCGATCTTTTTTGGCATTTTAGATCTCCTGCATCATTGTTCATTTGAAAGCGGCACAGCCGCCTAAAAATCGGCGCCTGCAATGCTGACGTTTACTTTTGCTACGGCGCGGCCGGTCATGTTTTGCACGGCGTTTTTGACTTCCTTTTGCAGTTCGCCCGCAACGGAAGAAATGCGTGCGCCTGCGCGGATGCGGATGGCAAGGTGCAGCAAAATATCCGCTTCGCCGCCGCCGATCTTCACATAGCGCAGGGAATCCCCCGTGCGCAGCAGACGCGTCACATCGGCGCGGGGTACCAGTGCGCTCACGCCGTCCACATCCTTTGCGGCAGTGACGGCAATGGCCGCAAGCACTTCATCAGAAATCACCAAGCCGCTGAACGGCTCGCCCGTATCATGGTCATCCATAGGGGCATCCCTCCTATCTTATAATCTAGTATACCACAATCCGCCGGGCATTGCAAGTGCAGGATTTGCACACGAAAAACGGTGTTTCAATTCCGCTTGATTTTTCTTGCAAATCTAAATTTGACAGATTGCTGTGCGTATTCGTAATTTTCTCTTGCATCCCCCATCAACCTTTGGTATAATGGTAACAGAAAGCAAGGGGGTGTTCGCGTGAAGGAGCTTGAAGTTCCGTTGTATCTTTTTCATCAGGGGAACAATGCGCGGGTTTACCGCTTTTTGGGGGCGCATCGGCTGGAAGACGGCAGCGGCGCGGTGTTCCGCTGCTGGGCGCCCCATGCCAAGGCGGTCAGCGTCGCGGGGGATTTCAACGACTGGGATCGCAAGGCCGACCCCATGCGCCGCCTGAACCCACAGGGCGTGTGGGAAGCCGCCGTGCAGGATGTGCAGCCCTTTGCGGCCTACAAATTCTGCGTCACCGGGGCGGACGGCAAGCAGCAGCTCAAGGATGACCCCTATGCCTTCCATGCCGAATCCGCGCCCGGCACTGCGTCCAAGTATTATCCCCTGGAAGGCTGCTATGCCTGGGGCGACGCGGATTGGATGGCTTTACGCACCCGCTGGAACCCGCACGCTGCGCCGGTCAATATTTATGAGGTGCATTTGGGCTCCTGGCGGCGGTTCCCGGATGGCGAGCCGTTCTCTTACCGCAAGCTGGCGGAAGAGCTGATCCCCTATGCGGTGGGGATGGGCTACACCCATTTGGAACTGATGCCGGTGACGGAATACCCCTTCGACGGTTCCTGGGGCTACCAGGTGACGGGCTATTTTGCCGCGACTTCGCGCTATGGCGAGCCGAAGGAGCTGATGTATTTTATCGACTGTGCGCACCGCGCCGGGCTGGGCGTGCTGCTGGATTGGGTACCCGCCCACTTTCCGCGCGACACCCACGGTTTGGCACGCTTTGACGGCGAAGCGCTTTATGAACACCCCGACCCCCGCCGCGGCGAACACAAGCAGTGGGGGACTCTGGTCTTTGATTACGGCAGGCCGGAGGTCTGCGCATTCCTGATTTCGAGCGCAGCGTTCTGGCTGGAACAATACCATGCCGACGGTTTGCGGGTGGATGCGGTGGCTTCGATGCTCTATTTGGATTATGACCGCAAGGCCGGGGAATGGCTGCCCAACCGCAAGGGCGGGCGCGAAAACCTGGAGGCGGTGGCGTTTTTGCAGGCGCTGAACCGTTCGGTGCTGACGGATTTCCCCGGAGTGATCATGGCGGCGGAAGAAAGCACCGCCTGGCCGATGGTCACACAGCCCCCCGCAGTCGGCGGCCTGGGCTTCAACTTCAAGTGGAACATGGGCTGGATGAACGATTGCTTACGCTATTTTTCGATGGACGGCGTCTATCGCAAGGCGAACCACAGCGCACTGACCTTTTCGCTCTGCTATGCGTTTTCTGAAAATTTCATTCTCCCTTTGAGCCACGATGAGGTGGTGCATGGCAAGTGTTCGCTTTTGAGCAAGATGCCCGGGGATTACGCCGAAAAGTTTGCGGGGCTGCGGGCGCTGCTGGGCTACATGATCGCGCACCCCGGCAAAAAGCTGCTCTTTATGGGGCAGGAATTCGGCCAGTTCATTGAATGGAACTACGCGCAGGAACTCGACTGGATCCTGCTGGAATACGAAACGCACCGGCAATTGCAGGCATATATCCGTGCGCTGAATCATTTTTATAAAGCAAACGCGCCGCTCTGGGCCATTGAGGATAGCTGGGATGGCTTTGCCTGGATTTCCGGCGACGACGACGTCAATTCTGTCATCGCCTTCCGCCGGATAGACGCCACCGGGCGGGAACTGCTCTGCGTGTGCAATTTTACGCCCGCAGCGCGGGAAGGCTACCGCATCGGCGTGCCGGAAAAAGGGGAATACAGGGTGGTGTTCACATCCGACGCAGCGGAATACGGCGGCACAGGCGCAGGCACGGCGGCGGCCAAAACCCAGTCAAAGGCCATGCACGGCCACGCGCAAAGCCTGGCGCTGGATTTGCCCGGGCTGAGCGTGACGTTTTGGGAAAGGGGCAGTGGTGCAAAGGAAAATGGTGACCTGAAATGAAATACAACCCGGATATTCATCATCACAAAAGCATTCGCATAGGGAAACATGATTACACCAGAAGCGGTATATACTTTATGACGATTTGCATTCAAAATCGCGAATGTGTTTTTTGTAAAATTGCCAATGGCGATGCACAGGTTACACAGTGGGGCGCCATTGCCTTGAACGAGTGGCTAGCAGCGCCACAGCACCGAAGCAACGTGGTTTTGCACGAATATGTGTTGATGCCCAATCATTTTCACGGTATTGTCGAAATAGCAAAAGATAAAGATTTTAACAGCCTGGACACGGCGCGCCGTGTCCCTACAAACCGGGAGGAAAAATTCGGCGCACCTGTTGCGGGTTCGGTTCCAACGCTGATGCGTGCGTATAAAGCCGCCGTTACCAAACGGATTCGGCAGAATGGCGGCGATGCTTTTCAGTGGCAGCGCGGTTATTACGAGCATATTATCCGCGATGAAAAAGACTATATCCGGATTGCGGAATACATCAACAACAACCCGTCCAATTGGAAAGAAGACCGATTTTATGATGAACGTTTGTAGGGACACGGCGTGCCGTGTCCAGGCTCCTTACCAATAAGAT
>JAITNG010000003.1 GCA_031290595.1 Oscillospiraceae bacterium
TTTTAGGAGGATCGCTTCATGAAGAAAACTGGACGGCGCCTGGCGGCGCTCTGCCTGGCGGCGGCGCTGCTGGCTGCCATACCGGGCTGCACAGGCACCGGCGGTTTGGAGGGGACACAGGCTTCCAACGCAGCCCAGGGGGGCGCTGCGCAGGGGGAACACGCCACGGGCGGCCTCGGCAGCGTCTATATCAATGAATACATGAGCAAAAACACCTTCACAATCTACACCCAAGATGGCGACTACGCCGATTGGGCGGAGCTTTATAACGCCGGGAAAACCGCCGTTGACCTGAGCGGGTGGTACCTCAGCGATAACAGCGCGAAGCCGACCAAATGGTCCTTCCCAAAAGGCACGGTGATCGCGCCGGGCGCGTATCTGCTCGTCTGGTGTTCCGGCGACGCCGCGCAGGTGGAAGGCGAGCTGCACAGCTCGTTCAAGCTGGGGCAAGAGGACACCGGCCTGGTGCTGAGCGACCCGTCGTTACAGGAAATGGACTACCTGCCCATGGTGCCGCTGACGGAGAATATATCCTACGGCCGCAGCGCGGCGGATCCGACCAAGCTCCTCTATTTTGCGATGCCGACCCCGGGGGCGGCCAACAGCGGCGGCTTTGCAGAGCTTGCGCTGGCCACCGGACCCGAAAGCCGCGGTCTGCTCTTCAGCGAAGTGAGCGCGGCCTGGGCGGTGGG
Source organism: Oscillospiraceae bacterium (assembly GCA_031290595.1). Taxonomy (GTDB): domain Bacteria; phylum Bacillota; class Clostridia; order Oscillospirales; family Acutalibacteraceae; genus WRMQ01. The sequence continues at coordinate 693 of JAITNG010000003.1, forward strand.
GAACAAGGACACCGGCCAGCACGATTGGATCGAATTGCATAACACAACCAACGAGCCCGTTGCCCTTGCAGGGTACGGGCTTTGCAAAAGCCTTGACGGCAACCGCTTCCTCTTTGGGGAACAGACCCTCGCGCCCGGCGGCTACGTTGTGGTGCAGGCGGCGGGCAAGGATGTACTCAAGGATGCGGACACCGGCAGCGCCGGCGATGTGCAAACGGTCAGCGTGAAAAAGCAGGGCGAATGGTACGCGCCTTTTCAAATTGATACCAGCGGCGAACGGCTGTTTCTGCTTGACCCCGAAGGCCGTGTGGTTGATTTTTTTGATACCGGCAAGCTGCGCATCGGCGAAAGCAGCGGCCGGGCGGCGGGCAGCACGGAACGGGTGTGGTTCGCCACCCCCACGCCGGGCGCGGCCAACAGCCAGGCCTATAAGGGCTACGCGCCCCTGCCCACGCTTTCGCGCAGCGGCGGCTATGCCACGGCGGGCGATACCGTCAGCGCAACCGCGCCGGAAGGCTTCACCCTGCGCTACACATCCGATGGCAGCGTGCCGACGGAGCAATCCCCCGCCCTGCCGGGTGCGCTGCGGCTCAAGGAAACCGTCACCCTGCGCGTGCGTGCCTTTGGCGCAAACTGCCTGCCCAGCGACACCGTGACCGCTTCCTTCCTCATCGGCAGCACGCACGCATTGCCCATGCTCTTCCTTTCCGCCAAGCCGGACGACCTCTTTGGCTACGAAAACGGCATTATGGCCGACGGCCCCGGCTACGGCGGGGAATTCCCCTATGAGGGCGCAAACTTCTGGAAGGATTGGGAGCGCGAAGCCACGCTGGAATATTACACGCCGGACGGCGCAAAACAGCTGGAATTCAACGCTGGGGTCGGCATTTTTGGTCAATACACGCGTGCCTATCTGCAAAAATCCCTGGCCGTGCATCTGCGCGACAGCTATGGCGCACGGAGCGTCACCTACCCGGTCTTCCCGGGGAACCCCATCACCACCAACACCGATTTTGTGCTGCGCGCCGCCGGGCAGGATCAATACCGCACCAAGTTCCGCGACGCCTTCTGCACGCAGGTTCTCATGGGCTACAGCGATATTGCCATGCAGGATTGGCAGCCCGTGGCGCTGTATATCAACGGCGAATACTGGGGGATCTATGCGATCCGCGAAAAAATCAACGAGCAATATTTTGCTGCGCGGGAAGGCCTTGACCCCGACCACATGGACATCGTTAAGGGCGACACCAACACCCTTTCAGGCGATAAAACGGGCTGGAAGGAGATCCGCGAATACGCCCGGAACCACGACATGCGCCTACAGGAGCATTACGACTACATCGACGCCCGGCTGGATATTGACAATTTTATCGACTACCTGATTGCCGAAATCTTTTTTGCCAACAGCGACACCGGCAACAAAAAAAGCTACCGCGAAGCCCCGGAGGGCGCAAACGGCGGCAGCAAGTGGAAAATGGTGCTGTTTGATTTTGACATGACCATGCGGGCGGGCGCCATGGGGCCGCCGCGCAACACCATTGCCGAAATGTTCAGCCCCAACGGCCACGGCGTTGGCAACATGTTCTTCACGGCGTTGCAGGTCGGCCTGCTGCAAAACAGCACCTTCAAGGCGAAGTTCAAGGCCAGGTATAACGAACTGCTCAACACCGCCTTCCAACCGGCGCACATGGAAGAGGTGCTGGATCGCATGGCGGCGCAGTTGGAGCCGGAGATCGCCGCCAACAACGTGCGCTGGGGCAAACCCACGCCGGAATACTGGCGGCAACAGGTGGAAGAGGTGCGGCAGATCATCAACAGCCGCCCCGCCGTAGCCAAACAGCAGATGGAAGATTTTTTGAAATAACGCCAGCGGCTGCGCATCAAAAAATATTGCCGATGGTTGGCCGTTCCATTTCGCGGATTGTGCGGATGCACTGGATCCCCCGCACGCACTGCTCCACATAGAGCGTGGCCTCCTGCTCACGCTGGTATTCCGGCAGGGTACCCAGCGCCCACTCCAGCTCGTTGAGGTTGACGTGGGGCAGCAGCACGTGCATCAGCCCCTTATCACGCGCCCAAAGGCGGGTGACCTCCTGCGTGGCGGTCTCCCAACCGGGCGATTCGGTCAGCGCATCTTCCAGCGCGGTGGTCAGCGCCGTTTCCAGTTCCTTGGCCGCGTGTTCCAAAAAGGCGGCAAACCCCAGCGCCGCCCCCAACGCAAACACAAGCAGACATATTGCGGCGATCAATCGGATCCTCATACGTTCTCCTTCCGCAAGCAAAACACTTCCCCCTGCTTGGTGACGGTGAGCAGCATCACCTTCGCCTGCGGGGTTTTTTGATCTTTCAGGATGCAATCCAACCTGCCGTTGGTCATCGCCACTTCATGGTAGTTGCGCGTCACCCGTTCGCCGTCGTAGACCATCACGAAGGGGATGTTGTTGGCTTCCACCGGGAGCTGCAAATCCCCCGCCGTGAGGTTGCGCCGGGGCGGCTTGGGCAAGGCGCTGATCTTCCCCGTGGTTTCCACAAAGCAATAATCCACATCGTTGATGTCGAAAATATCCTTCTGGCGCAGCGCTTCCATCAAGTCGTCCATCGAGATGCGCAGGTTTTTCAGCTGGCGCAGATCCGGCTTGCCCTCCCGGACCACCAGGATGGAATGCCCCTGCGTCAGGGTGCGGAACTTGTTGGAACCCACGGCAAAAATGGAGTTCAGGATCTCAAAAGCCACCAGCACCGCAGCGGAAATCAGGGAAGTCGCCATCGGCAGACTGTTATCCTGAATGGGGATCGCCACCAGCTCCGAAAGCAGGATCGTCACCACCAGTTCCGTCGGCTGGAGTTCGCCCACCTGGCGTTTCCCCATCAGCCGAATCGCAAGCATCACAACGCAATAGAGTATCGACACGCGGATCAGCGTGATCAACATAAACAATTCTCCCCCCGGCAATCGCCCAAAATACGTTTTGGGTTAGTATTGCCGGGGGGAGCCAAAATTATGAATGTTTTTTCCCTGTTCAGCCAACCAGCAGCTGCGTGAGCTTCGCAAGGCTCTCCGCCGCGCCGGGGACGCCAACCCGCACACGGAGCAACAGTGCGCGCAGCAGCAACTGGAGTTCTTCTTCCTCCAACTGAATCGTGACCAGCGGGGCTGCTTCTTCCGCAACCGGCGCTTCCGCCACTTCCTCTGCCGGGGCTTCTTCTTCCGTTGGCGCTTCCGTCTGCTCGTCAGCGGCGTCCGCCTCTGCCTTTAGCTTGCGCGTCACCTTCTTTTCGGCCAGCTCGCGTTCCGCCAACAGCTTGCGGTACCCATGCTTTTGCAGCAATTCGCGCAATGCGCCGCCACTGCACTCGCCTGGTTCTTCCGCTTCGCCCGTCAGGTAGAATGGGTTCACGTTCAGCGCCTGCGAAATCGCAACCACCAGCTTGGCCGAAATGCTGCCGGTGTTATAAACGCGATAGACCGTCTGCGTCGCCACGCCTGCAAGCGCCTTCACCGTCTGCTTCTGTTGGGAGCTTGCCGCCTTCCAAAGCACTTCCACGCGCTGTTTGGTTTGCTCGCCGTCCACACTGATATTGCTTTGTTTGAGTTGTTTGATTGTCGCTTGATTTAACATAAAATGGTCACCTCACTTGTTATTTTCTCTATTATAACATTACTTTCACCAAATTGCAAGCCCTAATTTGATATATTTAAAAAATTTTTTCATGTTTCATATATTAGAATGCAAATACCCCCGCTTTTGGCGGGGGTATCCATTGCTCTCAGACTACGCAGTCATTAGCCAAGACCTTGTGCCTCATACCATGCCTTAACAACTTTTTCGCGCTCTGCTGCACAGTTGGCGTAGGAAATACCGCCCGACCCCAAAGAAGCAGTTCTGACCGCGTCACGCGTTGCTGTGGTTATCGGCGCATAAAATGTGTTCGCATTGAAGGTCATGGCAAACACCGTCGGCGTCATTTTCGTGGGAATCACGTTGAGGTTGTTTTCGCAATACGTGACGTCCGTTTGATCAATCTTGCCGTCCCCCGTATCGCCAAAGAGGATGCAAGTATACTCCAGTCTCAGTCCGGGATCGCCCTCGGAGAGTGAAAGGTTCACAAGTTCAAATTT
>JAITNG010000051.1 GCA_031290595.1 Oscillospiraceae bacterium
TTGTCCCTGCTCGAGCAGCGCATCCGCGAGATGGGCGGCGACCCCGCGCAATACCAATGGTACCTTGACCTGCGCCGCTTTGGCGGCTGCCGCCACTGCGGCTTCGGCCTGGGCTTTGAGCGTCTGCTGATGTACCTGACCGGCATGAGCAACATCCGCGATGTAATCCCCTTCCCCAGAACCACCGGCGCCGCCGATTTTTAGGCGGCTGTGCCGCTTTCATGTTTTTGTTGATAAAAATTGATCTGAATTGTTGAGGGGTTCCCATGAACAACGAATCCGTCCTCCCGCGCTTACAGGATTTGGCCGAGCGCGCCAAGCGCAGCGGCGCTTGGGTTGCCGGGAACTTCCTCACCCCGGAAGAAGCCGCACAGGCGGCGCAGGTTTTTCGCACCCGCAAAGATGTTTCGCTGGTGCTGGACGGCGGTTTTGCGCAAGCGGAGCGCACCGTGCCGGTGTTCCTGCCCGCCGGGCTGGAGGACTTTACGCGCACGGAGTGCATCGCTGCGCTGGAATTCCGCTTCCGCTTGCAGGATACCGTGGGGCATCGGGATATGCTTGGCGCGGCGCTGGGGCTGGGCTTGCAGCGGGCGACGCTGGGCGATATTGTGACCGAACCCGGGCGGGCGGTGCTGATCTGCCTGCGCCGGGTGGCGCCCTTTTTGCTGGAAGAGCTGCAAACCGCCGGGCGGGTCGGCTTGCGCGGCGCGGAACTGCCGCTGGATGCACTGCCGCAGACCGAAAAGCAATACCGCCAAGCCCGTTGCACCGTCGCATCCCCCCGGTTGGATGCGCTGTTGGCCGAAGCGTTCCGCTGTTCGCGCGGCGCGGCGGAAGAATGGCTGCGGGCGGGGCTGGTGCACCTGAATCACGCCGAATGCACCAACGGCGCAAAACAGGCCAAGGCGGGCGATACGCTATCCGTGCGCGGCAAAGGCCGCTGCAAGCTGCTGGAAATCGGCGGCGAAAGCAAAAAAGGCCGGGTGTGGGTCGTGTTTGGGTTTGAGGCGTGACGCGGGGGGGAGCTTGACGAAAATTGCGTTGCTCTGAACTTCAATAAAACGGCAGACGATATTGTTATACTCCGGGCGACTGCTAGTCGCCCCTACCAAAATTGCGCTAATAGCGCTATGAGGCTGCGGTATAACACGGCTATCAGCCGAATTTTGGTAGGGGCGACTAGCAGTCGCCCGGAGTATAACAATAAACGCACGTTTTAGCAACAGTTTTGCAGAAGAACAGCACCACACCCATTACATAAAAGCATCGGGGGATCAAAATGTTTGCCAAAATCAACAGCGCCGGCTGCTATGGCATGGAGGCTTTCAACGTTGAGGTGGAGGCCGATGTATCCCGCGGGTTGCCGCGTTTTGATGTTGTCGGTCTGCCGGACGCCGCCGTGAGCGAGGCACGCGACCGCGTCCGCTCCGCCATGAAGAACTGCGGCTGTGAATTCCCCGTCAGCCGCATCACGGTCAACCTTGCCCCGGCAGACCGACGCAAGGAAGGGCCGCTCTATGATTTGCCCATCCTGGTGGCGCTGCTGGTTTCCAGCGGGCAGCTGCGCGGGTCGTTTGCGGATATGGCCTTCTTCGGCGAGCTTTCGCTGGATGGCACCGTGCGTAAGGTCAACGGAGCGCTGCCGATGGTGCTACAGGCGCGGGCGGCTGGGCGCAAGGAAGTCTTCGTCCCGGCGGCAAACGCTGCGGAAAGCGCCATCGTGCGCGAAGTCACCATCTACCCTGTGGAAACGGTGCGCGAACTCCTGGAACACCTGCGCGGGCAGCGGAAGATTCCCCCGGCGGCGCCGCTTGAAAGCGCCGCCCTGCCCGCGCTCACCCTGCCGGATTTTGCCGAGGTGCGCGGCCAGCAGGAAGCCCGCCGCGCCCTGGAAGTCGCCGCCGCCGGGAACCACAATGTGCTGATGATCGGTCCGCCCGGTTCCGGCAAAAGTATGCTGGCCAAGCGGTTGCCCTCCATCCTGCCGGATATGACCGGGGAAGAGAGCCTGGAAACCACGAAGCTCTATTCCGTGGCGGGGGAAATGCCCGCTTCGGTTTCACTGATCCGCACCCGGCCGTTCCGCTCGCCGCACCATACGGTTTCGGCGGCGGGGCTTTCCGGCGGCGGGAGCATCCCGCGCCCGGGCGAGTTGAGCTTGGCGCACAACGGCGTTCTGTTTTTGGATGAACTGCCGGAATTCAACCGCACCGCGCTGGAAGTGCTGCGCCAGCCCATGGAAGACGGCGTGGTTTCCATCAGCCGCGCGGCGGGGACGGTCTGCTACCCCTGCACGGTGATGCTGGTTTGCGCCATGAACCCCTGCCCCTGCGGCTACTTTGGCCACCCCGCCCGCCGCTGCACCTGCCCCCAGGGCGCGGCGCAGCGCTATTTATCCCGGGTTTCCGGCCCCCTGCTTGACCGGCTGGATATTCACATCGAGGTGCCGCCGGTGGACTTCAAGCGGCTGGCCGCCACCGAAACCGGGGAGCCTTCCGAGGCGATCCGCAAGCGGGTGAACGCGGCCAGAGCCACCCAGGCCAAGCGCCTGGCGGGCAGCGGGGTCTATGCCAACGGGCAGATGAGCGCCGCCATGACGCGGGAATTCTGCCGCCCGGATGAAGCGGGGCGGCTTTTGCTCGAACGCGCCTTTGCCACCCTGGGGCTTTCCGCCCGGGCATATGACAAAATCCTGCGCGTGGCGCGCACCGTGGCCGACCTGGAAGGCAGCGCGGAAATTGAGCCGCCGCACCTGGCCGAAGCCATCCAGTTCAGGAGCCTGGATCGAAAATTCTGGGCGGAGCGATAGGAAAGAGGTGGGATCCCCCTATGCAAGAAGCCCTGCAAATCGCCCGTGCCGCCGGTCTGCCGCCGGGGCTTGTGGAATGGCACGCCACGCTGGGTTCCACGAATCAATTGCTCTGTGAGCGTGTGCGTAAGGGTGCGCCGCACGGCAGTTTGATTGCTGCCGGGCAGCAGAGCGCCGGGCGCGGGTGCGGCGCAAAACCCTTCTTTTCCCCGCCGGAGGGCGGCGCTTATTTCAGCGTGCTGCTGCGGGGCTGTGCGCCCGCCCCTGCCGAATTGCCGGTTACGCCGCGGGCGGCGCTGGCCGTGCGGCGGGTGCTGCTTGCGCACGGCGTGCCGCTGGGCGTCAAGTGGGTCAATGATCTCTTCCGGGGCGGGCGAAAGGTCTGCGGCATCCTCTGCCAGGCGGTGGGGGGGACGGATGGCGTGGTGGTGGGGGTCGGGCTGAATCTCTACCCGGCTGTGCCGCCGCCGCCCGAACTTACCGGGATTATCGGCTTTTGCGCCGGTTCCGCCGCCGCATTGCCGCCGCGCTGCCAACTGATTGGCGAAATCACGGGGGAGCTGCTGCGCCTTTGCGCCGTGCGGGGGGAGCAAGCCAACGCCGCCCTGCTGGAAGAATACCGCAGCGCTTCCATCCTGCTGGGGCGGCAGGTGGAATATCTGGAAAACGATTGCTTTTTGCCCGCCCTGGCGCTGGATATTACCCCGGCCGGGGGGTTGCTTCTGCAAACGCCGAATGGAACCACCAAAGCCCTCACTTCCGGCACGGTGCGGCTGCACAGCGAAACTCAACAAACTGCCTAAAATACGGCCTTTCGCCCAAAAAATCCAATCGAATGTTCTGAAATTCGCAAAAACTATTTTTTTCATGGAAATTGAACTAGCTTTTTTGGCTGGGAACTGTTATAATGGAAACAGCGTGATTTAAGCACGCTGTTTCCCTGTTTTTGATTATTACGAAGGAGGAAACGGCACCAAATGGTCAAAAAAATCAGCAAAATTCCCTTTGAGGGCACCCCCGAACAGGCACAGCAGCTTGGCGCAGTCATTGCGCAATACAAGCACGACCCCAGCCAGTTGATGACGGTGATGCAGAAGGCACAGGTGATCTATGGCTACCTGCCCTATGAAGTGCAGGTCATGATCGCCGACGGCATGGATCTCCCCCTGGAGCGGGTGTATGGCGTTTCCACCTTTTACGCCCAGTTTGCGCTTTCCCCCGCAGGGAAGTATTCGATTTCCGTCTGCCTGGGGACGGCTTGCTACGTCAAGGGCGCACAGGGGATCCTCGACCGCATCACAGAGCTGCTGGGCATTGCCCCGGGCGGTTGCACGGAGGACGGCCTGTTCTCGCTCGACGCGTGCCGTTGCATCGGCGCCTGCGGCCTTGCGCCCGTGATGATGATCAACGACGAGGTCTACGGCAACCTGGCGCCGGATCAAGTGGCGCCCATTCTGGAAAAATACAGAAAAACCGCCTAATACAGGAAGGAAGGGATGAACTGCTTTGACTCTCAATGAATTGAATGAAATGCAGACGCAGGCGAAGGCAAAGCTGACCCCCGGGGATGCGAACGGCCCGGCGATACGCATCGTCGTGGGCTACGCCACCTGCGGGATCGCTGCGGGTGCGCGGCCTGTGTTGCAGTCGCTCCGCCGGGAACTGGAAAGCCTTGGCCTCCAGAATGTTTTGGTGGAAGAAACCGGCTGCATCGGCATGTGCCAATATGAACCGATTGTGGAACTTTATGCCCCCGGCCAGCCCAAGACCACCTATGTGCGCATGAACGCCGAAAAAGCGGCGCGGGTGGTGCATTCCCACGTGGCAAACGGCAAGCTGGTGGCCGAATACACCATCGGCGCGGCCACGGGCGAAGCGGCGGAAGGCGAGATCCTTCCCCTGACCGAAACGAATTTTTATAAAAAACAGCGCCGCATCGCCCTGCGCAACTGCGGCGTGATTGACCCGGAAAGCCTGGAGCAATACATCGCCATGGATGGCTACCAGGCGCTGGCGAAGGCGCTGACGCAGCTCCAGCCGGGCGACGTGATCCAGATCCTCAAGGATTCCGGCTTGCGTGGCCGGGGCGGCGGCGGGTTCCCCACGGGGCTGAAGTGGAGCTTCACGGCGGCGAACCAGGCCGACCAAAAATACGTCGTCTGCAACGCCGATGAGGGCGACCCCGGCGCGTTCATGGATCGTTCCGTGCTGGAAGGCGACCCGCACGCGGTGGTGGAAGCCATGGCGCTGTGCGGCTACGCCACGGGCGCGAGCGAAGGCTACATTTACGTCCGCGCAGAATACCCCATCGCCGTCAAGCACCTGGAAACGGCGATTGCACAGGCCAAGGAGCGCGGCTTGCTGGGCAAGAATATTTTTGATTCCGGCTTTGATTTTGATCTGCACATCCGCCTGGGCGCAGGCGCGTTCGTCTGCGGCGAAGAAACTGCGCTGATGACTTCCATCGAAGGCAAGCGCGGCGAACCCCGCCCCCGCCCGCCCTACCCGGCGGTGAAGGGGCTTTTCGCCCGGCCAACCACCGAAAATAACGTGGAAACCTTTGCCAACGTCCCGCAGATCATCCTCCACGGCGCGCCGGATTTTGCCGCATTGGGGACGGAAAAATCCAAAGGCACCAAGGTGTTCGCCCTGGGCGGGAAGATCAGCAACACCGGCCTGGTCGAAATCCCGATGGGGACGACGCTGCGCGAGATCATTGAAGAAATCGGCGGCGGCATCCCGGATGGCAAGAAGTTCAAGGCTGCGCAGACCGGCGGTCCCTCCGGCGGCTGCATCCCGGAAAGTTTGATTGACACCCCCATCGATTACGATAACCTGACCGCCATCGGTTCCATGATGGGTTCCGGCGGTCTGATCGTCATGGATGAAGACAACTGCATGGTGGATATTGCCCGCTTCTTCCTGGATTTCACGGTGGACGAAAGCTGCGGCAAATGCTCCCCCTGCCGGATCGGCACCAAGCGGATGATGGAAATCCTGGATAAAATCACCGAAGGCCGCGCCGAAATGGCCGATTTGGATAAGCTGGAAGAACTGGCATATCATATTAAAGAAAACTCCCTGTGCGGCCTGGGGCAGACGGCGCCCAACCCGGTGCTGGCCACCATGAAGCACTTCCGTGCGGAATACGAAGCCCATGTGCGCGAAGGGCGCTGCCCGGCGGGGGTCTGCAAAGCCCTGCTGAACTACGTGATCATCCCCGATGCGTGCCGCGGCTGCACCGCCTGCGCCCGGGTTTGCCCGGTGGGGGCGATCAGCGGAACGGTGAAGCAGGCGCACATCATTGACCGCGACAAATGCATCAAATGCGGCGCTTGCATGACCACCTGCCGCTTTGGCGCAATCGAGAAGAAATAAGAAAGGAGGGCGTCAACAATGGCAACAGCTGAAACCGTCAAAATGATCAACCTGAAGATCAACGGCTTCCCCGTCAGCGCCCCGGCCGGCTCCACGATTTTGGAAGCCGCCCGCAGCATCGGCATCGAGATCCCGACGCTCTGCTATTTGAAGGAGATCAACGAGATTGGCGCGTGCCGCATCTGCATGGTGGAAGTCAAGGGTGCGCGGAGCCTGGTCACCGCTTGCGTCTTCCCTGTGGCGGAAAACATGGAAGTCTTCACCAACACCGAAAAGGTGCGCCGCAGCCGCAAGCTGACCCTCGAACTGATCCTTTCGACCCACGACAAAAACTGCCTGAGCTGCGTGCGCAGCGGAACCTGCGAGTTGCAGCAGCTGTGCAAGGAATTCGGCGTGGACGACCCGGATTATTACGCCGGGGGCAACGTGCATTATGCATTCGATGATTCCGCCGCCCACATGGTGCGCGATAACAACAAGTGCATCCTCTGCCGCCGCTGCGTGGCCGCCTGTGATATGCAGTGCATTTCCGTGATCGGCGCAAACGCGCGGGGGTTCGATACCCACATCAGTTCCGCGTTCGATAAAGACCTGGCGGATGTGAGCTGCATCAGCTGCGGGCAGTGCATCGTCAACTGCCCCACCGGCGCAATCGTCGAAAAAGACGAATCCGCCGCCGTGCTCAAGGCCATCAACGACCCAACCAAGTTCACCGTCGTGCACACCGCGCCCTCCATCCGCGTCACGCTGGGCGAAGCCTTCGGCTACAAAATCGGCACCAACGTGCAGGGGCAAATGGTCGCCGCACTGCGCCGCCTGGGCTTCGATAAGGTCTTCGACACCGACTTCGGCGCCGATTTGACCATCATGGAAGAGGCGCATGAATTCCTGGACCGGGTGCAAAACGGCGGCGTGCTGCCTATGATCACCTCGTGTTCCCCCGGCTGGGTGAAATACTGCGAGCATTATTACCCCGATCTTTTGCCGCACCTGAGCACCTGCAAATCCCCGCAGCAGATGCAGGGGGCGATTATCAAAACCTATTATGCCCAGAAGTTGAACCTTGACCCCAAAGATATTTTCGTCGTGGGCATCATGCCCTGCACGGCCAAGAAGTTTGAGAACAAGCGCGACGACCAGCACGCCGTTGACGACCTGCCGGATGTGGATGTTTCGCTGACCACGCGCGAGCTTGCCCGGATGATCGACAGCGCGGGCGTCTACTTCCGCGATTTGCCGGAAGAAGAATTCGATAACCCTCTGGCCGACGGCACCGGCGCGGCCGTGATCTTTGGCGCGACCGGCGGCGTGATGGAAGCCGCTCTGCGCACGGCGGTGGAAACCCTGACCGGCGAAGCGCTGCAAAACCTCGATTTCCAGGAAGTCCGCGGGACGGAAGGGATCAAGGAAGCCAGTTACAACGTGGCGGGCATGGAAGTCAAAGTCGCGGTGGCCAGCGGCACCAAGAATGCAAAGATCCTGATGGATAAACTGGCCAGGGGCGAAGCGGATTACCACTTCATCGAAATCATGGGTTGCCCCGGCGGCTGCGTCAACGGCGGCGGGCAGCCGATTCAGCACGCGGTTGTGCGCAACTTCCACGATTTACGCGCCATGCGTGCGGCGAGCCTCTATGACGCCGACCGCAACCTCCCCGTGCGCAAGAGCCACGAAAGCCCGGCGATGAAGTTGATTTACAAAGACTTTTTGGGCGAACCCGGGAGCCACCTGGCGCACGAGCTGCTGCACACCAGTTATGTTGCGCGGCCAAAATACAAATGAAGCAGGGGCAAAAGCGCCTCCGGCTTTGGGCAGCGATTGCCGGAGTTCTGGTGATCGCTGCCGTGCTATTGTATTCACTCGCCCCCCGGCAGGTCACGCAGACGGATTTTGACATGGGCAGCGTGCGCCGCCTTACGGTTTGGCGCAGCGGCAACCTGCGCCTTGCGCCACTGCCGTCTTATGAAGCGCAAGCAGCCGCCCAGCCGCCCCCGCCCCCGGTGGAAGCGCTCATTGCAGCCACCGGCGGCGCGTTTGATCCTTACATCGGCGCACTGGTGGCGCTGTGGAACATCGACAGCAAAGACGGTTCGCCGCCACGGGTACCTGCACAGGCGGAAATTGACGCGGCGCTGCAAGAGCGGGCGCTTGACCCCGGCGCTTATGGCAAAGGCCTGGCCTGTGATTTTGTTTTGCAGGCGCTGGGCGGCGACAGGCGCATCCGGGGCGGCGTTTTGGATTTGGGCGGCAACATATTGACCTTTGGCAGCAAGCCCTTTGGCGCACCGTTCAAGGTCGCGCTGCGCGACCCCCTGGGCGGGGCGAACGATACGTTGGGCGTGTTCACGCTGGAAGGCACGCATTTCCTTTCCACTTCCGGCAGCTACGAAAAATATTTTACGCAGGGCGGCGTGCGCTACCACCACATCTTTGACCCCAAAACCGGCTACCCGGCGGCACGCGACCCGGGGCTGTGCAGCGTGACGGTTTTGAGCGACAGCGGCGCGTTGGGCGATGCGCTTTCCACAGCCTGTTTTGTGCTGGGCTATGCGCAGGCCGGGGGACTCCCCTGGAATGACCGGGGCGCGCTGTTCCTCTATGAAGACGGAAGCATCAAAGCCCTGGGGGATATAGAACAGATGTTTACAATCACAAACGAAAAGTACCATTGGGTGAGCGAATGAAACGCGGCGATATTTGCATTGCTTTGCTTTTGCTTGCGGTGGCCGCCGCTGTTTTGCTGCTGCGCCCGCAGGGCAAGCCCGTTGTCTACGTCAACGGGCAGAGGATCACAGCTTCCACAGAAATCAACGGCGTGGTGATCGAACTCCAAAACGGAAAAGCGCGGGTGCAAAGTTCCCCTTGCCGGGATCAGATTTGCGTCCACGCGGGCTGGCTCGAACGCCCCGGCGACGTCGCCGTCTGCCTCCCGCAAAGGGTGAGCGTAGAAATCCGCAGCGGCAAGAGCGCTATAGACGCAGTTGCCTATTAGATATTAGATGGTAGATTGTAGATGGTAGACTTGGGGATTTCGGCTCGGTCTAAAGTGGCCTACTGGGGGGTTTTTGCGGCTTTGGCGCTGGCGCTTTCGTTTGCCGAAAGCTGGGTGGCGCCGTTGCTGCAACTGCCCTTGGGGGTGAAGCCCGGGCTTTCCAACATCGCGGTGATGCTGGCGGCGGGGGTTCTGGGGCTGCCCGCCGGGCTGGCGGTCGCGCTGGCCAAGGCGCTGTTCGCCGGGTTCACACGCGGGCTGACGGCGCTGCTCCTCAGCGGCGCGGGCGGGTTGTGCAGCGCACTGCTGGTTGGTCTGCTGCTGCGCCGGGGGCATAGGCAAGCGCAAAAACAGACGAAAACCGGCGTGACGGCAACCGGCGTCGGCATCCTGGGCGGCGTGACGCACAACCTGGCGCAGCTGGCGCTGGCGGCGCTGCTGACGCAAACGCCCGGCGTTTTCTGGCTCCTGCCGCAAATGATCGTCTGCGGCGTAATCGCGGGCGCAGTCACCGGCACGCTGGCGGGCAGGATACGCATACTGCTGCATCAAGCATGAAATAATTGGGGGAGGGACACCATATGGGCATATTCACCCAACGGGGGATCAAGGTGGGGCATAACAAGCGCACCAGTTCCATTCAACCCGTGCGCATTGAGCATTGCGAAACCGTGACGCTGCTGATGAAGCAGCACATCGGCGTACCCTGCAAGCCGCTTGTCAACCCGGGCGACCGCGTTGCCCTCGGCCAGGTGGTGGGGGATACCGACGCGCCCCTGGCCGCGCCGATCCACGCGAGTATTTCCGGCACGGTCAAGCGCCTTGAGATGATCCGCGTGCCAAGCGGCGAAGATGTGCAGGCCGTGGTGATCAACACAGACGGTGAAATGCGCCCGGCGGAGAACCTGGAGCCGCCAAGCATCGGAACACGCGAAGATTTTTTTGCCGCCGTGCGGGCTTCCGGCCTGGTGGGGCTGGGGGGGGCGGGTTTCCCCGCGCACGCAAAGCTGCGCAGCGCCGCCAAGGACGCCAACATCCTGCTGGTCAATGCGGCGGAATGCGAGCCTTACATCACCGCCGACCACCGGGAAGCGCTGGATAAGGGCGAAGCGGTGATCCGGGGGATCCGGGCGATCTGCGAAGCGCTGGAAATCCGCGAAGCCATCATTGGCATCGAGAGCAACAAGAGCGACGCCATCCAAAAGCTAAAGGCGCTGAGTACCTGGCACAGCTCGGCCAATCTGAAAATATCGGTGGGCGTGCTGCCCAGCCGTTACCCCCAGGGCGCTGAAAAGATGATGATCCATACCCTCACCGGGCGGGTGGTGCCGCTGGGCAAGCTGCCCTCCGCCGTGGGCGCACTGGTGATGAACGTGGCCAGCGTGGCCTTCATTGGCCGCTACATCAAAAACGGAAAACCCCTGGTCAGCCGGACGGTGACGGTGGACGGCGGCGCGGTGCATACGCCCATGAACGTGCGCGTACCCATCGGCATCGGGCTGGAAGAACTGATCACCTTTTGCGGCGGGCTGGATAGCCCCCCGGCCAAGATCATACTGGGCGGGCCGATGATGGGCAGCGCCAGCCCGAACCTGGAAACCGTGATCAGCAAATGCAACAACTCGCTGCTGCTCTTCACGCGGGCGCAGGCGGAACTGATGCAGGAAAGCGCGTGCATCCGCTGCGGCAAATGCGTGGCGGGCTGCCCCATGAAGCTCATGCCCTGCGTGCTGGAAAGCGCATACCGCGCAGGGGATCTGGAAACCCTGACCAAGCGCGATGCGATGGGCTGCATCGAATGCGGCAGCTGTTCCTTCGTCTGCCCCGCCAAGCGGGAGCTGGTGCAGC
Source organism: Oscillospiraceae bacterium (assembly GCA_031290595.1). GTDB lineage: Bacteria > Bacillota > Clostridia > Oscillospirales > Acutalibacteraceae > WRMQ01. Next base: position 11,028 of record JAITNG010000051.1, read on the forward strand.
GCATCCGCATGGGCAAACGGCTGCTGCGCGAAGAAGAAGCAAAGCGGAAGGAGGCGGCAAAAGCATGAGCGAACCCAAAAACAGTGAAACCAAAAAAAGCAATGCAAATCCAGCCCCAAATAACAGCGCGGAGCGACCAGCCGCACCGCAGGTGCTGCCGCAGGTGCTTGTTTCTACTTCTCCGCACATTCGCGGGGTGCGGACGACCCGTGGCGTGATGCTGGATGTTTGCCTGGCGCTGTTGCCCGCGTTGGCGGCGGCGGTGTGGTATTTTGGGCTGCGTGCGCTGGTCGTCACCGCAATTTCAATCGCGAGCTGCGTGCTGCTGGAATACCTGAGCCGCAAAATCATGAAGCGCCCCCAGACGGTGGGCGACCTGAGCGCCGTTGTGACGGGGATGCTGCTGGCGTTCAACCTGCCCGCGACGCTCCCGCTTTGGATGATCCCGCTCGGCGCGCTGGTGGCCATCGTGGTGGTCAAGCAGATGTTTGGCGGGCTTGGGCAGAACTTCGTCAACCCCGCAATCACGGCGCGCATCGTTCTGATGGTCAGCTTTGCGGGCGAAATGACCAAATGGGCGCCGCCCCTGGATGGAAAGCTGCGCTGGGCAACGGACGCCGTCGCCTCCGCAACGCCGCTCAAGGTGCTTTCCGGCGGAGAAATGCCCACGGAAAGCCTGTTGGATCTGTTCCTGGGCAAGCACGGCGGGAGTTTGGGCGAAACCTGCGCCCTGGCGCTGCTGCTCGGCGCGGCCTACCTTTGCATCTTTAAAGTGATCACCCCGCTGATCCCCGGCTTTTACATCGGCACAGTGGCGCTGTTCGCGTTTATTTTTGGCGGATTTGACTGGCACTTTGCGCTGGCGGAGGTGCTGGGCGGCGGCCTGATTTTGGGCGCGTGCTTCATGGCGACGGATTACAGCACCAGCCCCATCCACTGGAAGGGCAAGGTCGTCTTCGCCATCGGCTGCGGCTTGCTGACCGGGCTGATCCGCTTTTATGGCAATATGCCCGAAGGCGTCAGTTTTTCGATTTTGCTGATGAACCTGCTGGTGCCGCTGCTCGAAAACCTGACCGCACCCAAAGCATTCGGGAAGGAGGGAAAGCACCATGGCAAAACAAGAAAAGCAAGCTAAAAGCAATGCCATCAAAATTCTGTTCCCTGCCCTTTCGCTGTTTGTGATCTGCTTGCTTGCCGCAGCCGCGCTGGCGGTCGTCAACAACGTGACCAAAGCGAAAATTGAAGAGAACAAGCACCTTGCCGCCGACTTGGCGCGGGAAGAAATCTTCCCCGCGGCGGTGTTTACCGAAAAAGAAAACGGCCTCTATTATGAGGCGCACGAAAGCGGCGGCGCACTGCTGGGGTATGTGATGGAATGCACCGCGCAGGGCTACGGCGGCGAGGTGAAGCTGGCGGTCGGCGTCCATGCCGATGGCCGCGTTGCCCGGGTGCGCTTGCTGGCGGCGGATGGTGAAACCCCCGGCCTGGGGCAAAACATCGGCAACGCGGATTGGCTGGCCAAGCTCGTGGGCAAAAGCGGCAGCCTTGTGCTGAACAAGGACGGCGGCGACGTGGACGCTGTGGTGAGCGCCACATATTCCAGCCGTGCGGCGGTGGCCGCAGTCAATGAAGCGCTGGCGATCTATCAAAAAATACAGGAAGGGGGCGCAGCGTCTTGAGCGATAAAAAAGAACCGTTGCTACAGGAACTGACCAAGGGCTTCCTCAAGGAAAACCCCGTGCTGCGCCTGGTGCTTGGCACCTGCCCCACTTTGGCGATCAGTACGTCCGTCACCGCAGCGGTCGGCATGGGCATTTCGGCCACCATCGTGCTGTTGTTTGCCAATGTTGTGATCTCCGCTTTGCGCCGCGTGATCCCGGATAAAGTGCGCATCCCGGCCTACATCACCATCATTGCGGCGCTTGTGACCGTGGTGCAGCTCCTGGTGCAAGCCTTTGTGCCGGCGATTGATAAAAGCCTGGGGATTTACCTCCCCCTCATCACCGTCAACTGCATCATCCTTGGCCGGGCGGATGGTTACGCCAACCGGCACGGCGTGGCGGCTTCCGCCTGCGACGGCGTCGGTATGGGCGCGGGCTTCACCGCAGCGATTTTTTGCATGGCCGTTTTGCGCGAAGTGCTGGGCGCGGGCAAGTTTGCGGGGGTGACGCTGTTTTCAGCAAGCTATGCCCCGCTGATCTTCCTCCTGCCCCCCGGCGGCTTTTTCGTCTACGGCATCCTGATTGCCTGTGCAAACAAGCTCGCCAGGAAGAAGGGCAGACCAGTCAAGGAAGAAATGGCCTGTGAGGCTTGCGGCGCTTGCCCCGGCTGCGCCATCCAAAGCCCGGAAGGGGGTGCGGCCGTATGAAGGAAGCGATCATGATCTTCTTCACCGCCATCCTGACGGGGAACTTTGTGCTTGCCCGCTTTTTGGGGATCTGCCCCTTCCTGGGGGTATCCAAAAAAATCAACACCGCCGTTGGCATGAGCCTTGCCGTGATTTTCGTGATGGCCATGGCCACCGCCGCCACCTACCCCATCAACGTGCTGCTGGAAGCCAAAAACCTCGCCTACCTGCAAACGGTGGTGTTCATCCTGGTGATCGCCGCGCTGGTGCAGCTGGTGGAAACCGCGCTCAAGCGCTTCCTCCCGGCGCTCTACCGCTCGCTGGGCATCTATCTGCCTCTGATCACCACCAACTGCGCGGTGCTGGGCGTTGTGCTGCTCAATGTGCAGGAAAGCTATGGCTTCGGCCAATCCATGATGCATTCCGTCGGCGCAGGGGTCGGCTTCCTGCTGGCGATGGTGATTTTTGCGGGCGTGCGCCAACGCCTGGAAAACAACGACATCCCGGCGTTTTTGCAGGGTCTGCCCTCCACGCTGATTGCGGCTTCGCTGGTGTCGCTCTCCTTTTTGGGCTTCGGCGGCGTGATTGAGCGGATGTTTGCGTGACACAACAGCACAATACAAATTAGGGGGATTTGCCCATATGACCATTCTTCTTCCGATTCTCATCGTTGCGGGCATTGGCCTGGTGGCCGGCGTGGGGCTGGCCGTGGCCGCCGCCGTGCTGCACGTCCCCGTCAACGAACAGGTGGAACAGCTGCTGAAGGCGCTGCCCGGCGCAAACTGCGGCGCGTGCGGCTACACCGGCTGCGCGGGGTATGCCGAAGCCATGGCCGGCAGCGGCGCACCCGCGAACCTGTGCATCCCGGGCGGCGCAAGCACCGCCGCCGCGCTGGCCGGTGTGCTGGGCGTGGAAGCGGAAACCGTGGCCGAAAAGCGGGCGTTCGTCCGCTGCAACGGCACCACCGCCAACTGCAAGTTGAGCCACGAATACCGGGGCGAGCAGAGCTGTGCCGCTTCCTCCCTGCTCTTCAGCGGGCAAAAGCAGTGTAACTACGGCTGCCTGGGCTTTGGCGATTGCGCCAGGGTCTGCCCCGAAGACGCGATTTCCTTCCGCGACGGCGTGGCTGTGGTGGATCCCCAAGTCTGCATCGGCTGCGCAGCTTGCGTCAAAGCATGCCCGAAAAAGATCATCGTTTTGGAAGAAACCCGGGGGCGGGCGGTCAACCGCTGTTCCTCCAAAGCGCCGGGCGCGGTCAGCCGCAAGCAATGCAGCGTCAGCTGCCTGGGCTGCCGCCTTTGCGAGCGCAATTGCCCCGAAAAAGCCGTGACGGTGGAAAACAACCTGGCCTATGTGGATATGGCGCGCTGCACCGGCTGCGGTCTGTGCATCAGCAAATGCCCCACCAAGTGCCTTCAAATGTTTTTGCCCTCCGTGCCACAATAGCCGCAAAAGCGCTTGCATTCCTGTGGCAGGGTGTGCTATAATGCTCATGTTCATAAAAAATTCAAAAAATGGGAGAGGATCACATGGCAAATCCGTCCGGCTTGCGCAGATACTCCGCAAAAGAGCGCAACGTTTACCTCACGGGGATGTTTGGGCAAAATATCATCTACAATGTCGCCGTCACCATTATGGCGAACTATTATTTGCAGAATGTGCTGTACATTCCGGTGCTGGCAGTGGCGGCAATCGTGGCCATTGCCCAGGTGTGGGATGCTTTCAACGACCCCATGATGGGTACCCTCATTGACCGCACCCGTACCAAATGGGGCAAATGTCGCCCCTACCTGATTTTCTCCCCTGTGGTGATCGCCATCTTCACAATGCTTTGCTTTACCAACGGAACCTATGACACCCAAGTGGCGGGGGTGAGCGTGCGCAATATCCTGATCGTCGCCTGGGCGGGGGTTGCCTATGTCCTTTGGGGCATGAGCTACACCGTGGGCGATATTTCACTTTGGAGTCTTACCTCCCTTTTGACGGAGGAGGAGAAACAGCGCCAAAAGCTCCAGGCGGCTGCCCGCATTGCCGCAGCGCTCGGCACGGGGCTGGCTGCGCTTTCCATTCAGCCGCTTTCCTTCAAGGTGAAGGACATTCTCTTGAACCGGCGTGCGGAAGCGCACGGCATCGCGAATTATGCCGAAATCGTGGAGCAAAGCAAAAAGGCGCTGGTCAGCATCAATGATGTGATGGCGGAAATCGGGTTCGACGATTATGCCAGCTGGTCCTATACATATGAAAAGCGCGGCTTCATCATCGTTGCGGCGGTGTTTACGTTGATTGGCTTTGTCACCTTCCAGTTGGTTGGTCTCTTCACAAAGGAAAAAATTTCGCCCTCCAAAAAAGCCAACAACATCAAGCAAAACTTCAAGCTCATGTGGAACAACAAGCCTTTCCGGCAGTTGCTGATTTCCGGCATCCTTTCCGGCCCTACGGGCATCATGATGCTTGTGGCTATGACGCTGGTTGCGAAATATTACGCCATGAAAAATCCGGGCGATGCGGCGATCTATACCATTATCCTGGGCGGCGGACTGTTTGCGGGGATGTTAGTATCCACGGGGTTGGTGCCGCCGCTTCTCAAAAGATTCAGCAAGCGGGGGCTTTATATCTTCTCCAACCTCCTTGTCGTGCTGCCGAGCGTTGGGATTTTTGCGCTCTATTGGTACGTTCACAACCACACCGAATATAACATGACCCGGCCGTTGTATGTGGGGATCCTGGCGTTGCTGCTCATGTTCTGCGGGATACGCCTTGGCATCTCCAGCGCCCTGCAAACGATGATGATTTCAGACTGCGTGGATTATGAGGATTACAAATCCGGCCTACGCCCGGACGGCGTGTTCTTCTCCGGCCAAACCTTCATCGTGAAGATCGGTTCGGGTCTGTCGGCCATTATTTATGGCCTGATGTGCCTCAATGCCGGATACACCGGCAACAACATCAAGCTCCTTGATAATTTTATGGCCGACGGCGGTGTGCCGCGCGACGCCATGAGCCTGGGTGACGCGCCCTTGCAGCTCAAGGGCGAAACAATTGACATCCTCGTCAAGCTGACCGACGGCTCGTCCATAACGCACGTTCTGCAAGGCAATCTTGCGCAATACACCCTCAGCGGCAACGATGTGAAGGGCTTCTTCACGATGATGTTCCTGGCGCTTTCCATCCCCCCAGCGATTGGCGCCCTGCTGGCGACGCTGCCGATGATCAAATACGCCCTGGATAACAAAACATACGCAAACGTGCTCGAAACCCTGCAACAGCGCCGCAGGGAAAAAGGCGAGCTGACGGAAGAAACCGACGATTGACGGCTGACGGCTGCGAACCGCCCCCTCTGTGCAGATGCACGGAGGGGGCGTGGTATTTTAAAGGCACGGCGGGGCTTTAATACCGTTCCTTATCTAAAAACCGACCGTGCTGCGCTCCGCGCCACCACCCCGGCGCTCCGCGCCACCCCTCCCACGGAGGGGAATTTT
>JAITNG010000094.1 GCA_031290595.1 Oscillospiraceae bacterium
CCTACAAATGGTACGGCTAATAGCTGGGTTAGGACGCAACCTACATCTATTATTGTTGTGAAGGTACGTCAGCAATCGGCTATCAGCCGTAAAATTTGTAGGGTCGACTAGCAGTCGACCGGGGCTTTAAAATACACCTTGCCCAAAACAACGCCGCACCCCATCATACCCATCCACTATTTATTACTCGTCACGTGCAGCCGCCCGTCTGCCAGCAGCGCGAACATGCGGCTATAGACGCGGAAAATCTTTTCCGGCGGGGCGGGGAGTTCCAGGGTTTCGGTGACTTCCAGTTCCGTTAGCGAAAACGCCTTGGCTTCGTTGCTGCCCGCGCAGCAGACCCAGAGGGTATCGGCATTGCGGGTGATCCCCCTTGGCAGCCGGAAAATCCCGTTCCCCCCTGCGCGTAAAGTCAGTTCGCGTTGGTTGAGCGAAAAACGCGCCAGTGCGCCGCGCTCCGGCACGGTGAACCAGAGGGAATCTTCCTGCGCCACAAGGTCATGCGCCGCAACATCCGCATAACACAGCGTAAAACTGGAGGCATGGTCGCCGCCGGGGCGGAACAGATGCAGCATACCACCTGCGGGTTCCAGCGCAGCGCAACCGCCGTCGGGCAGGATGGCGGCCTTGCAGCGCAGGGGCTGCGCCAGCCATGCGGCGGCAGCGGCGGCGCAACCGCCGAACTTGAGCTGCATATAAACGGCTTCCGGCACCCTGCGGCTTTCGAGGGTTTCCCAATCACAGAAAAAGAAGGATGCGAAAGCGGCATCCACCGCCTTCGTATCCCTCACTGCGTAGCCAAAGGTGTGCGCGTCCGCCGCGGCGTCCAGAACAGAATCAGCCAAAAGGCGAAGTTGCATGAATGGTGTTTGCTCCTTACGTTTTATTGCGCTGTTATTTGAATTCTTTCAGCGCCGCTTCCAGTTCCAGGATGCGGGTTTGCAGTTGCGCTGCGGTTGCGTCATCCTCAGGGTACCCTGCGCGAGATCTTCCAATTACCTCGCCTTCCTGGTCATAGAGGTTGATATATTCGCCGCCGCCCTTCTTCAAATACGCCAGCTCCCAGCGCAGCGCATCTTCCGGGCTTGTGGGTTCATAGCTGAAGCCCTCCGATTCGTTTTGGCGGATATAGCCCTCTTTGCCGTCTACACCGATGGCGGCAACCAAATCAGGGTTGCCAATTGAGGAAGAGCCGTAGGTTTCGCCGTGGCTGTTGACGGGGAAGAGCGCCGTTGGAGCGGTGGGCGCTTCGTAGGCGGAGGGCGTGGGGACGATAGGCTTGTTGCCGGAGGCGGCGGCGAGGAGAGCGACCAGCAGAATCGTCGCGGCCACGCCCAGCGCAAAAGAAAACAAAGGTAGAAGTTTCTTTTTCATTGTTACCGTGTCCTTTCAAAACCAATCAACGTGTGTGGCGGCTGACGGACATTTTAATAGCCCATTGGAATCTCCTATCCCTTCTTTGCATTACGCAACGTTTGATGCAGTTGATTCTGAAAGCGGCGCAGCCGGAGAAAAGAAGCCCCGCCAAGCCGGGGACGGCTAAGAGTGACCTGCCCCTATAGCAGGTGGGTGCCTCCCTGCGGGTTCACGCTCCCTTCGTCCAACCGGGCGCAAAGCCTGGCCGGGAGGTCTGCAATCCGCCGCCGGAGATCGGCTCCCTAAAAATCGGTGTTGGGTCATCGCAGCCGTAGGTATCGCACAAGGCAGGGTGTGCCGTTCTGTTATTCCGCCAGTTCAAAGGGGATGCCCAGGCGTTCGGAAAACGCCCGGCCGACCAGGTTGAACTCATCTTCCTCTTCGATGGGGGAAAGGTAGGTTTCGCCGTCCTCCTCTTCCACGCGCAGCAGGATCAGTTCGTCGTCGCCCTCTTCGTCCTCCGCGCCCACCAGAGCCGCCAGGGCGACGAAGGTGCCGTTGGGCAGGTCAAGGCGATCCAGTTCCTCAAAAACGTGTTCTTTGCCGTTTTCATCAACGACGCTGACTATATCCGCGCCGTAATCTTCCAAAACATCTTCGCCCAGTTCTTCCGGGCTGTCGCCCTCGTGGAAGATCGTATCCTCTGCCATAAACAATGCTCCCTTCATTTACTATGCTTATTTTACCCCATCGCAAGCGAATAGTCAAGTTTTTTTCGCAGCGCACGCATTAAATCTTCTTGACTTGCGCTGCGAATACACATATAATGGAAGCCGTAAATTAAATTTCGCCGAAGGGTTGGGAATTGCTATGCTTTTGAAGATGAAAGAGAACCGCGTCTGGCGGCTTTACCTTGGCGGGAAGCTGCTGGATGAACTGCACGGGCGGGAAGGGGCGGACGGCTTCTTTCCGGAAGACTGGCTGGCTTCGGTGGTGGAAGCCATCAACCCGGATCGCCCCGGGAAGCCCGCCAACGAGGGCTTGAGCGAAACGCTGTTGCCCGACGGAAGCACTACCTTTTTGCGCACGCTACTCCGGGATGCGCCGGAGCGCTGGCTGGGGGAAGCCCATTGCCGCGCCTTTGGCGGCAACTTTGGCGTGCTGGCCAAGTTTTTGGATTCCGCCGAACGGTTGCCGATTCAGGTACACCCCAGCAAGGCGGACGCCCAAAGGCTGTTTCATTCCGCCTACGGAAAAACCGAGGCGTGGTACATCCTGGCCGGGCGGGTGATCAACGGCGAAGCGCCCTATATTTTGCTGGGGTTCCGCGAAGATGTGACGGCGGAGCAGCTGCACGCGCTCTTTGATGCGCAGGATATTGAAGGCATGGCGGCGCTGATGCACAAGATCCCGGTGCGCCCGGGCGAAGTCTATTTGATTGAAGGCGGCACGCCCCACGCCATCGGCCCCGGCTGCCTGCTGCTGGAGGTGCAGGAACCCACGGATTACACCGTCAGCCTGGAAACCCACGACACGGCGGGCAACGCGGTGCCGGAACAGCTGATCCACCAGGGTCTGGGGTTCGAGCGCATGTTTGAATGCTTCAATTACCAAAAGCAGAGTCTGGAAGCGCTGCTGGCCGCATTCCGCCTGGAGCCGCAAAGCCTTGGCGAAGGGTATGAAGAACTGATCGCTTACAGCCGCACGCCCTGCTTCAGCCTACGGCGGCGGCAGGTCGGCGGCGCGGCAAGCGTCCCCCCGGCGGCACAGGCTTACGCGTTGGCCGTCACAAAGGGCGAAGGCACGGTGGGCGGCGTCGCAGTGCGCCAAGGCGATTGCCTGTTCATCCCGGCAGAGGAAGCATATCAAATTGAAGGGAACGCAATGGAACTCCTGGAATGCTTTTCCCCGGCTGTGCCGCTTTCAAATTGAAGTTGATCAAAATTATTTATTAAAAAATGAAAGAGTCTGGAGTTATCATGAATTTTACCTGCGTCAACAATGCCACCGGCGCTTTGGAGGGCTTTTGCGTCCTCAAAAACGTGGAACAAAAGCAAACCGCCAAGGGGCAGCCCTATCTGGATCTGACCATCACCGACGCCGGCGGGGAGCTTTCGGCGAAATACTGGGATTACCGGCCGGAAATCCACGGCGCGTTTGCACCCAACGATATTGCCAAGATCCGCGGCACCGTCAGCGTCTATAACGGTTCGGAACAGTTCCGCGTGGAACGGATGCGCCTGGCCAACGAGAAGGATAGCGTGCGCATGGAGGATCTCGTCCCCTGCGCACCGATGGATCCCGCCGAAATGCTGGCCGAAATCCGCGCCGCCGCCGAAGCGTTCCGCGATGACGCCCTGCGCCGCCTGGTGCTAGCGATTTTGGCGGAGCGGGAAGCGCCGCTGCTCTATTGGCCGGCGGCCTATAAGCTGCACCACGCCGTGCGCGGCGGCTTGCTGTGGCACACGCTTTCGGTGCTGCGCCTGGCGCAGGCCGTCGCGGGGCTTTATGCAGAAATCGACGTCGATTTGCTTTGCGCCGGGGCGATTTTGCACGACATCGAAAAACTTTCGGAATTTGACGTGCCCACCAGCGGGCTTGCCGTGGGTTACACCCCCCTGGGGAACCTGGTGGGGCATCTGGTGGCCGGTGCGGCCTACATCGACCGCAAGGGGCGCGAACTGGAGGTGCCGGAAGAAACCATCCTGCTGTTGCAACACATGCTGATTTCGCACCACGGCGACCCGAACTTCGGTGCGGCGCAGCGCCCCATGTTCCTGGAAGCGGAAATCCTTTCGGAACTCGATTTGCTCGACGCGCGGGTCAACGTGATCCGCCAATCCCTGGATGGCGTGCAGCCGGGCAGCTTCAGCGCCCGCGTCTGGGCGCTGGATAACCGTATGCTCTACAAACACGGAAGGCAAAGCGACACATGAAAATCCCCAAAATACAAATCAAAAAACCAACCTGGGCGACGGTGCGCACCCTGTTGGCGGATCAGCTGTATTATTTGGTTGGCTGCGTCAGTTATGCGGCGGCGGTCAACCTGTTTGCCCTGCCCAACCGCATCGCGCAAAGCGGCGTTTCGGGCGTTGCGATCATCGCCAACTACCTGCTGCACACCCCCATCGGCATGACCAACCTGGCGCTGAACATCCCATTGATTGCCCTGGCCTGGGCGTTTTTGGGCTGGCGCTTCGTTTCCAAGACGCTGTGGGTGACGGTGGAGCTTTCCGTCATCCTGGATTTGATGGCGCATTTCCTCCCCGCTTCGGTGTTCCACACGGAGGATAGACTGCTGGCAACGCTCTTTTGCGGGGCGCTGGCCGGGTTCGGCCTGGCGGTGATCATGGCGCGGGGCGCAAGCTCCGGCGGCACGGATATTGTCGGCTGGCTGGTGCGCAGACGCTGGCCGCACATCTCGCTTGGCCGGGTGATCCTTGTGGCGGACGCCATCGTGGTGGTCGGCTCCGCCGCCGTGTTCCGCGACCTCAACAGCGCAATGTATGCCGCCATTGTGATGTTCATCAGTTCCCGCCTGATTGACGCAATCCTCTATGGCATGGGCAACGGGAAGATGTTTTATATTTTTTGCGAACACCCCGAAGCCCTGGCCAAAGCGATCATCACGCAGCTAGGGCGCGGCGTGACGATCCTCCCGGCCAAGGGCGCTTACACCGGGCAAGCGAAGGAAATGCTGCTCTGCGTCGTGCGCCGGGGCGAAGCCACCCGCTTGCGCCGCCTGGTCAAAGCCCACGACCCAAAAAGTTTCCTGGTGATCACCGAAGCGCAAGAGATCCTGGGCTACGGGTTCCAGGAACTGGGCGGCGGGGAATAGGACGATTCCTCATCAAAAGCCAACCGTGCTGCGCTCCGCGCCACCACCCCGCCCCTTTCGTCAACGGAGTTGACGATGGGCACCCCTCCCACGGAGGGGAATTTCCGAAGCCGTTGGGTTTGCGTGACAAAATTCCCCTCC
>JAITNG010000040.1 GCA_031290595.1 Oscillospiraceae bacterium
ATATGCCTATCTGGCAGAACTGAGCGAAGATGAAAAGACCCGCCTACGTGCCGAAGCCAGGCTAAAAGCGCAGCGGGATGAGCAGTCAAGGATCAGTGGGGCAAGAGCCGAAGAACGCACCAAGATCATCCTCAACATGCACGGCATTGGCTTGGCGAACTCCACCATTGCATTGGCAACCAACCTCACCGAAGCGCAGGTGGAGGAGATTCTCAAGGCACAGCAGGTGTAGGCATGGAACTTGAAATGGCCGCAAACACAAGCCCGGTCATCCGGGAGGCATACGCCTATCTGGCAGAACTGAGCGAAGATGAAAAGACCCGCCTGCGTGCCGAAGCCAGGCTAAAAGCGCAGCGGGATGAGCAGTCAAGGCTTGAAGGTGCGCTGGAGGAAGGACTTGAGAAAGGACTTGAAAAAGGGCTTCAAAAAGGACTTGAAAAGGGGCGTTCTGATAGAAATGTCGAAATCATCCTCAACATGCACGGTATTGGCTTGGCGAACTCTACCATTGCCTTGGCGACCAACCTTACGGAAGCGCAGGTGGAGGAGATTCTCAAAGCACAGCAGGTGTAGGCATGGAACTTGAAATGGCAGCAAACACAAGCCCGGTCATCCGGGAGGCATATGCCTATCTGGCGCAGCGGGATGAGCAGTCGATTGCGGGTGTGCGGTAAAATGGGCACAAGAAAGCTCAACTGATTATTCAGAATGCACACAATTCTATTTTGCAACCTTTCTCGCAAACAGCACCCCGCCCAATACAAGCGACACTATCGCAATCCCGGCACACCACAGAAAGCTGACCGCTATATGAAACCCATCGTTGCCGGATAATAGACTGCTGACCGCTTTCCACACGGCATTTAGCGGCTGGTAAGTGCAAAAGATTTGCAGGGGCTTGGGCATGGTGTCAATCGGAACTAACGCGCCCGTAAAATACGATAAAAACATCAACGGCATTCCGAGTGCGCTTGCCGCATCCGGGCCGGAAGCAAGCAGCCCCAACACCACCGCAAACGCCGACAGTGCAAAGGCGAAGCACAGAAGAATGACGACTGCAAGCAGCCACTCGGTGAATCCGGCTGTTGAAGTGTAGCCCATGAGCAACGCTACGCCGATTACAAGAGCCATAGCCACTATATTGCGGATGACCGAACCGAAAATGTGACCTAACATGAACGCAGGACGCGCAATTGGCATAGTCTTGAAGCGTTCAACAATGCCCTTTGTTGTGTCCTCGCTTACGCTTGTGGCAGTTGTGGTGGCGCAGTACCCCACAATCGTGAGCAAAATTCCGGGCAGCAGATAGTTCAAATAGTTCCCACCGCCAAGCGCAATGCCAATCGCTCCGCCGAACAAATAGACAAAAAGCAGTAAAATCACAAGCGGCAGCACGACGGTTGTCACCATCGTATCCAAACGCCGGGTGAGGTGCTTTGCTTCGCGCCACGACAAAACAAGGCAGTCGCTCAAAGCATATCTAATCTTTTGCATTTATTTTTCCACCCCGCTGCCTACAAGCCGCAAAAAGACGTCTTCAAGGCGCTCGCTCTGCCGCTCTACTGATAAAAGCTCCACGTCATCCAACCCATTCATCATTTTCGACACGTCGGCCTTTTCTTTGCTTGTTTTGACCGTCAGCAGGAGCGTGTTTTCGACTGTTTTCAGTTGCTCCGGCGTTCCCTCTTTAATGATTTTGCCCTCATGCAATATGGCGATTTTGTCGGCAAGCTGCTCCGCCTCTTCCAGATATTGCGTGGTGAGAAATATCGTAACGCCACTTCGGCTGAGTTCCCGAATCATGCTCCACATCTCAATGCGGCTCTGCGGGTCAAGCCCCGTGGTCGGCTCGTCAAGAAATAGAACAGCGGGATCCCCGGTCAAGCTCATGGCGATGTCAAGTCGCCGCCGCATACCGCCAGAGAACTGTGATACTTTTTTATCCGCAACATCCGCAAGGTTGATTTTTTGCAGAAGCTCCGCAGCGACGTTCTTACTGTCTTTGACATGAAACAGCTTTGCGGTCATAATAAGATTTTCCCGTGCTGTCAGCAGCTCGTCCACCGCCGTGTATTGCCCAGTCAGACTGATAAGCCGCCGCACCTGCGCCGCTTGTTTGTGAACATTCAAGCCGCACAATATAGCCTCTCCACCATCCGCTTTGATGAGCGTGGCAAGGATGCGAACAATGGTCGTTTTCCCCGCGCCGTTGCTACCCAACAGACAGAATACAGAGCCTTTGGCTATTTCAAAATCCACGCCTTTTAATACAGCCGTTTTGCCGTAGCTCTTTGCAATTCCATGAACAGAAATCGTCGCATTACGCATCGTTTAGCCCCCTGTATAAAAAAAACTGTTTCTCAATTAAAAACGTTATTTTTATGCTCACGGCGACTGCGGCACAGCTGCCTGGCTCGCCGCTAGGCGCAGCATTTCTTCGGCTGCTTGCAGTTGTGTTTTTGTAATTTCTTCGCCGCCCATGATGCGCGCCAGCTCGCGCTTGCGGCCTTCGTGGTCGAGCGGGGTGACTTCGGTGAAGGTTTCGTCGCCGCTGGTGGATTTGCTGATGCACAGGTGGCAGTCCGCCAAAGCAGCGATTTGCGCAAGGTGCGTCACGCAGATCACCTGCCGCCCGCGCGAAACCTGGCGCAGCTTGCGGGCAATTTTTTGCGCCGCCCTGCCGCTCACACCTGCATCCACTTCATCAAAAATCAACGTGGGGATCGCGTCTTTTTCCGCAAGGACGTTCTTGATCGCCAGCATCACGCGGGAAAGCTCGCCGCCGGAGGCAATCCTGGCCAGGGGGCGCAACTCTTCGCCCGCGTTGGCGGAAAGCAGGAAGGCCATGCTGTCGCCCCCCTCCGCCGTGAGGGGGATTTTTTCGTGTGTTGCCGCAAACTTTACGTTTGGCATATCCAGGGCGGCCAATTCTTCACAGACGCGTTGGCTGAACTGCTCGGCTGCCGTGCGGCGGCTGCGGGTCAGCTGCTTGGCCAGGGCGATGGTGGCGCTGCGCTGCACGGTGATCTCCTCTTCCAGCGCGGCGATGCGCTCGCCCGATTGGGTGACGGAATTTTCCTCTGCCTGCGCCCGACCCAAAAAGGCTAGCATCTCCTCCTCCGTTTCGCCGTATTTGCGCGAAAGGCGAAAGTAGACGTCCAGCCTGCGCTCGGTTTCTTCGGCTTCGGCGGGGTCAAATTCCACGCCCTCCAACAGGCCGCGCAGTTCCAGCGCACCCTCTTCCAATTCATAGGCTGCCGAGCGCACGCGCTCCCCCAGCGCCTGGGCGGCGGGGTAAAACGCGCCCGCCTGTTCCAATGCAGCGGCGCCCCGGTGCGCCAGTTCCGCAGCGGAGGGCGCTTCGCCCTCCCCCGCCAAAGCGGTGGTGGCTTCATAGAGCGCCTGTAAAATTTTTTCGGCATGGCGGCAAAGGCTCTGCTTTGCCAGCAGCGCCTGGCGTTCGCCCGGCTGCACCCCGGCCTCTTCAAGCTCCGCAATCTGGTGGCGGAGCATATCCAGCCGCAGCGCCTTTTCAGTTTCATTCAGCCGCAGCGCGTCCTGCTCCCGCTGGATCTGCCGCAGACGCGTGTAGCTTGCCCGGTATTCCCCCCGGAGCGCGTCGTTTTCCGCCATCGCGTCGATGAAGCGGATGTGCTGTTCCGGCGCCAGTAGCGCCTGGGTATCGTGCTGGCCGTGGATGTTGATCAGCGCCTGTCCCAGCCGCCGCAGGGCAGAAACCGTCACCGGGGCGCCGTTGACCCGGCACTGATTTTTGCCCGCCGCCGTGATGGAGCGGTGCAGCAGTAGGCTGCCGTCCTCTTCGGCGGCAACGTCGAGTTCTTCCAGCAACTGCGCCGCAGCCGCCCCGGCGTCGGAAAACACCGCCGTCACCCGTGCGGAATCCGCGCCCGTGCGGATCAGCTCGCGGCTGGTGCGCTCGCCCAGCACGGCGTTGATTGCATCAATCAAAATGGATTTGCCCGCGCCGGTTTCGCCCGTCAACACAACAAAGCCGGAGGGGAACTCCAGCGTCGCTTTTTTGATCACCGCGATGTTTTCAATTGTCAGGTTTTGCAGCATAGCGGTCTATCTCCTCCCGCACCCTCCGCGCGGCGGTGTCGCTGCGGCAGAGCAAAAAGATCGTATCCTCCCCCGCAAGGCTACCCGCCACATCCTTCAGCGCAATTTCATCCAGCGCCGCACAAGCGCCCTGCGCCAGGCCGCCCCCGCAGCGGACGCACACCATGTTGCCCACCGCTTCGGCGGAAAGCACGGAATTTTCCAGCAGCGCATAGCGGTGCGTGCTTTTATTTTCAGCAGTCGCCGGTGCATAGCAAGCGACGCCGCCCTTTTTTGACTTCTTTTTTAGACCAAGGTCGCGGATGTCACGCGAAACCGTGGCCTGTGTGGCTTCAACGCCGCTCGCCGCAAGGCAGGTCAGCAATTGTTCCTGCGTGGCAATCGCCTGTTCGCTCACTGCGCCCAGGATCAATGCCCGCCGCTGCTCCTTTAAGGTCAACCTTCGCGCCCCCCTGCTACCAATTTTTTGCTCAGAATCTCCAGAAAATGACGTGTCTTCAGGCGGATAAAGCGGATTTGCTCCTCCGCCCGGCGCACCGTCACCCGCTGCCCCGCACGCAGGATAACGGGCGGCTCCGCGTCACAGGTCAGCGCCAGACCGTCTTCCGGGATGTGTATTTCAAATGCCGCGCCGGGCGAAAAGAGGATCGACCGGGCAAAAAGCAAGTGATTGCAGATGGGGGTGAGCAGGATGCTCTCCAACTGGGGGTCCAGCACCGGCCCGCCGGCGGAAAGCGAATAGGCCGTGGAACCGGTGGGGGTGGAAAAGATTACGCCATCCCCGCGGTAGGGGAAATTGTTGCCGCCGCAATCCACCGTGAGTTCCGCCACACGGCTGGAAGAATGGCGGGCAATGGCGGCGTCGTTGATGCAGCACAGGCATTCCAGCTGACGCTCCCCTTCCCAGAGCCGCACTTCCAGGAGCATCCGCGCATCCAGCATATCGCCGCCCACGGGTTCGGCCAGCAGGGGGAGCAGGTGCAGCTCATCGCGTTCCAGCCCGGCCAAAAAGCCAAGCCGCCCGGCGTTGACGCCCAGCACCGGGATGCCGAACGGCAGCGCCAACCGCGCACCCCGCAGGATGGTGCCGTCGCCGCCGATGGCCACCAGCGCTTCGCAGCGGGGCAGCTCCGCCTGGGGCAGGGCAGCAATGCCGCAGCCCGCAAGCGTTGTGCGCACGGCTTCCGCCAGCGCCCCCGCCCCGGGTTTTTCACTATTGACAAAGAGGCAAACCCTTTGCACCAACACCATCCCCTACCCGCAATTTAAAGATGCTGCAAAAATTGAAAGCGGCACAGCCGAGAAAAAAGCGGCGCAGCATGGCCAAAATGGCCAACGAGCCGCACCGCAGGTGTCGCAGGTATCATTCCTTTAAAAGGCTGTATTCCCCGGCACGCAATGCGGCGAGTAACGCCCCGGGCGTCTGCACCGGGCGCCGGAACACCACGCCGCCGGGCGCTCTGCCCGCGCCTGAATCGCCGCCATGATAATCGGAGCCGGAAAGCGGCAGCAATGCCCAGCGTTGCGCCCACTGCGCGGCAATGCCGTTGCAGGATTCGTGATTCGCGTTGCCGTTGTAGACTTCCATGCCGTCAAGCAAATTCGGCTTGACGATGCGCATATCGGTGCGAAAGGGGTGCGCCTGTGCCAAAAGCAGACCCGCTGCCCGGATGGTTTTGCTGAACTCCGGCAAAGCCAGCGTGTCAATCCCTTCGTGGTGCAGGAGGAAATCTTCCTCCATGCCATAGACCAGGTAGTCGTTGTCGCTCTCTTCAAGGGTGAATTCCGCACCGGGGAACACGTGGAAACCCACGGGCGCAGCCGCCTTGGCGGCATAGTAGCCGCGCAGCCAATGCTGCACCTGTTCCGGCCAGGGCAAGTCGGCAATCCCCTTGCGCACCGCCCGGTCGCGGCTGATGTGATCGGTGACCACCATGCCCGCATAGCCCAATTCCACACAGCGCCGCACCACCGCTTCGGCGGGATCCTTCCCACAGCTGCTGACTTCGCTGGTGTGGCAGTGCAATTCAAATGCATTTGCAGGCAAACTCATTATGCGTCATTCTCCGTTTTCGGGTCGCCGCTGCGCTCAATTTTCCCGTACCGCCCGGCATTCGTATCCGAACGCGGTGCGCGGTTGGGCGCGGCGGGGGGCGGCGTGGCTGCCCGGCGGAAATCCTGGCCAGGCGCATCCGGCCTACGGTCGCCGCTATTGTTATATCGGCTGCCCGAGCTGCCGTTGTTGTTGTTAAAGCGGTCGCCACTGGGGCGGCGGTCATCGTTGAAGCGGTTGCGGTTGCCGCTGAAGCGGTCGTCGCGGCGGCCGTTGTTGTATCCGCCGCCGGGGCGGCTGTTGTTCGGCTTGCGGTATTTTTCATCCGGCGCAACCACCACGCGGCGGTCGCTGCCTTCGCCCACCGAAAAGGAATTGACCCCTTCGGTTTCCTGCACCACCGTGTGGATAATCCGGCGGTCGTAGGCGCTCATGGGCGCAAGGGTGATGTTGTTGCCAAACTTCTTGACCTTCCCGGTGGTGCGGGTGGCAAGCTCGCGCAGGGTTAGCTCCCGCTGCTCGCGGTAGTCGCCCACGTTGACGCTGACGCGGTGGTATTGTTCCGCGTTGCGGCTGACGACAAGGCGCGTCAGGTATTGCAGGGCGTCCAGGGTTTCGCCCCGGCGGCCGATGACATAGCCGTAGTCTTCCGCGCAATCCAGCGAAAAGCGCACGCCCTCATCCTCTTCAACCGTGAGGACGTTGGCTTGCACGCCCATGCAGCGCAGAATATCGCGCAAATAATTTTCCGCCCGCGCGAATTCGGATTCTTCATAATACAACCGCACCTTGGCCGGTGCGCCGCCGAAGAGCCCCAATGTTTTTTTGGTGGGGGTTTCGAGGATTTCGGTTTGCACGTCGGTGTCTTCCGGCGCTTTCAGCTCCAACTTGGCAGCCTCAATGGCCGCTTCAAGCGTAGCTGCTGTCGCGATGGCTTCCTTGAGCATAGGAATCCCTCCTTTATACTATAGCAAGCAGCTATTGCCGCTCGTTGATTCGCCTGCGGCTGTTTTCCCTGCTGCGGCGCTGGATGGTTTCTTCCACCATCAGCTTGGCCAGCATCTTGGCCGGTTTATGGGTCTGCGAAAGCACCACAAGCTGCAAAAACGCGATCAGGCTGGATACAATCCAATAAATAGCGACGCCCGCAGGGAATTGAAAGGCCAGGAACACCGAAAACAGGGGCATACCAAAGGTCATGCAGCCCATCATGGGGTTCTTTGCCTGGGTCGGATTCTGCTTGCGGGAACGGATGTAGGTGAAGAGCGAGCTGGCCATGGAGGCAAGCCCGGCAAGGATGGGGATCAAAATATACCAACCGCCGTGTTCCTGCGGGATCACGCCGAGATCCAGCGCCCCCAGGTTGAAGTGGTGGGTGAAATCCTCAATTTTGCCCATAATATCGCCCGCGGCGTAGGAGGCTTCCGCAGTCAGCGCCGCAAAGCCGTCTTTGCCCAGCGCGACCAGCTGCTCGCCCAGGAGCTTGAGGGGCGTCGCCCCAACCGTTGGCGTATAACCACTCAGCTCGGCCGCCGCGTCGGCGATGGCCTGCGTCGTTTTTTCCGTGAATGTAAGGTCGCCGCTGGCAACCAGCTGCTTGAGGGCGTCGAAATCCTGCGAACTCAGCGTATCCAGCATTTTATCCGAAAGCTGCATGTTGCCGTCCGGCGACATCAGCGCTTTAAAATCAGAAAAATGCGAAACGGCTCTGAGCTGCCACATTGTGCCATAGCGGCTCGACTTGGAACCCGCCTCCGCACCGAGGGTATCCACCAGCGCATGAATCACCGCGCGCGCCTGGTCGCCCAACCGAACGGTATATTGCAGCGGGCGGTAAATCGCGGCGATAAGGCCGAAGATGATCGGGAACTGGAGCATCATAGAGGCGGAGCAGCCCGCGCTCATGGGGTTGTAGCCTTCGCGCTTATAAAACGCCTGGGTTTCTTCCTGCAAGCGGCGCTTGTCGTCCTTGTAACGCTCCTGGATCTTGCGCATCTTGAACTGCATCCGCTGGTTCTTGGCCATATTTTTTTGCTGCGAAACGGCGGTGGGCAACATCAGCAAACGGCAAAACAGGGTGAAGAGAATAATCGCCACACCGTAGTTGCCAACAATGCTGAAGATCGCATACATCACCGGCCCAAAAAGGAACCCCAGGATGTCGTATAGTTTTTCGTACATACGCCTGCTTCCCCTATTTACCTAAAAGAATTTTTTGGCGGCACGGGATCGTAACCGCCGGGGAACAATGGGTTGCAGCGCAAAAAGCGCAGCAGCGCCAGGAAACTGCCCCTGAACGCGCCATGCACCTGCACCGCTTCCACCGCGTAGGCGGAACAGGTGGGGTAATAGCGGCACATGGGCGGGAAGAGCGGGGAAATCCGCCGCTGATAAAAGCGCAGCAAACGGAGCAAAACGCGCTGCATCATGGTGTTCTCCTGCCGGGGATGACCCCCATCGCCTCCAGCTGCCCGCGCAGGATCACCTGTAGGCGGGTGCTTTTGATGAACTTCGTCTTCGTCCGGGCAACGAACACAAGATCCCAATTGCCCTGGGTAGACACATCCAGCGTGCGCAGCGCTTCGCTGATCACGCGGCGGCAACGGTTGCGTTCCACGGCGCAGCCAATTTTTTTGCTTGTTGTGATGCCATAGCGGCTCGCGCCCGCGCGGTTCCTGACCGCATAGGTCACCAGCGCGGCGTTTGCCTGGGATTTCCCCCGGCCATAGGCGCGGCGGAAATCCCCGTTGAGCGTCAAAGTTTCCAACTTCATGGGGTTAATAGGTCAATTGCTTGCGCCCCTTGGCGCGGCGGCGGGCAAGCACCTTGCGCCCGTTGCGGTCGGCCATGCGCTTGCGGAAGCCGTGTTCCTTCTTGCGGTGCAGCTTTTTCGGCTGATAAGTACGTTTCATAGCAAAGCGATCCTTTCTGGAAAGCGTAAAATGTGAAATAGCGTGCGGGGAATTAGCGCTTGCTGAACTGCGGCGCACGGCGGGCAGCCTTGAGGCCGTACTTCTTGCGTTCCTTCATGCGCGGGTCACGCGTGAGGAAGCCCGCCTTTTTGAGAACGGGGCGAAGTTCGGGGTCATAAAGCAGCAGCGCACGCGAAAGGCCGTGGCGGATTGCACCGGCCTGGCCGGAAACGCCGCCCCCTGCCACGCGGCAGACGATGTCGAGCTTGCCTTCGGTTTCGGTCAGCGCCAAAGGCTGGCGCACCAGGAGCTTCAGGGTTTCGAGCCCAAAATAATCATCAATATCGCGGTCATTGACCGTGACTTTGCCTTCGCCGTGATAAACGCGCACGCGGGCGACGGATTTCTTCCTGCGGCCGGTGCCATAAAAAAACGGTACGGTATCGTACATAATGATCTAACCCCTTTCTTAAAGTTCCCAGGTTTCAGGCTGTTGCGCCTGCTGGTTGTGTTCGCCGCCGGCATAGATGTGCAAGCGGGTCAAGGCTTTGCGCCCCAACGTTGTGTCGGGCAGCATCCCCTTCACCGCCAACTGCACGGCGAAATCCGGGCGGGTCTTCATCAGGGTGTTGTAGCCGGTCGTCTTCAGGTGGCCGATGTACCCCGTATGGCGCTGGTACTTTTTTTGCTCAAGTTTTTTGCCCGTCAACACCGTTTGCGCGGCGTTGATGATGATGACAAAATCGCCGCAATCGACGTGGGGAACGAACAGGGGTTTGTGCTTCCCGCGCAGCAGGGTTGCCGCTTGCGCCGCAACGCGCCCCATGGGTTTCCCGGCAGCATCAAGCACATACCACTTGCGGGTGATGTCGCCCGGCTTTGGCATAAAGGTGGACATTCCGATTACCTCCGAACTGTATTTTCATATTCATACCCAAGTATAATACCATAGCAAGCGGGGAAAGTCAAGCACTTTTTTGGATTTTTCAAGTTTACGCCCGCAATGCTCTTTTTATCTCATAAACGCTCATTTTTTCAATATATTTGCTCGTTGTCAAAATATAAAAAGAAGATAGACCGCCAAATAGACGATCTATCTCCCCTGTCAATTATAGCACTTTCAATCTGAAAGCGGCACAGCCGCCAAAAAGTTTACCAGGTGGTTTCCTGGGGGATTTTTCGGCTGCCCAGGCCGCTGTCGGCCATCCAGACAAAATCGGTTTCGTTGAGCAGGCCGTCGCGGTTGGCGTCCAGCGCCAGGAACATCGCCGGGTGCAAAGCGGCCTGTGTCACCATGCCCGCCAAATAGGCCTGTAGGATCGCAGCATCCCGTGCGTCAGATAAACCGTCGCCGTTGGCGTCGCCAAAATAGACCGCGACAAGCACATCCGCCAACTGGCCGTATGCATCCCAGAGCTGAATCTGCGTGCCGCTGCCGATGCGGGCGTTTTCGCCCAGGGCGGTTACGCCATCCACTTTGCAGAAGACCAGCGTTTCGCCTTCGGCCAGTTCAAAGGCCGCGCGTGCCTTGTCCGGGGTATCATAATCGGCGGTGAAGCCGGAGATCATACGGTGACGCTCGGCGGTTTCGCCCTGCACCTGGAAGGGGTTCACGCCATCCACAAAGTGGAAATACTCCACACGCAGGGGGAGGAAGGGCAGGTTGTTTTGCGTGGCATAGCTTTGCACACGCGAGCCTTCAAAGCCTTCCAGGGTGACGAGGGGAGCGCCATAAAAGACTTCCATGTCGCCAAAACTGAAGCTGGTTTTGCTGTTGTAGACCGTGATGCGTTCCAGCCCCGCGCAGAGGGCAAAAGCGCCCGCGCCCAAGGCGATGTAAGACGCGGGGACGCTGACGCTCTGGAGCGCCTGGTTGTTGAAGAAGGCGTGGGGCATCACGCCGACGATGCTCACGCCGCCCAGCGTTTCGGGCAGTTCCACCTGCGGGTCCGCGCCAAGGTAGGCCGCAATGCGGGCGCCGGTCATCCCGGACCAGTTGCCGTATGCCCAATCCCCGCTGACGGTGTAAAGGACGCTAAGTTGCCCGGCGCTTTCCAGGTATGCCGCGACGGCGCCGCCCGCGGGGGCAATGCCCCGGGCGTTGCTGCCGGAACCGAACGCGCCGAACGCCATGGTGGGCGCGGCGTTGCCGAAGAACACCGTTTGCAGGGCGGGGCAACTGCCAAAGGCGCTTGTGCCGATGCTGGCGACGCTGGCGGGGAGGGAGAGGTGCTTGAGTTCCGGCATATTATAGAAGGCCATGGCCGCGATGGTTTGCAGCCCCTCCGGCAGGGGCAGGTATTTGATCCCGCTGCCGGAAAACGCTTCTTCGCCAAGGGTCAGCAATGCGGTGGGGAGGGCGACGCTTGCCAGCGCCGTGCAGCCCTTGAAGAGTTCGTTGGGCAGCGCGGTGAGGTTCGCGGGCAGGGTGGCTTCTGCAAGCGATGCGCAATTGCGGAAAGCGTTTGCGCCGATGCTGCGGATCGTTGGCGGGATGATCACCTTGGTGATGGTCTGGCAGCCTTCAAACGCGCCCGCGCCGATGGCGATGACGGCGTGGGGCGACGATTGCCCCGGCGCTTTTGCCATGGCGGGGATGCGCAAAACGGCGCTGCTGCCGGTGTAGCCGGTGATGGTCAACTCTTCCTGCGCATTGCGGCTGTAAGTGAATTCGGTACCCGCAACGTCTTCGACCGTCACGGTGAAGCTCGCGGTGCAGCCCATATAGGCGACGGTGACGGTGCAGGTGCGTGTGCTCACGCCCTCCGGCAGGGGCGAGGAATCAAAGCCGGTGACGGTGTAGCCGGAACGCAGTTCTTCCGATGTGCCGTCCGGGTAATCGACGCGCACCACCATGCCCGTTAAATCCAGCGCATCGCCCGCATAATAGGCGAGCTGCGCCGGGGGGGCTGCAAGCGCAATGCCGGTGGGCTGCGGGTTCGGGAGCAGTTGGAACATAACGCCGTATTGCTGCGCAAAAACATGCGCGGCGCTGTTGCGGTAGCAATAGAGCAGCAGGGCTGCGCTTGCGCCGCTCATGGCGGTGGAAGCGATGCTGCTGACGGTGCGGTAGATGTAAAGGCTGCTCAGTTGTGCGCCGCTGAACGCGCCCAGGCCGATGGAGGTGATTTCCGGCGGGACGGTGTAGCTGGAATCGCTGCGCCCCTGCGGGTAGCGCAGGAGGGTATCGCCCGCCTTGTTGAGCAGGATGCCGCCGTTATCGCTATAGGCCTGGTTCGCGGCGGCGACCTGCACGTTTTGCAGCGCGGTGCAGCCGGTGAAGGCGTAGTTGCCCAGTTCCGCAAGCGCACTGCCGATGGATACGGTTTGCAGCGCCGTGCAGCCGGAAAACGCGTAGGAACCTGCATACGCAAGAGCTTCCGGGAGGACAAGATTTTGCAGGCCGGTGCAATCGGCAAAGGCGTATGCGCCCACGGAATCCAGGGTGCCTGGCAGGGCGACGGAAGCCAGCGCCGTGCAGCGGGAGAAAGCCTCGTCCCCGATGGAAAGCAGACCTTCGGGCAAGGTGATGTGCGTCATATGGGTGCAGCCCGCGAAGACGCGGCTTTCAATCGTCGTCACCGTATTGGGGAGGATCAGGCTGTTGATGGAAGTCACGCCGTCATAAAGGCTCTGCCCCAGCGTGCTGACCGTGTAACCGTCAATGGAGGCGGGGGCGGCAAGGTCGCCGCCGGTGCCAAGGTAGCGCGTCAGTTTGGCCGTGCCATCCGGGAGGACGGTGTAGCGGTAGACGCGGTTGTCGGTTTCCGCCACAGTCACTTCAAACGTGCCGCTGAAGCCCTGGAACGTGACCGTGATGGTCTTTGTGCCGGATGTGCTGCTGTTGAAAGCGCTGAGGGTGAAGCCGGAAGGAACGGTGTAAACGGCGCCGTCGGCATAGCGCAGCTGCACCAACAGCCCTTCGGTATCCAGCGGCTCGCGGACTATATAATGCTGCTTGGCCGGGGGGGTGATGCGCAGCTCTTCCGCCGTGCTGACCAGCTGGAAGGGGATCGCATCCTGCTGGGCATAGAAGTGCGCAGTGGTGAGGGGATACACCAGCAAGGTCAGGTTCGGGCAATCAAAAATGGCTCCGGCGACCCAGGCGGCGGCGTTCACCCCGGTGGAAAGCTGTTCCAGCGCGGCGCAGCCCGCAAAAGCGTGGGGGGCGACGCTGGTCACCTGCGGCGGCAAGGTGACGGCGGCGGCGCTGCGCCCGGTGGGGTACGCGATCAGGCGGGTTCCGGCAGCATCATAGAGCAACCCGCCGCCCGCGCTGAACGCGGCGTTGCCCTGGGCAACTTCAAAGGCTTGCAGGCCGGTTGCGCCATCAAATGCGCCGGTTTGGATGCTCGCAACAGAGGGCGCAAACGCAATGGTAGTGACGTCGCTGCGCACGGAAAATGTGGCCGCGCCCACCATCGTCACCGGCTTGCCCTCTATTTCGGCGGGGATCACTGCATCCGCTGTGCGGCCGACGTAGCCGGTCACCATCACCTCGCTGTTGCCCTCAATCAGGCTATATTGAAAATCATAGACGCGGATCTGGAGCGAAACCGTCTTCCCCTGGTAGCGCAGCGTGACCGTCAACTGGCCGGGCTGCTCGGTCGAAAAGCCTTCGACCTGGTAGCTGGCGGCGGATAGCACAACCTCGCCGCCGTTATCATAGATGGCGCGCACCTCCATGCCCTGCGGGTTGAAAGCATCGCCGGTGAAATAGATCAGCTTATTGGGCTGCTTGAGGATGCGCAGTTCCTGCAGAACGAGTATCAGGCGGTAATTGACGGTATATTGCCGGGCAAACTGGTACGCGGCGGATTGAAAGCCGCAAACCAGCACGACTTCCGGGCAGTTGCTGAACGCGCCGCGCCCGATTTCGGTGACGGAATTGGGCACCACAATATCGCCCAGCAGGGTGCAGCGCTGGAAGGCGTTGACGCCGATGCTCTGGAGGCCGTCGACCAGGATCACGGACTGCAACCTGACGCAGCCAACAAAGGCTTCGCGCCCGATGCTCTGCACACTGGCGGGCAGCACCACGCTTTGCAGCACCGGGCATTCGCCAAAGGCACGCCTGCCGATGGTCACCACGTCGCCGCGGAACACAACTTCGCGCAAGTGGGTGTTCATGAAGCACATGTCCTCCGGCAGCTCCGTCACGCCCGCGCCAAGGGTCAGTTTTTCCAGCCCGTCCATGAAGTAGAAGCAGCGCGTCCCCAGGCCGGTGATCGAATCGCTCAGGATCAGCTGCGTAATATCGTTGCAGAACAGG
Source organism: Oscillospiraceae bacterium (assembly GCA_031290595.1). Taxonomy (GTDB): domain Bacteria; phylum Bacillota; class Clostridia; order Oscillospirales; family Acutalibacteraceae; genus WRMQ01. The sequence goes on from JAITNG010000040.1 coordinate 14,318, forward strand.
AACGCTTCGGGGGCGACGCCCACCACCAGCGACCCGCCCGGCGTGTATTCCGGCAGCGTAACCACGCCTGACGCGCGGGTTTCATCCACATCGGTGATCGTCGCTATGCCACCGCCTTCACTAAAGGTAAAGATGCCGCTGACCGATTGGGCGTCCTCCGAATTGACCAGGCCGTCGCCGTTGGTGTCGCCCAGCAGGAGGACGGTATACACCTGCGCACAGGGCTGGCCGTCGGCCGTCCACTGCACCGTGACCTTCGCCCCGGTGCCAACATAGGTGAAGGCGGGGGCGGCCGGCGTGACGCTGAGTTGCGCCCCCGCAATGCCGGATTCCACTTCCTCCGCCAGCAGCACGGCGGGCGTGACCCCCGTGCGCGAAAGCGTGATTTGATGATACGCAAAGCTGACCGTCGCCTGTGCATTGGCGCGGGCGCGCAGCACCGGCAGCGGCGCAAGCGCGCTGAAAGCCACCACAATCGCCACCGCCGCGTTATCCACCGCCTCCTGATCCGCCTGGCTGAGCGTCGGGTCGCTCAGCAGCGCCAGCCCGGCCTGCTTCGCGGCTTCAAATGCGCTCACGCTCGCAGCGGTGTAGCAATACGCGGGGTAGGGCAGCGCCAGTTCCAGCGCATTTTCCAGCGGCGCAAGCTCCAGCCCGGCGGTGTAGCGCACAGGCGAAAGCGGCGGGTAGGAAAACATAAAATATTTGTTGTTCGTAAAATATCCGCTATATCCGCTCGCCTGAAAGTGGGAATCATTGAAACGCTCGCCCCCAAACGAAAAATCCACCGTGTTGCCCCCGGCCAGCAAATACTCAAAATAGGTCAGCTCGCCCGCCACGGAATAGCCGTCGTCCAACAGCACATCCACCGCATACCACAGGCCGTTTTCCATCTGCACCTCGTTCCAGGTGTGGGGCATCTCAGTGGGGTAGCTCCGCATGCCGGATATGATCACGCAAGGGATCCCGGCAGAATCGCAGAGCAGCTTGAACGCCTTGGCAAAGCCCGTCGCGGAGCCGAACGGCGCAACATCGCCGCCCGCAAACTGCCGCAGCAGCGGCCCGGTCGCGTCATCCGCCCGGTCGCTGAAATATTCAATGCGGGAACCGACGCGGGCAATGATCGCATCGTGGAACCCGCGCACCGCCTCCTGCCGGGTCACGCCCGCCGCCGGGGGCGGGGTCAAAAGCGCGACTTCCTGCGCCAGCAGCGCGGCGCTTGCGCTCACCCGCCCCGCATATGCCGTTTTGGTGCGCAGCCGCAGTTCCACGCTTTGGATCGTGATGGTGAGCGTGGTGCCGTTGACCTGGGCGGCGCCATCGGGCACAAACGTAGTGCCGCCTTCGCCGTAGGCCAGCCAAAACACCTCAGGGTAATCGCGGCCAAAGGCTTCCAGCGCCGCCTGCACCTGGGGCTGGAGCAGCTTCCCGATTTCCGCAAGATCGGTGCTGTTGGGGCTGGAGCCGTTGGAACCCGCAATCGCCCGGCTATAAACCAGATAATCCCCGGGGGAAAGGTTCACGACATAGGGAACGTAGTTCGGCGAGGCCGCCGGTAGCGATGCGGCGTCAAACCCCGCTGTAGTCACGCCTTCCAGCGTTTCATAAATACTGATCGCACGCCCCTCATAGAGCTGGAAGCCGAAGTTACCGCCGGAAGCCGGTAGGCTTTGCGGCGTCAATTTGCCGGGCGCCGCCGGAGCCGCCACATCATCCGCCGCCCAATCCACCGCCAGGGTGGCAAGCTCCGCCGCCGCCCAAAGCGCAGCGCTCTCGCTTTGCGCGAGCGGCACAACATCCGCCCCCGGCGGCAGCAAGCTCCCCTGCCCTGCCGAAAGCCCAAACAACGCCATCAGCGCCGCCAAAAATTGCGCCAACACCTTTTGCAAAAATTCTATCATTTTTTGGATCCCCCTAACGTATCAACAGTAAACGGCTCGCCTATACTATCTCCATAATACCATAAACGCAAGTAAAATGCAAGTGGGCGTTCCCCGGCAACTTTTACAATTCATGCGCCGTGCGCGAAGTGTTTTTGCCTCCCCTGCTGCTTTTTCCCTGTTTTTTCCCGGAAAATTGTCAATAAAAGCAGCCCGCAAGGATGCAGGTAACTTTTTTTGAAAAAATCCCTTGACAGCTTGCAGTATATGTGTTATTATATAGACACAGAAACAGCGCACCGGGTTCCACTTTTGGAGCGCCTGTTTCAAAAAAATTTTGCTTTCTCCATTTTGCTTCATACAAACCCTTCAACCCAACAGCCCGGAGCCAAAAGCTCCGGGCTGTTGGGCTTTTTCTCGCCTGTGGCGCAGCCGCCGGTAGGTTTGCGCAGCGTTCGTTGCTTTTGTATTTTCATGCGGCCTTGTAGGGACATGGCTTGCCGTGTCCAGGGTTCTGATACTGCTCCGCAATAAAAAATCATCGCATGTTCCGCTTGAGGCGAGGCGTTATTAAAAAACCCCGGCGCGCCCGAGGCACGCCCTGCAAAAGTCCGGCCAAAGGCCGTTTACGTTGTTCCCCTCCGCAATGCTTGCCAAAATTAAAAGGGGTATTTTCCACCCCGGCGCGGCATGGCTACGCCGGGGCTTTTAATACTGGTCCTCAATTAAAAGCGTTATTTTAAAGCTCCGGGCGACTTCTAATGCCAACACGGGTTGGATTGCTGTTTTTAGGTTGCCCGGCGCACTAATAGTGCTGCCCTATTCAACGCCATGTTCACAAAACAGAGGGTATACCCGATTCATAATCGCCAAGGAAAGTGGAGCAAAAACCTGCGTTGGGGGCTATGAGCCGGGAAAAACGTTGCGGGAATTCGCAAGTCGTTGATAGGGCAGCGCTATGAACGCGCCGGGGTTACAATACACCTCTCTCCAACCCGAGATTGGCATTGCTAGTCGCCCGGAGCTTTTATCCCAGTGCCAAAAAACAGAACACTGCTTTTAATAGCGGAATAGTATAAATCCCCCCACCCCAAGCGCCCCTCCGGCATACACCAAAGGGGCGCTCACGTTATTTTTCAGGCTTCATCTTTGCGGGAGGGGGCGCGTAGCAGCTCACGCTGCGTCTTCGTCCTCCTCCTTGCGGCGTTTTT